>WTFZ01000014.1 GCA_011523835.1 Synechococcus sp. CO36386bin_29 | reverse complement strand
TTGATGAGGCGGTTTACGGCTTGAGTGATTCGGCCAAGGCCTTCGCCATCATTCTCTTTACCGATATCTTCGTCGGCTATCACAGCCCGGAAGGCTGGTCTGTCCTGCTGGACGGGATTGCTGATCATTTCGGTCTTCCATCGAGCGAGAGTTTCGTCAATCTCTTTATTGCAACCTTCCCCGTTGTTCTGGCAACAATCTTCAAATACTGGATTTTCAGATATCTCAATCGTGTGTCTCCATCCTCTGTTGCAACCCTGAAAGGAATGAATGGTGGTGGTTGATCCCAAATCAAACGATCCAACCCCACCAGGTCTTAAGCATCGCCTCATCCTGGTGAGCGGCCCAGCCCGCAGTGGAAAGAGCCGCTGGGCCGAGCAACTGCTCCACAACCAGCCTGTTGTTACTTACATCGCCACAGCGGCGGCACGACCGGAAGACGAGGAGTGGCAGGCGCGTCTCGAGTTGCACCGACAACGTCGGCCGGGGCACTGGGGGCTGGCTGAGTCAGGCGGAGAGCTGGTGGAGGTCGTTGAATCTCTCGCTCCCGGTCAGTCTGTGCTGATCGATGCGCTGGGTGGTTTTGTCGCCCATCACCTGGAGCTGGATCAAACCGCCTGGAATCTGCTTTGTGAGCGACTGATCAGCTCCATCACGGCATCACAATGCACCTGCGTGGTGGTGATTGAGGAGACAGGATGGGGCGTTGTTCCTCCAACACGCATCGGTGGCGTGTTTCGTGATCGCTTGGGTGCTCTTGCCCAGAAACTGGATGGCGTTGCCGATGACGCCTGGCTTGTTGTTCAAGGACGGGCTCTCGACCTCCACGCGCTGGGGCATCGGGTGCCATGAGTGACGTCGCACCGCTGCGGATCGTTCTGTTCGAGCCACAGATTCCACCGAACACAGGGAATATTGCTCGCACGTCGGCTGCCTTTCAGGTTCCACTGACCTTGATCGAACCGCTTGGCTTCAAGGTGGATGACCGAAGTGTGCGCCGAGCCGGTCTGGATTACTGGCCTCACGTTGAACTCTCCATCGCCCCAGATTTTCCGGAATTTCAAAAAGACCTTCGTCCGGAACAGAGGTTGATCGGCTGCAGCCGTCGCGGTGGTGCGTCGCTCTCGTCCTTTGAATTCAGGCATGGCGATGTGTTGCTCTTCGGGCGCGAAGACACTGGTCTCCCGGAACCTGTTCGTGAGGCGTGCGACACCATCCTCACGATTCCGATGCCCGGTGCCGCCAACGACGCTGGCCAGGGCGGTGTCCGCAGCCTCAACCTTTCGGTGGCCTGTGCCCTGGTGACGTACGTGGCTGGGCAGCAATTGCGGTTGTGGTGATCCCATCACTGCTCCAAACCCCCTTGCGCTGGGATGTCCAGCTCGTTACTTTCAACGCGACCAATGGGGTTTTATGCGCGCATTGCTAGTTCTGGCAACTGCTGTCACCCCTGCCGTAGCGCTTGGTGTCTGGAGCACCTTGCCAGGAATTGCAGATAACGCCACTTTCAACCTCGCCGAACTCCCCCCTCTCCCTGCCATCGATGCGGCGGACGTCGCCTCCAGCAACAAGGAGGTCACCGTTGTTGATCAGCTCTGGTTGGAGGTTGTTGCGTCGACCAAACTGACCCGTTTCGCTGATTTGCTTCAGCTGGATCCAGATGCTCTGGCCCGTTTGAACAAGGTCAAGACAAACCACGTGTTCGAGCCCGGCAGCTGGCTCTCTCTCCCCAATTCCACTCGAGCGGTTGCTGTCACGTTGTCGTCCCTCGACCGTTCCAGCATTCGCAAGACGCTTCCAGTTTCAGAACCACCGCCGGTCAGCACCGTTGCAAGAATTCAACGTGGCGATTCGCTGGCTGCTTTTCTCAAACGCCATGGAGTCACCGAAGAGCAGCTCAAATCATTCAACCCTGGTGTCCAACTCAAGAACCTCACCGTTGGAAGAGAGCTGAAGGTCGCTCAGGCAGCTTCAGGTCAGTCTGTTCTCGCTGTGCGTCCCCTGCGCAGTGGTGGTGCCGCCTGGCCTGAACCATCCCAATTGGAGCCAGCCGATCAACCCGACAGTCTGAAGCCGCCAATCGTTGGCTATCAATGGCCAACCAAAGGTGTCTTCACCTCTGGCTACGGCTGGCGTTGGGGTCGGATGCATAAGGGGATCGACATCGCCAACAACACTGGGACCCCTATCTTCGCTGCTCGGGATGGGGTTGTTGCTTTCTCCGGCTGGGCCGGGGGTTACGGCTACTTGGTTGAGATTTCACACAGCGACGGTGAGTCCACCCGGTACGCCCACAACAGTCGTCTTCTCGTCAAGAAAGGGCAGGTTGTTCCCCGCGGTGGCCGCATATCTCTGATGGGAAGCACTGGTCGCAGCACTGGTCCTCACCTTCACTTCGAGATCCGTCGCGCTGGTGGTGCAGCACTCAATCCGCTCATCAAGCTTCCTGCGCGTAAAGCCTGAGGTTTCGAAGCCTCGTTGTAAATCAACTGAAATTTGAGCTGGATTGAGCTCCAGCTTGGTCAATTCAATGTCAGAGGGGAGACTTGAACTCCCGACCTCAGGGTTATGAATCCTGTGCTCTAACCAGCTGAGCTACTCTGACGCGGGCCCCTTCAGGCCAGTGCCCATCATACATCTCAGGGGTTCGACATCAGCGCATGTCGATGGCATTAAGGCGATCTCGGAAGGATTTGGGCTGGTCATCCTTGATTGGAGGTGTAACGGTTTCAACGACACGGACCGGTGCTGTCTCGACGCTCCTCGACGGGGTTGATCGTCGTGTTCCACCGCGATTCCCACCCAGGCTCTTCAGCTGCCCAGTTCGCTGGTCTCGATCCAGGGGTTTCTTGCGTAGATCTCCTTTCAGCTGGTTCAACAGACGGAAATGTCCGGTGGAACTGAACTTGCGCAAGAGAGCTGGGTCCCAGCTGGTAGGTCGATCAGTCATCGTCTGAGTTTATGGCGACGGAAGGCAACATCCGTGATAGGTTGAAACATGAAACTGGAAGTCGAATCGACTACGTGTTAAGTCGTT
>WTFZ01000013.1 GCA_011523835.1 Synechococcus sp. CO36386bin_29 | reverse complement strand
ATGGGAGTCAATCTCAAGGACGCCAGAGTTGAGGTTGAGAAGATCATTGGGCGAGGTTCAGGCTTCGTTGCCGTTGAGATTCCGTTCACACCGCGGGCCAAACGGGTCCTTGAGCTCTCACTCGAAGAAGCCCGTCAGCTCGGTCACAACTACATCGGTACAGAGCACCTCCTGCTGGGATTGATCAGGGAAGGCGAAGGGGTGGCAGCCCGTGTTCTCGAGAATCTGGGGGTCGATCTCGCAAAAGTGCGGACTCAAGTGATCCGCATGCTGGGAGAAACGGCGGAGGTCGCAGCCGGAGGCGGCGGTGGTTCAGGTGCGAAGGGGTCCACCAAAACACCGACTCTTGATGAGTTCGGCAACAACCTCACCCAGCTCGCCGGCGAAGCCAAGCTTGATCCTGTTGTTGGTCGCCATCACGAAATCGATCGGGTGATTCAAATCCTCGGACGACGCACGAAGAACAACCCGGTTCTGATCGGCGAGCCAGGTGTCGGCAAGACAGCGATTGCTGAAGGGCTCGCTCAGAGGATTCAACAAGGTGATATTCCAGACATCCTCGAAGACAAGCGGGTTCTGACCCTCGATATAGGACTCCTTGTTGCCGGCACGAAATACAGGGGTGAATTTGAAGAACGCCTCAAAAAAATCATGGAGGAGATCAAGGCCGCAGGCAATGTGATCCTCGTCATCGACGAAGTCCACACTTTGATCGGTGCTGGTGCAGCTGAAGGAGCCATCGACGCCGCCAACATTCTCAAGCCGGCCCTGGCGCGAGGAGAGCTTCAATGCATCGGAGCCACCACCCTTGACGAGTACCGCAAACACATCGAGCGTGATGCGGCTCTGGAACGTCGCTTCCAGCCCGTCACGGTGGGAGAACCTTCGATTGAAGACACCATTGAGATTCTTCGGGGACTGAGAGAACGCTATGAACAACATCACAGACTGAAAATCACCGACGAGGCTCTCGAAGCTGCTGCAACTCTTGGTGATCGCTACATCTCTGATCGCTTCCTTCCAGACAAGGCAATCGATCTGATTGATGAAGCTGGCAGTCGCGTTCGCCTCCTGAATTCCAAGCTGCCACCTGAAGCCAAGGAGGTTGACAAGGAACTCAGATCCGTTCAAAAGGAAAAGGAAGATGCAGTTCGTGAGCAGGATTTCACCCGAGCTGGTGAACTGCGCGACAAAGAGGTTGAACTCCGCGACCGAATCAGATCCTTGTTGCAATCTTCACGTCAGGACATCCCTGAGGATCAGCAAAGTTCTGAAGCAACATCCGCCGAGACCGTTTCCACAGCAACACAGAGATCCGAAACCTCTGAGCTGTCGGCAACCGACACAACACCAGTTGTGAATGAGGAAGACATTGCCCAGATCGTGGCCTCCTGGACCGGTGTTCCTGTTCAGAAACTCACTGAAAGTGAGTCAGTGAAGCTGCTCAACATGGAGGAGACCTTGCATAAGCGGCTGATCGGTCAGGACGAGGCTGTGAAAGCTGTGTCCAAGGCCATCCGTCGTGCTCGTGTGGGTTTGAAAAATCCAAACCGTCCCATTGCCAGTTTTATTTTCTCCGGCCCGACCGGTGTGGGTAAAACAGAGCTCACCAAGGCATTGGCGGCCTATTTCTTTGGCAGTGAAGAGGCCATGATCCGCCTCGATATGTCGGAATTCATGGAGCGCCACACAGTCAGCAAATTGATCGGTTCCCCTCCGGGCTATGTGGGATTCAACGAAGGTGGTCAGCTCACAGAAGCCGTGCGTCGCAGGCCTTACACGGTGGTTCTCTTTGACGAAATCGAGAAAGCTCATCCGGATGTTTTCAATCTCTTGCTTCAGTTGCTTGAAGACGGACGCCTGACCGATTCGAAAGGTCGGACTGTGGACTTCAAGAACACGTTGATCATCATGACCTCGAACATTGGTTCGAAAGTGATCGAGAAAGGTGGTGGTGGTCTTGGCTTCGAATTCTCCGGCGAAAACGCTGAGGAGAATCAATACAACCGCATTCGCTCCCTCGTGAATGAGGAGTTGAAGCAGTATTTCCGCCCTGAATTCCTGAATCGCCTCGATGAAATCATCGTGTTCAGACAGCTCAACCGCGACGAAGTGAAGGAGATCGCCGAGATCATGCTCCGAGAAGTCTTCGGTCGAATCGGAGAGAAAGGAATCACTCTGACTGTCTCCGACGCATTCAAGGAACGACTCGTGGAAGAGGGCTACAACCCCGCTTACGGCGCGAGACCATTGCGTCGTGCTGTCATGCGCCTCCTCGAAGACAGCCTTGCGGAGGAAGTTCTTTCAGGTCGTATTAAGGATGGGGACGAAGCCGAGGTCGATGTCGAAGAGGGCAAGGTGGTTGTCAAGCACTTGAACCGCTCTGCCACTGAGACCCCTGAATTGGCCAGTGCCGGTCTCTGACTTGGATGCCACCAGTAGACACCATCGAACTCCTCTCTCATCACTCCATCGCCCCGGGCCTCGTCATCCGAGGCTCCGGAGCATGGTCTGATGCATTTCCCAGAATCAGAGCTCTGACATCGCGACCTCTTCTGTTGGGCCGAAGCGCAGCAACACAATCACTGCGAAACGACCTGCTCAAGAGCCTTGAGGCCGAGGGATTTCAGGTCACCTCGACGGTTCTGAACCACGATTGCTGTGAAAACGATTTGCAGCATCTCCAAGCCTCCTTCGCGAATCACGGCAGCGATGCAGTGATTGCGGCAGGTGGAGGGAAGGTATTGGACGCGGGAAAGCTCCTGGCTGACCGCCTTGATTTGCCCTGCATCACCATTCCACTCAGCGCTTCGACATGTGCTGGATGGACAGCCCTCTCCAATCTCTACACCCCTGAAGGCCAGTTTCTGGGTGATCAGGCGCTGAAACGCTGTCCAGATTTACTCGTGTTTGACCACGATCTGATCCGTAGGGCTCCAGCGCGCACCCTTGCCAGTGGGATTGCTGATGCCCTGGCCAAGTGGTACGAGGCCTCAGTCAGCAGTAGTGCGAGCCACGATGGTCTCATTCAGCAAGCGGTCCAGATGGCGCGGGTCCTCAGGGATCAGCTCCTCA
>WTFZ01000025.1 GCA_011523835.1 Synechococcus sp. CO36386bin_29 | reverse complement strand
GTCGTCAACTGAGCCAGCACCGAACGGAACCGTTTTCAGCTCCTGAAGCTTCGGTCCCAACTCGGTCGAATATCACCCCATCGCCCCCTTACAACGTTTTCCATGGCTAAGCGCATCATTTACAACGAGAACGCTCGCCGCGCCCTCGAAAAAGGGATCGACATCCTCGCTGAATCCGTTGCCGTCACCCTTGGCCCCAAGGGTCGCAACGTGGTTCTCGAAAAGAAGTTCGGCGCTCCCCAGATCATCAATGACGGCGTCACCATCGCCAAGGAGATCGAGCTCGAAGACCACATCGAGAACACCGGTGTTGCTCTGATCCGTCAGGCCGCTTCCAAGACCAACGACGCCGCCGGTGACGGCACCACCACCGCCACCGTTCTGGCCCACGCCATGGTCAAGGCGGGTCTGCGCAACGTGGCTGCCGGTGCCAATGCCATCACCCTCAAGAAGGGCATCGACAAGGCTTCCGATTTCCTCGTTGCCGAGATCAAGGACAAGGCCAACCCGATCAGCGACAGCAATGCCATCGCTCAGGTGGGCACCATCTCCGCCGGCAACGACGAGGAAGTGGGTCGGATGATTGCCGACGCCATGGACAAGGTCGGTAAGGAAGGCGTGATTTCCCTGGAAGAGGGCAAGTCGATGACCACCGAACTGGAGGTCACCGAAGGCATGCGCTTCGACAAGGGCTACATCTCCCCTTACTTCGCCACCGACACCGAGCGGATGGAAGCCGTCCTGGACGAGCCCTACATCCTTCTCACCGACAAGAAAATCGGTCTGGTGCAGGACCTGGTGCCCGTGCTGGAGCAGATCGCCCGCACCGGTAAGCCTCTGCTGATCATTGCCGAGGACATCGAGAAGGAAGCCCTCGCCACCCTGGTGGTCAACCGTCTGCGTGGCGTGCTGAATGTGGCCGCCGTCAAGGCCCCTGGCTTCGGCGATCGCCGCAAGGCCATGCTCGAAGACATGGCTGTGCTGACCGCTGGTCAGCTGATCACTGAGGACGCAGGCCTCAAGATCGAGAACGCCAAGATCGAGATGCTGGGCACCGCCCGTCGCATCACGATCAATAAGGACACCACCACCATCGTTGCCGAAGGCAATGAGGTGGCCGTCAAGGCGCGCTGCGAGCAGATCCGCAAGCAGATGGACGAAACCGAGTCCACCTACGACAAGGAGAAGCTGCAGGAGCGTCTGGCCAAGCTGGCCGGTGGCGTGGCTGTGGTGAAGGTGGGTGCAGCCACCGAAACCGAGATGAAGGACAAGAAGCTTCGTCTCGAGGACGCCATCAACGCCACTAAGGCTGCGGTCGAGGAGGGCATCGTTCCTGGCGGCGGCACCACCCTGGCTCACCTAGCTCCCACTCTTGAGCAGTGGGCTGCCTCCACGCTCAGCGGTGAGGAACTGATCGGTGCCAACATCGTGGCCGCGGCCCTGACCGCTCCACTGATGCGCATTGCCGAAAACGCCGGTGTCAACGGTGCAGTTGTTGCCGAAAACGTGAAGGCCAAGTCCTTCAACGAGGGTTACAACGCCGCCAACGGTGACTATGTCGACATGCTTGCTGCTGGCATCGTCGATCCTGCCAAGGTGACTCGCTCCGGTCTGCAGAATGCCGCTTCGATTGCTGGCATGGTGCTCACCACCGAATGCATCGTGGCGGATCTTCCCGAGAAGAAGGAAGCAGCGCCTGCTGGCGGCGGCATGGGCGGCGACTTCGATTATTGATCCTCTGGATCAATGGGGTCGATCGCAATCGGCCCTTGTCAACCAACCTCGAGCCTCCTGCTTCGTCAGGGGGCTTTTTCGTTTGCGCGTCCCTAACCACGGCACGAAATACCTTGGTTACGGTCATCGATGTGGCTTGGTTATTTCAGCCAGCCTGCACTAAGGATGATCGCCAGGGTGAGAAAAACCGCAAGCGTGGTCCAGGTGAAACGGTTCAGGGTTGCTTCAGCGCTACTTGAGCTCGTGAATGTCGAGCTGCCACTGGCCGCAAGTCCTCCCATGCCATCACCTTTGGGGCTGTGAAGGAGAACGAAAAGAATCAGCAGCAGGCCACTGCCGATCCAGATCCAAGAAAGAACGGTTGTCATCATGAGCTGATCCTATGTCTGCTCAGGTCAGACAGGCTGGGGTAAGCGTGCGGTTGAAGGGGCTGCTGTATCAATCGCTTCGATCAGGCTGTGCCCGGTCATGGCTTCGGGTTTTTCAAGGCCCAGGAGCTGAAGCAGAGTCGGGGCGATGTCCGCTAGCCCACCTTCCTCGCGGAGACGAAGGGAATTGCCCATGCCGATCAGCTTGCGCTTTTCGCCCTCCACAAGGATGACCGGCACGGGGTTGGTGGTGTGAGCTGTCCATGCTTCACCATCGTCACCACGCATGCGTTCAGCGTTGCCGTGATCGGCGGTGATCAGCAGGGTGCCGCCCATGCGTCCCACTGCATCGAGCAGGCGACCGATGCAGTGATCCACGGTCTGGATGGCTTCGGTGGTGGCTTCCATGACTCCCGTGTGTCCGACCATGTCGGGATTGGCGAAGTTGATCACCACCAGTGAGTAGATCCCCTGCTCAATGGCGTTGATGCAGCTGTCGGTGAGAGTGTCGGCGGCCATCGCCGGTGCTTGGTCGTAGGTGGCCACTCGGGGGGAGGGAACCAGATGCCGGTCTTCTCCAGGGAGGGGCTGCTCGATGCCGCCATTCATGAAATAGGTCACATGGGGATACTTCTCTGTTTCTGCCGTTCGGTATTGCTTCAATCCTCGAGCGGCCACCACCTGGCCAAGAAGGTCGTCGAGGGATTCGGGGGGGAATGCGACATCCACCGGCAGTCCGCTCTCGTACTGGGTGAAGGTCACGACGTCGAGTTTCGGATGGTGAGGACGCGGAAAGCCTTCGAACGCCTCCTTGGTAAGGCTCTGAATGATCTGGCGGGCGCGGTCCGGACGAAAGTTGAACACAAGCAGCGCATCACCTTCCTGGAGGTGAGTGGTGCTCAGGCGTGTGGGCTCGAGAAATTCGTCGGTGGTTCCGGCGGCGTAACTGGCCGTGAGCACCTCAGAGGGGGCGCTGTTGCTGAGTGGGTATGTCGGGTCGGTCAGCAGGGTGTAAGCGCGTGAAGTTCTCTCCCAGCGTTGGTCGCGGTCCATGGCCCAGTAGCGGCCGCAGATGCTGGCGATCTCACCAACACCACTGGAGTGAATGGCGTGTTCAATCGCTTGGATGTAGGTGGGCGCACTCTGGGTCGGTGTGTCTCGCCCATCGGTGATCGCGTGAATGGCCACGGCCTTGATGCCTTCCTTGGCAGCCCAGTGCAGAAGACCGCAGAGGTGATCGACATGGCTGTGCACTCCGCCATCGGAGCAGAGCCCCAACAAGTGCAGCGTTTTCCCGCTGGTCCGCAACCGCTCAGCCAGATGTTCTAGAGCAGGCACCCCTGCGAGTTGATTCGCGCGGACGGTATCTCCGATGCGCACCAGCTCTTGGCGAATGATTCGTCCTGCGCCGATGGTCAGATGCCCGACCTCTGAATTCCCCATCTGCCCGTCGGGAAGTCCCACGTGGGATCCGCTGGCCTGAATCAGGGTGTTGGGATACGCGTGCCTCAGCGCGTCCATGACAGGAGTCTCAGCCGATTGGATGGCATTGAAATCGCTGCCTTCGCGATCGCCCCAGCCATCCAGGATCGCGAGCACCACAGGCGCAACTGACGACCTCTGCTTGGAGTGTCCGAACTGACGATCCACCGCGTTCACTCAGCACTACTCCTTTCTTAAGGACTTCTCCATATTCATAAGTTACCTCCGGATCCCTCCCCTAGTGAATCGGTCGCGGCTGAATGGTCAGCTTTCTCGGACGCTCCGAGCCTGAAAACGCATACAGTCAGCCCCCTTACCCCAGTGAATTCATGGGATCGGGCGGCCTTGAGGAACGCATCGAAATTCTCTCGTCTGACGAGCTGAGGCGAACGTTGATGCGCCTCGCCTCTCAAGTGCTGGAGAGCGTTGGAACGCTTGATGAACTCGTTCTGCTCGGAATTCCCACCCGTGGTGTGCAGCTGGCGTCTGTTCTGGCGCGTTCTCTTGAAGAGCAGGCCGGCCGCTCAGTGGCCAGGGGAACGTTGGATCCGACTTTTCACAGGGATGATCTGGAGCGCGTGGCGATGCGACCGGTCAAAGGGACCGACCTACCGGTCAGTGTTGAAGGGCGTGACGTGGTGCTGGTGGATGACGTGATCTTCACCGGTCGCACAGTCAGAGCCGCTCTTGAGGCCATTCAGGCCTGGGGGCGTGCACGCAGAGTTCTGCTGCTGGTGATGGTGGATCGGGGGCATCGAGAACTGCCCATCCAACCGGACTTCTGCGGGCGAACCGTGCCGACGCGACGGAGCGAGACGATCGAATTGCGCCTGCTGGACGTGGATGGAGAAGAGGGTGTTTTCCTGCGCAGAACTCAGGATGCAACCTGAAGCTCATCACTGCGGAAATGAGCCTTGTAGCGCCCGAAAGCCACGATCACAGGAAGTGTGGGGCTGATAGGCCGTCCCTTCCACTCTGTCAGCACGGTCACCACCTCTCCCTCACTGCCCTGGAGGTCGAAGGATGTGCCCCGATGTTCCGGGTGGTTGTAGACCACCACTGATGAGGCGACGACGACCTTGTCACCAGGCTGCATGAAGTCACAAGTGCATTAAGGCGAATTGTCTCACGGCTCCTTCGCCTTGCAGAGGCTTTCAGGCCCCTCCTCCACTAAGGTTCCGCCGAGATCCGAGCAGCCAGTCACAAAGGCGCTCCAGGGATCCATGCCTTCGCTGAGGCGTTGGTTAACAGCAGTGTTCAAGCGCTCGGTGTTCACGGTGTGATCAGGGAGATCTCCGTGACTCGTGTGGCTCTGTCGATCGCGCAGGTCCTTGATGGCGGTCTCGATCTGGCGTCGGATCGGCAGGGAATGGCGCTGCCACCAGGGATGGTCCAGCTGATTCAGCACACTTAATGCTTCCCACCACTGCTGCCGCTGCACGCGCTCCTTCAGGCGCTCGTGATCGATGCGATTGCGGTTCCAGGTTTCTTTCAAGCTGTCGCTGAGTTGGCTCCCCGTGCGTTGTCCCCTGGTCTCAAGGGGGGAGAGCGTGGCCAATGCTGCGTCAAGGTCTCCGGCACGGAACAGGGTCAGAGCCTTTTCACGTACTGCAGTGCGCCACTCCTGGAGTCGCTGGCGGTCGCGGAGTCTTTCAGCTTGGGTGCCGACTGCCGAATTCACGAGCAGGGTTTGAAGTTCCAATGCTCGCGCGGTGTGTCCTGCTTCCCAGGTGAGCTGTGCCTGCTGGCGTCTGCAGAACGCCTGTTCCAGGGGGGCATCTTGTCCCAGCCAACGCAATGCGGCCAGTTGCTCTCCATACCGGAGACAGGCTTTCAGGTCACCAGCAGCAGCAGCATCCTCAAGACGTTTCGGCAGCTGTTGCTCCCACAAGTAGGCGGCTCCGCAGAGAGCGGCAACACCACCCAGCGTGGCGATCAGCCAGAAGCGGGGTAGAGGGCGTCGCAGCGCCAATCCGGGAATTCTTGAAGATGGTGTCTGTTCTATGAATTCAGGCGGCGATGGACACGCTTGTGTGGACGGAGCGTCTACCGCACGGTCCCGAGGCTGACTGGCTCGAACCGAGATCCGGTCCTGAGGTCTTCGCACTCCATAATCAGATCCGCATGCTCATCAATGACAAAGCTCAGTTTCAGGCAATCTTCCCCAGGCTGCCCTGGCGGCTTGAGCTTCAGCTTGAAGCTGGGGCCTGGACACTGTTTCACGACTGAGCTGGAAGAGTTGCGTTGGACAACCTGAGGCAGTCCATCAATCAATCGCACCTCATGGCGAGCTTCGAGCTCTGGCTCGCCAAGCACAAGCTCCAAAGTGGCCTGATCGACGGTACTGGCACTCAACACCAGTTCAAAGGGCTGGCTGGAAGGCCATGGCTGCCCGGCAACAAAAAGCGGATGCCAATGATGTCGGTTGCTGCGCCGGTCCCAGCAGCGCAATGAAATACCCCGTTGCAGAAGATCGAGAATGCGCACGCCCGGTGTGAGGCTCAGGGCCCCGCAGGCAACGGCCTGCATTGGCGGCGGGGTTTGGAGTGGGATTGGACTCATCGCGGAGGAGAGCCAGTCCCGCAGCTGGGGCAGATGGGCACCTCCACCGACCAACACAACGGCATTCAGATCGCTGTGACGACAGCCTTGAACCTCAGCAGCGCGAAGCGTCTGATCGAGAAGATCCTGGAGAAGTTCGAACAATCCCCGTTCTTTCAACAGCGCGCTGAAACGCTTGCGATTCATGCGCAGGGGCGTGGGTGTTGTCAGATCTGGACCGCTGGCCAGTTCCGTCAGCTCCTCGTCGTCGCTGATCGCTGTGCTGGACAGCCTGCATTTGAGCCGTTCGGCCGCATCAAGAAGCGCGGTCAACCCACGCTCACTCGATGGAAGTCCTTGCGGCTGAAGATCATCCAGAAGCCATCGATCGAGATCTCTCCCCCCCAGAGCGATGCCAGCTTTGCCGAGAACACGGGCTTGGCGGAGGGTCTGGCGACTCTCAGTGAGGTTTCGGCTTTGGAATCGCAGCAGCTGAGCCAGGGGTGCGGCCCGACCTTCGCCTCCTTCCAGAGCGACAAGGGACAGATCGAGCGTGCCGCCACCGAGGTCAACGACCAGCAATTTCGCTCCCGCCGGCAACCCAGCGCCCAGGGCCGCAGCGGTTGGTTCATCCACCAGGGCGATTTCAGGAATCTGCAGGGGCGCGCAAGCGTTGAGCAGCCACTGGCGATAAAGAGCATCGCTTTCCACCGGTGCAGTGAGCACAAGGCGCTCAATGGACAAATCCCGGGGAACCCGCGTCCAGATTTCCTGAAGCAAGCGAGCCCCTGCCTGATCAGGACTGAGCCGCTGCCCCCATTGCGAGGGCACCGATTGGCCGATCAGGCGCTTGAAGTCCCGGTGGAGCTGCGGTGCATCGCAGTGGCCAAGACCGCTCTCAATCACCTGGCGTCCCACCAGCGCATTGCCTGATTCAGGGCTCTCAAGCCAGAGCATCGATGGAACCTCACCTGCCGCGCGGCTGATCGGTTCCAGCTCGAGCAAGTCGATGCGTCCTTGGTCAGTGGCCTGGAAAGCAACCACCGTGGTTGAGCTTCCCAGGTCGATCGCCAGGGTTCCGCGGCGGGAAAGATAAAGGTTTTGTTCGCCAGCGAGGGGCTTCGCCATCCCCATGGGCAGGTTGGAAGAACGACGAGGTTACGGGGATCATCGATGGATCGGTTGCGTCGACTGGTTTTTTCCTTCTATCGGGAGGATCCAGAGATTGAGGCAGAGCTGGAACCCCTGCGGGACTGCCGAATGTCGCGTAGCTGGGGCACCATTCGCGTGGAGTGCGTGGACGCCCGTCATCTTGAGGAAGTGAGTGCCTTGCTCTGTCATCTGCGTCGTCCACTCGTGGCCATGGGACTGGGCCGTCAGATCGTGTTGCGTGTGCCTGGCAGGCCTCAGCGCTGCTACCCGATGCACATTCCTTTTCACAGCGACTTATTCACTTAAGATTGGAGATTCTTTGGAGATGGCCATGCTCACGGCAGGCGTCGACCATCAGGATCTCGCCAAGCGAGGAGAGAGCCTGATCCGTCAGTCCAGCAACCGCTATCTGACCACGGTTCGCATCGCGTTTCGTGCCAAACAGCGTCGCTTTGATGATTTCGATGGTCTTCTTGAAGAGTCAAGCGTGAAGCCTGTGCAGCGGGCCATTGTCGAACTCAGTGATGAGCAGGATCAGCCGGATCTCCTGCCGGGATGATTCAGCAAGAGGGTCCCGGCTGGAGGCTGGCCAGGGATCCTCAGCGTTCTCCCTACGGCGTTTTGATCGGCGGTGAAAGCTGGGCTGTAGAGCTCACAGACAATGAGGCCGGCGCGTTGGCCTCGCTGATCGCAGATCTTGTTGGGCACCATGCTGCGCTTTGCGGGCAGTTGATGGATGAAGAGCAGATCACTCTCGAACTTGAGCGCACGCCCTGGTGGGGGTGTCTTGAGGGTGATCGCCTTGCCTGGTCTCTGCAACTGATCCTGAAACCTGTCGATCTCGGCCGGCGGGGTGTGGAGGTGTCTTGGCCAGCTCCAGCTGCTGAAGCTGCTGCCGCTGCCATGAGAACGTTCTGGGACATCCCCAATGATCAGCTGAACTGATCATTGAGAAGCCACTGATTTTTCCCGAGGCTTTCCAGTGCTTGTCCAGGGGTTTTCCACAGTCATGGCCTCGATACCGCTTTTGTGGCCTTCTCTTGTGGAAAACCTCGGTGAATGCTCATGTGTAGGTTGACGAAAGCCTCCGGGGCTGGATCGTCGTTCGTTCAGGCAAATCCCCCGCTGTGAATACTGTCTGCCACTGAAATCTCATCGGGAGAGCTGTTGGGATTGCCCGCAGAGCTGTGCCTTGACGAGGTGTCGTTCATGTGGAGAACTGGTAGCCATTGGAGGGAATGCATGCAATCGATTGATCAAGTCATCGCAACAGCGGCTGAGGCGAACCCGGAGGTTCTGGCAGCTTCTGGATTGGATGAATCAGGAACCGTCAGCTTTCAGGCTCAGCTCCCACAGCCGCTGCAGCAAGCCATGGTGGGATTTATTGAGCGTTGCCCCAATTGGGATCAGTACCGTCTTGTCCAGGCCGCAATTGCCGGATTTTTGATTCAGAACGGTGTCGAGTCCCGCGAGATCACCCGTCTCTATGTGGGCAACATGTTCCGTCGTGAGTCCCTGTCCCAAGGGGTCTGAGTCCTGCAGCTTGCCATCATCAGCAGTGCTGAAAAGGGAATGCTCAGGAGCAGCCCCAGGCAGGCGCCCATCAGACCGAGCAAGTTGACGCCCATCAACAGTCCCAGGAGGGCGAGCACCTTGATGCGGTTGGCTTGAACAAGCGTCCGGCTGTGCTCCATAGCCGCCAGGGGGCGATGTCCGTGATGCACCAGCAACGGGAGCGCCAGGATCTGGCTGAGAGCCCAGGCCGCAAGCGCCAGACTGCCCAGGGCCAGGACCGCGATCGATAGAACACCGCTGTATGAGGCGATGAGCCTGCTGAGAATCCGGATCACACTCAAGCCGCCGATGAGCACGACTCCCTCGAGCACAGCCAGTGCTGTTGTCTGACGGATGAGCCAGTGGAGCGGTTTCTTCCTGCTTGCGTTCACCGCTGCTTCACTGCCTGTGACCGTCGGCAGTAGCTGATCGGCCAAGCGCAGCAACGACACGAGAGGGCCTAGCGAGGCAGGGATGCTCAGCAACAGCAGGACATCACCCGCAATGGCAAGGCTGCGATTCCCGCTTTCCTGAAGGTCTCTCGCGAGCACTCCAAGTCCTGTCACGACGATCAGGGTGAGTGCTGTCAGCCCGACACATTGCCAGGGGGCTTTCCCGAAGCCGATCCAGGCCCTTGGAATGATGGTGGTCAGTGGCAAGCGTTCTGCGCAGGGCGCTGGCAGGGGGTCACTGGAGAGGGCCAAGTCTCTTCAGCAAGTCGTGGGCGATGGACTCATCCACAGGGAGGATCGAGAGCCGATTGCCACGCTTCACAACGGCCAAGTCTTCAGGTTGGTAAGACTTGCGCAGATCATCGAGGCTAAGAAGAGTCTGGAATCGGCCCTTGTAGGCCAGTCGAACGCAGTCCCAGCGGGGTGCGCCCGGTTTAGAAGCAGGATCGTGATATTTCGATTCAGGATCAAATTGGGTGGGGTCAACAAGGCCCGTTTCGGTCACCTCCATCAGACCAACGATGCCGGGGGGTTTGCAGTTTGAGTGATAAAAAAATGCCTGATCACCGATGGCCATTGTGCGCATGAAATTGCGGGCCTGGTAATTGCGAATTCCATCCCAGAGGGTGGTCTGCTCCCGTTGGAGATGATCGATCCCATAAACATCGGGCTCACTTTTCATCAACCAGTAGGCCACGATTTTCTTAAAGCTCTTATCAGCCTAGGGATCTTTCACCGCATTGATTAACCGCCGGAAATGATCACCTCTTGCCTCGAAGTTGGGGTATTGGTCGAAACTGGCACAGGCCGGAGACAGCAGCACGCTGTTGGCCTGGCACCTCCTGGCAAGGCTTAGAGCTTCCGGCACCGCAGAGTCGAGGTCAGTGCAACGAATCACAGGCCTGGCGAAGCCAGCGTTTTCGATCAGATCCGACAGTTCCCCGGCGCCTGCTCCGAAGAGCACCACACCGCCCACTTTGGATTGGATGAGATCCAGCCATCGGCCTGCATCCCCCTGCTTGGTTTGGCCGCCGGCCAGGAGAACCACTGGTGCGTTCATTGACCGCAGACCCACTGCGCCGGCGTCGTAATTCGTGGCCTTGCTGTCGTTGAACACGGGAATGCCGCCGAAAGATCCCAGGGGTTCAAGCCTGTGTGCCACTCCGGAGAAGCAGCGCAGTGCAGCTTCGATCGTCGCTGCGGAGACCTGTGCTTGCAGGGCAGCAGCTGTCACCAAGAGCATGTTCTGGCGGTTGTGCTCGCCAGGGAGGCGCAAGGAATCTGCAGGGAAAAGAGGTTTCGCTCCCTGGCAGACCCAGCCCTCATCGTTCACAGTGATCGCTGAGTCTCCCGTTTCCGGGTTTTGATCCAAGCAGGACACCCAGCGAAGACCCGACCGTGACCAATCGCTGCAATGCCGGCGGATGTCGGAGTCATCCGCATTCAGGACGGGGATCTCGGAACGTTCCAAAAGCCCTCGCTTGATCGATCGGTACGCCTCGATGGTTCCGTGCCTTTCAAGGTGATCGGGCGTCAGGGTTGTCCAGATGCCGATTCGCGGTGATACCTCCGCAGCGGCTTCAATCTGATAACTGCTCATCTCCATCACGACCCAGTCAGGTCTGGGCCTGCTCCCTTCCAGGACTTCGAGGGCCAGCTCGGCTGCGGAGTGCCCCACGTTGCCGGCCATGGCTGCTTCCAGGCCGGCATGGGTCAACACATGCTGGAGCAGATGAGTCACCGTGGTCTTGCCGTTGGTTCCTGTGATGCCAATCCAGGGAATTCCTTGCAGGGCATCCCAGGCCACCGACATCTCACCTCGGACCCGGAGACCTTTGGAGCGCAGGGTGTTGAGCGTGGGGTGATCCCAAGCAATCCCCGGGCTGATCACCACCTCCCCGGCACCGTCTAGCCATGGCTCAAGGCGATCGAGCTCCAGAGGGCATCCCAGCTGGATGGTGATGTCAAGCCGGCGCAGGGCCTCGGCTTTGTTCTGCAAAGCTGCATTGTCCCCTCGTTCGAGAAGGATCACATCGTGTCCCTGAGCCTGCAGCAGCCGAGCGGCACCTGAGCCGGAACGCCCCAGACCCACTACGACGGATCGCGCTCTCAAAGTCAATGTCTCCCCGTCAGGGAAATGGGCGATACTGGAATCGAACCAGTGACTCCTACCGTGTCAAGGTAGTGCTCTACCTCTGAGCTAATCGCCCGGATTGTCACCCTTCAGAGAACCTGCGGTGATCGGATGAATGGAAATTCACCAGGTGTGGTTGAAGTTAGCAGCTCACCGGCGCATCATTTCGACCCGCCATCGATCTCTCTTGGTCAGCGCCAGGCTCAGCACCTCCACGCTGCCTCTGTCCTGCAGTTGCAATTGATCCCCCACCTTGACGTCTCGACTGCCCTGACGGATTGTCCCCCAGTTCAACCTGAGACGTCCTTCCCGGATTTCCCTCGTCACCTTGGAGCGCGAGAGCCCAAAGCCGGCTGAGGCGATGGCATCCAGGCGGCAGGATGCCTCCACGCTGCGCAGAAGTCGCGGTGTCCGTCTGGCTGGCCACTGCAGGGCTTCGAGAGGAACCGTTTCCAGAAGTAGAGGCACATCGCGGACCTGTCCGGTCCTCCCGTTGAGATGCTCTCCAGCCTCTGGTGTGCAGACGGCTTGTGCTCCACGGTCACCCCGGAGCCAGAGATCACCGATGGCATCTGCGCTCACATCGAGACGCATCAGCGCCTGGCGCATGTCTTCGGGTTCCGCGCGATCAAAGAGAAAGTTGCCTTCCAGGCGGAGACCGGACAGGGGGGCTGATTCCGAGTCCGTTTCCTTGTCCAGGCGGCTCAGCTGAAGGCGGCAACGCTCAGCGCCTTCTCGGCCTCCATTCCGCACGATCCTCAGCTCCGACAGGGCTTTCAGTTTTCCGGCCTCCTCCAGTTCAGGTCCGCTTAGAAAGGGACTCCAGCTCGGTTGCCACGTGCGCAGGACCTCTTCAGCCTGATCGAGTAGTTGAGCCAGCACCAGTCGATGGCAGGAGCCAGCGAGGAGCTCATCCCGCGGAAGCGTCATAATTCGCTTAATCGCACGACCTGCTGAGGACGCACCTTCTGAACGAGTGTCCAGGGAAGTTCCACGCCCGGACGGGTTTCGAGCAGAAGCAACCAGGCATTCTCCTTGTGACGATTGCGCAGAATCCTCACCCCGTCTTCATTGTCGGACGGAACGCTGGCGGCCGCGGCATAACTCCCCATCAGGCCCGATCCAAGACCCAGCAGTCCTCCGATCACCAGTTCGCCGAACGTTCCGAAGCGGGCAAAGGTGTCGAGTGTTGTGATCTGGGTAAAGGTGGCTCCGGCCAGAAAACCGAAGGGCATCAGCCACCGTGACATGGAACGTTGACGCCTGTTTCTGGTCAGGCTCGGATTCAAGAGGTCGACCTCGTCGATGCGCTCAGTGGTCAGGACACCGGAGGCAGCGGGTTCATCGTCGGGGGCCACCAGGGCTACCCGCAGCAGATGAGTGCCGGCTTCCCGCAACGACGTCACCAGACGCTCAGCAGCGTCGCGTTGATTGAGCACCAGGACACAAACGGGCATGGGCGGACTCGGTGCGATGGCTCATTCTCCATGGTTCAAGGCTGCATCCGGAGGCCGCGATGCAGGGTTGCCTGCACGGTCATCGGTGCTGTTCAGGCCAATCTCTAGAATGGATAACGGCTTTTTCCCGCCGCTGGATGACCAAAGTTCTCGTTTCAGACCCCATTGATCAGGCGGGGATCGACATCCTCGGGCAGGTCGCTCAGGTGGATCAGCGAACGGGCCTTTCAGCTGAGGAGCTGAAGGCCGTGATCGGTGACTACGACGCTCTAATGATCCGTTCAGGCACGCAGGTCACCGCTGATGTGATCGAAGCTGCAGATCGTCTCCGGATCATCGGCCGGGCTGGTGTCGGTGTCGACAACGTGGATGTTCCCGCTGCTACACAGCGTGGTGTGCTGGTCGTTAATTCACCGGAAGGCAACACGATCGCGGCGGCTGAGCATGCTCTCGCGCTGCTTCTGTCTTTGTCGCGCCACGTGCCCCAGGCCCATGGGTCCATGCGCGCCGGTGCCTGGGACCGCAAAAAGTACGTGGGAAATGAGCTCTACAAGAAAGTGCTCGGCGTGGTCGGTCTGGGCAAGATCGGCTCGCATGTAGCCAGGGTCGCGAAGGCTATGGGCATGGAGGTCATCGCCTTCGATCCCTTCATTTCTGCCGATCGCGCCCAGCAGATGCAGGTGCGCCTCACCACTCTCGAGGATCTGTTCCGGCAGGCGGACTACATCACGCTGCACATTCCCCGCACGCCGGATACCGAAAACCTCGTCAATGCTGAGCTGCTGCGTTCGATGAAGCCCACGGCCCGCATCGTGAACTGCGCCAGAGGCGGGATTGTGGATGAGGCGGCTCTGGCTGAAGCCATTGAGACGGGAGTCATCGCCGGGGCCGGACTGGACGTCTTCGCGTCAGAACCTCTTGCTGGAGATTCGCCTTTGCGATCTGTCGAGCGCGGTCTGGTGTTGACCCCCCACCTCGGCGCCTCCACAGAGGAAGCCCAGGAGAATGTGGCCACGGATGTGGCGGAGCAGATCCGTGATGTGCTCCTCGGGTTGCCCGCCCGCAGTGCCGTGAACATTCCTGGACTGAGCGCCGAGATCATGGAGCGACTCAAGCCCCATCTTCAGCTTGCCGAGACGCTCGGACTGCTGGTGAGTCAGCTCAGTGGTGGGCAGATCCAAGAGCTTGAAGTGAGACTTCAGGGCGAATTTGCACTTCATCCATCGCAGCCTCTGGTGGTGGCGGCGCTCAAGGGTCTGTTGACCAGTGCTCTTGGCGACCGCATCAACTACGTGAACGCGTCCCTGGAAGCCAAAAGCCGCGGCATTCATGTCCTGGAGGTTAAGGATGACGCCAGTCGCGATTTCGCCGGCGGTTCTCTCCAGCTGACGACACGCGGCGGTCAGGGCGGGCACAGCGTGACGGGAGCGGTGTTCGCCGATGGAGATCTTCGGGTCACCAGCATCGATGAGTTTCCAGTGAATGTGCCTCCCAGCCGTCACATGCTGTTCACTCGCCACCGCGACATGCCAGGCATCATCGGGAACCTTGGGTCTCTCCTGGGGGAACACAACGTCAACATCGCGTCCATGCAGGTGGGGCGAAGGATCGTGCGCGGAGACGCCGTGATGGTTCTGAGCATCGATGATCCGATCCCACCCGCTCTGCTGGCCACGATCCACGGCATCAACGGGATCCAGGAAGCCCACCCCGTCACGCTGTGATGTGGTGGCGTCTGTCCCTGCCTGTGCAACCGGAGCTGGAGGAATCCCTGCTTTGGAAGCTCACGGCGATGGGACTTCATCGAGTGGCGGTGCAGCATGCACCCGAAGCTCCTGAGCAGCGCACATTGCTGGCCTGGTTGCCTGCCCAGGAATGGCCGGAGGATCAACGCCAGCAGCTGATCGCAAGCCTCGTCCCCCTTGCTGAAACGTTTGGCCTCAAGCTGGCGGATCCGCGCTGGGACGAGTTGGCCGATGAAGACTGGAGTCTCAGCTGGAAGCAGCACTGGCAACCGGATCCCGTTGGGCAAACACTGCTCATCCTTCCGGCCTGGCTCAGCGTTCCGCAGGAGCATGCCCAGCGACTGGTGCTGAAGATGGACCCTGGCAGCGCCTTCGGGACCGGCAGCCATCCCACGACGCGTCTGTGTCTTGAGGCTCTCGAGGCGACTCCACCAAGTGGGCAGCGTGTCGCTGATCTCGGTTGTGGCAGTGGCGTGCTCGGGCTTGCTGCCCTTGGCCTCGGCGCTCGGGAGGTTATCGCCGTCGACACCGATTCTTTGGCCATCCGCGCGACGGCCGACAATGCCGAGCTCAACGGGCTTTCTCCCGAGGCCCTGCTCGTCCGTCAGGGCTCTGTGGAGACCCTCGAGGGCCTGCTTGGCGGCAATCCTGCTGATCTGTTGCTCTGCAACATTCTCGCGCCGGTGATCGAAGCTCTGGCGCCAGGATTCCAACCCGTCCTGCGCCCTGATGGTCGAGGACTTCTCAGCGGTCTCCTCGTCGAGCAGGCTCCTCGCCTGACAGAAGTGCTTCAGGGGCTGGGCTGGTCAGTTCAGGCACAGGCCAGTCAGGGACGCTGGGGATTGCTCGAAATTCGTCGCCAGCCCTGATAAGCGGCACTTATGTAAGGGCTCGGTTTGATTGGGCTTGGTCGGAATGATCGGTCGAAGCGTGTGGCTGGAGGCCTGTCCGATGTAGAAGTGTGCGGTCCTGCGAGCCCGATTGCTTCGGGTCTCTGCACACTTCATCCATCCATGGCTTCTTACAAGGTCACTCTGGTCAGCGAGAGCGAAGGTCTCAACAAGACCATCGAGGTTCCCGACGATCAGTACATCCTCGACGCCGCTGAAGAGCAGGGCATTGACCTGCCCTACTCCTGCCGCGCCGGCGCCTGCTCCACCTGTGCAGGCAAAATCACCGCTGGCACCGTCGACCAGTCCGACCAGAGCTTCCTGGACGATGACCAGATCGAAGCCGGTTTCGTGCTGACCTGCGTGGCTTACCCCACCTCTGATTGCACCATCAAGACCCACGCCGAGGAAGAGCTCTACTGAGCTTCCTGGCTTCATCTCCCGCTCTCGGCATTGAGAGTCTTCCGCCACCCCCCAGGGGTGGCTTTTTGTTGGCAATGTGGTGGAGTCCGGTTGATCGAAGGATGACGTCCGCCACCGCTGCAGCTCCCTTGCAACCTGAGGTTGATGGACTCCTTGAACACGGCACGGTGCATACCAGTCCGGGGGGGCAGTACAGCTTCAGGGTGATCGGTCCCTGTTGCCGTCTGTTCGATCGCAATGAGCTTCCCTGGCCCTGTTGTCGCCTCGTCTGGCGCAGTAAGGAGCCGAGTTGGCGTCGGGTTGGTCGTCGCTTTGTGCCGGACCTCGCGTCTCGCCGTTGTCCCTCATATTCAGTGGAGCTGCTTCAGCCTGGTTCCAGGCCCACGGCCACCGTGCTGACGCTCTTCTCGATGCGTTTCACAGCAAGGCTGCAGGAATGGTGGTACAGCCGCCATCCGAATTCCTTTGACTCCGCCAATCAGTCCCCCTGTTGAACGGCGTCAGAGTCAGGCCAAAAAAAAGCCCGCCAGTGGCGGGCTGAAGGGTTGATTCAGAAGTAGATCTTGCCGCCGCCCCATTCTGGTCCAAGAACTTTCGGTGCCACAAGGATGTAGGCCGACATCAGTCTGAGGTCCTCATCCGTGAGGTCGCGCATGGCGGGATACAAATCGCGGCTGCGCATGCTGGGGTGCAGGTCGGCGATGCTGTATTCACCGTCGTAGGAGGTGGGGTCCTGGAGGTAGTCGACCAGTGCAGCGACATTGTCACGGGCTGGTGTGGCCAGAGCCAGGGTTTCCGGGTCGAGACCGACGTTGTGGTTGGTCTTGGTGATGCCACCTGCATGGCAGGTTCCACAGCTGGTGTTGAACACCTTGCGACCGGCCTTGACCTGCTGCTCTGTGAATGTCACGGGACTGCCTTCAGCGTCGGAGGGAACCGTCAAGGTCTCCGCATCCCAAGAAGCGGCCTGGGCAGGGGTGCCGATCACCAGAACGGCGAGGGCAGACAGCACGATCACCAGTCGGCTCAGGGAGCGACGCAGGTTGGGAAGAAAAGAGGCCATAAAAATGCCGGAGACTGATGAAGACAGCACACAAAACTCTTGTATCACGGGCTGGGATCCTCTTGTGGGTGATCCCGCCTAGGCGATCACGAACTGTTGCAGCAGGACGACTCCATCGGCGGGGTGACCTCGATCGACAGAAAGTCCTTGGCGAGCACGGTGGCGGGAAAAATCGCTTGGGCTTCAGCCAGCAGATCGTCGGCCGTCACCGCATTCCCAGGGGCATAACGAGGGCTGAGGTGGGTCAGCACAAGTTTCCTGACACCCGCTTCCGCAGCCGTTTGTGCCGCCATGGTGCTCGTGGAGTGCTGGCGTTGAAACGCCATCTCCGCCTCGGCATGCGAGAAGGTTGATTCGTGAATCAGGAGATCCGCTCCTCGCGCGAGTTCCACAGCGGATTCGCAGAACACTGTGTCTGTGCAGTAAACCACGCTTGCGCCAGGTCGCGGCGGGCCACAGAGGTCGCGGCCATCAATGCTGCGTCCATCGTCGAGGCTGACGGTTTCGCCCCGTTTCAAGGCGGCATAAACAGGTCCTGGCGGAATGTTCAGCTCCCGGGCCTTGGCAATGTCGAACCGACCGGCTCGTGGTTTTTGCTCCACTCGGTAGGCGTATGCGGGCACGCGGTGATGCAGAGGAGTTGAGCGAACCAGCAGGTCCTCGTCTTCGAAGACAACCCCTCTTGTTTCGGCAGCAGCGCGCACTGGATGCACGGCCAGGGGGTAGCCGATGCGTGTGGAACTGGTGCGAAGGACACCTTGCAGGTAGGCATCCAAGGGGTCCGGCCCGTAAAGATCAACCCCATCACTGCTGCCACTTAGGCCCAGGCTGGCCAGCAGTCCGGGCAGCCCAAACACGTGATCGCCATGCATGTGTGTGATGAACACCCTGCGCAGCTGCGAGAGGCGCAGGTCGCTGCGCAGGAATTGATGCTGGGTGCCTTCTCCGCAGTCAAACAACCAGAGTTCCGACCGTTGAGGCAGCCGCAGCGCAACGGCTGACACATTGCGGGCACGGGTCGGAACTCCGGAACTGGTGCCGAGAAAGGTGACCTGCACGGCGAGGCGGTCTCAACGGCCAATCTGCCACGGAGGCCTGGCTCACCCGCTGTGAGAGGGGCACACTGGGCGCCCATCCGTTTCCGGAGTGTCAACGTTCGTCTCCATTCTTTGGCCAGGGCTCAGGGCGGCAGGACTTGCTCCCTTGGCTGTCGTTGCCCTGGGTGGGGTGCCAAGGCCCGCGGTGACTGCTCAGGAGCCGATGATGCGGGTTCTTGTTGCGCAGGCACAGTCTCTTCAGCTCAGAGCTGATGATGCGGTGCCCCTCCAGGTGCGCGGGGTCGGCGGTCGTGAACACTCTCTGCAGAGGTTGTCGGTCAGCTTCCGCGGCGGCTCACTGCTCCTGGACGGCCTCGGTCAGGCTCCATCCGTCCGCGTGTCCACGGATGATCCGCGGGGGGTCTGGCTTGGCAAGCGGCGTTACCGCGGAGACGTGCTGCTTCTGCCCCGGAACGGTCGCGTGATGGCCATCAACCGGCTCGGGATCGAGGCCTATCTGCCCAGCGTGGTGGGCAGTGAGATGCCTGAAAGCTGGCCTCTTGCTGCGCTGCAGGCCCAGGCGGTTGCCGCGCGCACTTACGCCCTTCGGCAGCGGGGTAAGAAGGGCGACTTCGACGTGAAAGCCACCGTTGCCAGCCAGGTCTACAAGGGCCTCGAATCGGAGACTCCAAGCACTCGGGACGCCGTTGACACCACCCGATCCCTGGTGCTGGTGCATGGCGGCCGTTTGATCAATGCGGTCTTTCACAGCAGCTCGGGAGGTGCCACGGAGCCCAGCGGCGAGGTGTGGCGTCGACAACTCCCCTATCTGGTCAGCGTCCGTGATCACGATGATCACAGTCCTGTGCACCGTTGGAACAAGCGCTTCGACGACAGTGAGCTTCAACGCCTCTTCAAGGAAACCGGTGGGGTGGACGGGGTGCGTGTTCTGAGCACGAGTTCCACCGGGCGTGTGCGTTCGGCTCGCATTCGCGGGCCGAGAGGGTCGTTGGTGCTGTCAGGACGCG
>WTFZ01000171.1 GCA_011523835.1 Synechococcus sp. CO36386bin_29 | reverse complement strand
CAAGCCAGGGCTCCCAGCTTCCCTGTTCTGCCTCCATCCAGGCATCCCGTGCCTGATCAGGAACCTGAATGCGCAGATGCTCCACTACGGCGACGTCGTAGCCACCGTCGGGATCTGCGAAGGCAATCAGCCGAAGATCGTCGTGACCATCAAGAGCAATCAACAGAAAAAGAAGGGGGCCAATCACCCTAAACAGTGCAAGGCGCAGCTGCTTCAAGGTCATGAGTGAGTCAGCAAGGCGACGGCATGACAGGAGATCCCTTCTTCACGCCCTTCCGGACCGAGACGCTCATTGGTGGTCGCCTTCACCCCGACCTGGTCGGGAGCAATGCCCATGCCAGTGGCGATAGCCGTTCGCATCGCTTCGATGTGCGGTTTGAGCTTGGGGCGTTCAGCGATCACAACTGAATCCACATTCACCACCTGCCAGCCACGCTGTTGGATCAACGCGACAACCTGACGCAGCAGCTCCAGACTGTCGGCCCCCTTCCACTGAGGATCAGTCGGAGGGAAATACAAGCCGATGTCGCCGAGGGACAACGCCCCCAACAGAGCATCCATGATCGCGTGCACCAGAACATCGGCATCGCTGTGACCATCAAGGCCCAGAGCATCCGGGTGTTCGAGTCGCTGACCACCGAGAATCAGAGGCCTGCCGGCCACAAGCCGATGCATGTCGTAGCCATTCCCGATTCGGATCTGGTTCATAAAGTCAGTCATGTCATGGCTTTTGAGCAATTGAAATGAGCCTATCGCTCAGTTGTCACTCAAAAGAGAACAATGCAAATGGTTGTCCGAGAGCAATTCTCACTGCTTCGTAGAACCAGCATCAATCAATGGCAGCAAGGAGCGACAACCGTTGTCAAGAACAACTTGATCGCACTCTCCATGCGCCCACACCATCGGGAGGAAGCGGGAACACTCCAGGCAGTCACGCCAGAATCATGACCTTTGACATCCGCATTCCCTCCAAATAGAGGAATTAAGCAACTCAAAGTTGCGATTGAGCGGGCAAGTCACTGCGCTGCAGCGGATTTACACATCGCATTGGTGCAGTACATGATCCGAAACGCTGGAGGTTCCGATTCTCTTTAGGTTTTTACTTGTGGACATCCGCCGGAGCAACCGTTGCATCTGTGGCTAACTCCAAAAAAGACATTGCCTTGCTCGCAGGAACTTTTCTTTTAGGGCTAGGCGCCTTAGAAGCCGCTCTTGTTTTCTTTGGCGCCTAAACCGTTCACGAGTCTTGCTGTGTCCTGAGAAGAGGCACAGCTGCTGCGGCTACAGATGCGCTAACCCCATGGGGGAGGGTGGTGCACCCAGGGCAGTCACGCCTAAACCATGACCCTCATTCGCTGATTCATTCAGACCTCATCCGCTGATTCATCATCAGCAGTGAAGCGCTGCCGCCAGCGTTGCATCAGGTCCGGTCGACGTGATGCAGTTCGCTGTTCCCGCTGCTGTTGACGCCAACGGGCGATGGCACCGTGATCCCCACTGCGCAACACCTCGGGAACTCCCATTCCACGGAATTCAGCCGGTCGGGTGTAGTGCGGGTGTTCCAACAGAAGATCACTGTGGCTCTCCTCCACAAGGGATTCAGCACTGCCGACAGTCCCCGGCAGCAGGCGCACCACGCCATTGATGATGGTCATGGCGGGAAGCTCACCACCCGTCAGCACAAAATCGCCGAGCGATACCTCCTCATCAGCGAGGGTTCGGATGCGTTCATCGAATCCCTCGTAATGACCGCAGAGCAGCACGAGCTGATCAAAGTCAGTGGCCCAACGCTGCAGATCGGATTGCTGCAACGGATGGCCCTGCGGCGTCATCAACAGCACCCTCCGGCGCCCGCTAAGAGGAATCGATTCGAACGCCGCAAACACCGGTTCAGGTTTAAGCACCATCCCCGCTCCACCCCCGTAGGGCTCATCATCAACCTTGCGGTAGCGATCGGTGGCGTGATCGCGCGGATTATGCAGCACCAGCTCCGCGCGACCTGCACCAAAAGCACGCCCGATCACCCCAAGCTCATGCATGGGCGCGAACGCTTGCGGGGCCAGGGTCACAACATCCAGCCGGTACGGAGCCATCACTGATCAGGGCTGTGGCGGTGAAACGCGCCGAATTTCGGAACAGAATCGTGCTTGGACAGGTTGTCCCTCCGCTGCCGTGGCGGTAGTACTGCGCAGCCGCAGGTTGGGCTTGATGAACCAGATGCGTTCGAGAACCCTGGTGTCTCCCTCGATCACCTCCAGCTCCAAACTGGCATCAGGACGGAACTGCCAGTGCCCCGTGCGTTTAGTGGCCGGCGAGCGCAGCGTCAGCTCTCCGTTCGCAGCGAAGAGCAGTTCGCTTGACGCTCCATCAGCCGCTTCAACCGTGAGCATCCAAGGGGAGTCCTGGAGCGCCGCGTTCACGGTGACCTCGCCACGATCACTGGTGTGCCGCTGATCCTCGGAACTCTCCAGATCAAACCGGCTGCGCAGGCACATCCAGCGACCTGCACACAACTGCAGAAAGGCTTCGAGATCAGCTGGGGGGAAAGCGATTTCATCCATGAATCCATCCTCGCAGGACAGGGGTCAACCGCCCTCGTCGGCGTACCCAAGCTCTGCCAACCGCTGCGGCTTGCTGCGCCAATCGGGGACCACCTTCACAAACAATTCCAGATACACCGGCCCTTCAATCAGTGTCTGCATCTGCAACCGTGCCCCCTGGCCGATGGCCTTGAGCATGGCGCCACCCTTACCGATCAGGATTCCCTTCTGACTCTTGCGTTCCACAAGAACGGTTGCCAGCACCGCAGTCCGCACCGCTCCTTTTCCTTTGGATGGCATCTCCTCCACCCTGTCGATACTGACCGCGACGCTGTGAGGCACCTCCTCCCGGGTGAGGTGCAGCACCTGTTCACGAATCAGTTCCGCCATCAGAAGCCGTTCCGGCTGATCACTGACCATCTCTGGCGGGTACAGCTGCGGGCCTTCCGGCATGAAGGCACTGACAGCCTGCACAAGTTCAGCGCACCCTTCTCCCGTGAGGGCGCAGCAGTGATGGACCGGCCAATCCGACTCGTTCAAGAGTTCTCGGTAAGCAGCATCCGCCTCCGGTCGATGCTCCGTCGGGACCTGATCCCATTTGTTGAGCACAACCTGCACCGGAAGCCGTTGCTGACGCAGAAGATCGACGATGAAGGCATCCCCCCGTCCCGGAGGCTCACAACCCTCAAGGAGGAGAAGCACCTGGTCCACTTCACCGATGGCCGACCTGGCGCTTTGAACCAGGCGCTCTCCGAGCAGATGGTGAGGCTTGTGGATCCCTGGAGTATCCACCAGGATCAGTTGAGCCTCCTCTGTGGTGAGGATGGCGCGGAGTCTGTTGCGCGTGGTCTGCGCCACGGGGGAGGTGATGGCCACCTTGTCTCCCACCAGCTGATTGACCAAGGTTGATTTGCCGACATTCGGACGCCCAATGAGGGCCACGAAGCCGGAACGGTAACCCTCAGCCAATGGAGTGACTTGCATGATCCCAGTCTGCGCGGTCACCTGCCCTTCCTGATTCAGAGAAATACCCTGTGGAGGCGGGCATCAATGGGCCATGACACAGAGGGATCCCAACTTCCAGGAGGCCATGGAGATCACTGCAACCTGGTTGAAACAGTGGAATGACGAGGAGATCAGCGATGAGGTGATGGCTGATCGCGCTGCTGAATTACTCGCGAGCCGCGACGGTGCACGGGGATTTTTCGTTGTCAGCCTGGCGGGAGAAAGCGCGCTCATGGACCGACTACCGGAAGCCCTCGTGGCCAAGTTGCGTGAGGCAGGCGAGGGCGTGGTGGATCTCACGACCCGAAACCTGGCGATGAGTGCAGCCATGGTGGTGCACCACCGCAACAATGGCGATGAAGCGCAAGCCATCGCCTCAGAGCGGGTGAATCAACGCTGCACCGAACTGCTGCGTCAACTTGACAGCCACCTGGTCAAGGAACGACTCGAGACTCTGCTGGAAGCGGCTAGCCACAGCCGTGGAGACGATCTGAGCTTCCTGGAGCGCTGGGGCTACGACAACGAACAGAAGAGTGCCATCGGCGCGGCCGTTCAAGCCGTCGCTGAGACAGGGCGATTCTGAAACCGTCCACACCAGATCTGGTGTGGATTGGCAATAAAAAAGCCCAGAGCGCGTTGCTCCGGGCCGGGTGATGGGGAAACCTGACCATAGCCAGAGATCAAGCCAAACACCAGCGCCATATGTAGTGGTTGCAAACATGAAGGAACGTGATGCAGCACTATTAGGCCAATCTGAAGTTGAGACGCATCCCCTGTTCACCGGTCTATCGTTGCGGTGCATGGCCGGGTGATGGGGATCAACCGGTTAGCTCCCGGGATCTGTCCCGGGTTTTTTATTGCCTTGGTTCTGGCCAACACTGAAAGAGTGCCGACAAAAAAAACCCGGCTCAGGGCCGGGGATTCAGCAAGCTGAAATCTTCGAGTGACGGTTCAGCTTCAATCGCGACGACCACCGCCCTGCAGTGCGATCACAAGACGAAGAATAAAAATAAACAAGTTGATGTAGGTGAGATACATCCCCAGAGCACCAGCCAGGTACTGATCATCCCGGTAAGTGCGAGGCATCGTGTAAAAGTCCACGAAGGCCATTCCCACGAACACCACTGTGCCCAGACCAGCGATTAACAGGTTGGTGGCGGCGTAGATCCCGGGAACGAAAAAGCCAGCCACAAAAATGCCGAGCATGGCGATGATCAGGCCCATCAGACCAAGGCCAACAGCAGCCGAGAGGGCTTGACCCACGCTCTCACTCATGCGTCGGCCCACAACGGAAGCGATCACAAAAGTGAGACCCGTTGCAAGAGCGGCGATACCGATGGAGGCCACGCCAGCCACAGCAATGGCTTGCACGACGAGACCGGTGAGTGTGAAACCCGTCAGAAGACTGAACGCGGCCATCAGGGGCAGGGCTGTGCCGTTGTTCCCCTTGCTGGCCGCATTTTGGGCCACGAAAAACAGAATGAACCAGGGAATGATCGCGACGAGCGATAGTCCGTTGAAAGCCGAAAAACCAACGGAGGCCATCGTGGCCATCCCACCAACAACGCCTGCTGCCGTTAGGGCCATGCCACCTCCCACATACGGGAGGGCCTTGTTCACCACATTGGGGCCAACGAGGGCGCTGGATTGAGCCTCGCGAATGGCATCCTGAAAATTGCTGCTGGCTGGCATAGAGCCCCAGATCACTTGGTTTATCCTGCCAGCTGCAACAGGGTTGTGGGCATCACCTCGGTGCGGATCTCCCCATCGAACGGCGCGCAGGGGCCGCAGCCCAGCGTGAATGAGTTTTGTCGCGTCGGGCATAGGCCTCCACCACCCGCTGGACCAGGGGGTGGCGCACCACGTCAGCGGAGGTGAGACGGCAAACAGCAACCCCTTCCACCCCATCGAGCACCTCGGAGGCTTCCACCAAACCACTCAGCTGACCTGGCGGCAGATCCACCTGAGTGATGTCACCGGTGACCACCATGCGCGAGCGTTCCCCCAAACGGGTCAACACCATGCGCATTTGCGCCGGCGTGGTGTTCTGAGCCTCATCGAGAATCACGAAAGACTCCGCCAGCGTGCGGCCGCGCATATAAGCGAGCGGAGCCACTTCAATCACCCCTTTCTCAAGCATGGCCGCCGTTTTTTCGGGTCCGAGCAGCATGTGCAAGGCGTCGTAGAGAGGCCTCAGATAGGGATCCACCTTCTGCTGAAGGTCTCCAGGCAGAAAACCCAAACGCTCACCGGCCTCCACCGCGGGTCGGGTCAGAACCAAACGTTCCACTTTGCGCTCGGTGAGCATGCGTACGGCCAAGACCGTGGCCAAAAATGTCTTGCCTGTACCCGCTGGCCCAAGAGCAAACGTGAGATCGTTACGCTCCATCGCTTCAACGTACGTCTTCTGACGCAACGTGCGGGGACGCAAAAGAGCACCCCGTTGATTTTTGGCCAGCACCTGCTGACCCATGGCGTCGTGCTCGCGGTCACGCCCCGTATCCAGGGCTTGCAAAGCTGATTGCAAATCAATCTGGGAGATCGGTTCTCCCTCCTGCCAAAATTTGCGCAGCAACTCGACCGTTGCAGCCGTGCGTTCCAATTGGCTGGGACGGCCTTGGATGACAAGTTGCAACCCGCGGATCACGAGTGACGCTCCGGTCAATGCCTCAAGTTGCCTGAGGGTCTGACCGGAGGGTCCACCGGCGAGAGCAAGAGCAGCTTCCGTGTGAGGTAAATCGAAGACGAAGCAACCGTCTGAGGCAGCCTCGGACATGCCGGTGATCAGGCCTCGGCAGGTGCTTCGTCGCCTGATTCAGCCTCAGCTGCGGCCTTGGCTTCAGCGGCCTCCTTGGCCGCTTGCTTGGCATCGGCTTCGCGCTTCGCAGCCTGCTTTTGCTTGCCGACGATCTCAGCAGGACGCACGGTTTTCTCGAGCAAACCGCCCTTCTCAAGAAGCGTGCGCACCACATCGGTGGGCTGGGCACCCTGTCCCAGACGCTCGCGGAGCGCTTCAGCGTCCAAACGGGTTTCCTTGGTGCGGGGGTTGTAGTACCCGAGCTCCTGCAGGGGGCGACCGTCGCGGCGCGAAGTGCTGTTGCACGCCACCAGGCGGAAGCTCGCTTCCCGCTTCTTACCGAACCGCTTCAGGCGGAGCTTGATCATCGTGGCGCTTGCTGTGGTGGAAACAATCGGCGCAGGTGGAACGAGCGCCAAACAACCAACTTACCTTGCCGAGGGATCAAAGCTGACCAAAACCCTTTTTCTTCTTGACCGGGCGTTGCCGGCGAGGTGTTCCGCCCCCGCGTCCAGCCCGTCCAGAAGGCATGCCCCCTGGCATCCCCGGCATGCCACCACCCATCCCGGGGAATCCACCCATGCCGGGCATATCACCACCCATCCCAGGGAAACCACCCATGCCAGGCATGCCTCCTCCCTGAGTCATCTGCTGCATGAAACCACGCATCTTCTGGAAATCCGCAAGCACCTTGTCCACATCGGCGGGCTGGTGACCACTTCCACGGGCGATCCGGCGTCTCCGGGAGGGCTGCGCTGCCAGCAGATCGGGATTCTCCCGCTCTTGCTGCGTCATGGAGCCGATCATCGCTTCAATCTTCTTCAGCTGCTGCTCGCCCTGCTTGAGCATGCCGTCGTCAATCTTGTTCATCCCCGGGATCATCTTCATCAGGCCACCCAGCGATCCCATGCGCTTGATCAGCCGCATCTGCTGCACGAAATCAGAAAAGTCGAAGGTGGCTTCCTGCAACTTCTTCTGCATCTTTTCGACATCAGCCAGCTCCACCTCCTTCTGAGCCTTCTCCACAAGGGTCAACACATCACCCATGCCGAGGATGCGGCTGGCCATCCGTTCCGGGTGGAAGGGCTGCAGAGCTTCTACCTTTTCGCCAGTTCCGATGAACTTGATCGGCTGGCCGCTCACCTTGCGGATCGACAGCGCTGCTCCACCGCGGGAGTCGCCATCCAGCTTGGTGAGCACGGCACCGGTGATCCCCACCTGGTCGTGGAAGGCGCGGGTGAGCTCGGCCGCTTCCTGGCCGATCATCGAATCCACCACCAGCAGCACCTCATCGGGCTGCACAGCGGTGCGGATCCGCACCATCTCCTCCATCATCTCGCTGTCGATCTGGAGGCGACCCGCGGTGTCCACCAGCAACGTGTCGAAGCCCTCCTCTTTCGCCTTGGCCAAACCGGCAGCCGCAATGGCTTCGGGTTTGGCGTCAGCGCCAAGACTGAACACCTCCACCCCGATCTGCCCGCCCAGGGTCTTGAGCTGCTCGATGGCTGCCGGGCGATAGACGTCGGCGCCAACCATCAGAGCCCGGCGCCCCTGATCCTTGAGATGCAGGCCGAGCTTGGCCGTGGCCGTGGTTTTACCAGCACCCTGCAAACCGGCCATCAACACAACGGTGGGAGTCTTCTCGGCCTGGGCCAGCGGGGCGTTCCCACCACCCATCACCTCAACCAGCTGCTCGTGCACAACCTGGATGAACTTCTGATCCGGGCTGACGCCTCGGACGACATCGGAGCCAACGGCCTTCTCTCGCACATCGGCCACAAAATCCTTCACCACAGGAAGGCTCACGTCCGCTTCCAAAAGGGCGCGGCGCACATCCTTGAGAGCTCCCTCCACGTTGGTCTCGGAGATCTTGTCCTGACCTCTCAGCCCCTTGACCGCATCTTCAAAGCGGGCTGACAGCTCATCGAACATCGTTGACGCGGCGGTTTCAGACCAATGATCGTAAAAGCGGCCGGGCCTGGAGAGATTGTCGAATTGTGTTTACAGGTCGATCACGGGCGATTGTGATACGCGGACTCACACACATTGCGTCGAGTGTGAGGGCCTACAAGATGAAATTGATTTCGCTTCACTGGTAGGCCTGAAGGCGCCAACCACCATCATCATCCCGGCCGAAGATGTAAGTCAGAGGAAACGCTGACGGCTTGGTCTGATCGACGACGCGCCCTTCCCGATTCGTTGTCTGATCGCGGTAATCCAACTCAGCTCTCAACGCGATCCTTTGTGGCGTCTCGCTGATCAGCTGGACCGATCGGATCGACGCCTCAATCGACTGTTTCAAACCAGCTGCCTGGTCAGCATCCCGTTGCTGCTGCACCTGATCGATCAAAACTGGCCGGGCAATCGCCTGCAGCGTGGTCTGCGCAGTGCCTTCACCGTTCAAAACTGCAGCTTTGCCATCCAACCAGCCCTGAAGCAGACGCTGCAGCTCCTCCACCGTGGGCTGGTCAGACTTGAGAGAGAAAGATGCTGATCGAACCGTCAATGGCGATTCAGGCTCCTCAAGCTTCGGAGTGTCTGCCGTGAGATCTTTTGTTTTCGGCAGGGGCTTCTCCTTGCCGGGAGCCGATACCTGAGCGTCAACCAGGTTCGGATTCTCCTCCTCGCGCAGACCGATCAGACTCCAGAGAGCTACCACCACGACGAGAGCAGCGAACACTCCCGACCCAACCAGCAGGACTCGGCCCCGATTCGGCATCTCCCGAACGGACACACTGGGAAAGGTCACACTGGGCAATGTTGGCCACTTCAGACGCGACAAGCCAGACCAGGGGAATGGTCTCGACGCAGGAGGGTTCGAATCGTTTTCATCCTCCTGTTCCTTGATTTTCTCATCAAGGCCTGCAGTGAAAGGCATCGCCGTTGGCAGGGCGTCACCCAAATCGATGGCCAACGGCGGCAGATCATCAGCCTGTGGGGAGGTGAAGTGTGTCTGCCTTGCCTGTTGTCGTTCAAGGCTTTCGACATAAGCCTGAACATCACGATCAGCGAACCAGGTATCGAGATCAACAGCATCAGCATCAACATCCCGATATCCAGGCAAAACATCGCGACCCAGCCAGGTTCGGCAGTACTCACAGAGAGAAGCCAGCACGTCTCCAGGATGGTTCTCCATCCAGGCCTTCAATTCAGGATCTGAACTGGCGCTGTTCGAGAAGCGGCGCTTGGCCCGATCCACATTGCCAAGAAGAAGATCGAGGCATCCCTGAAGAGGTTTCTTGTCGAAACCTTCCAACACCAGAGTCTTTAACTTTGTACGTGCTTCCTGAACCCGTTCAGGCTTGCGCTGGGAAAAACCAGCCGCAATCAAAGCCATTACACCAAGAAAGGAAGCATCAAGCGACCCGGACTTTTCAAGATTGCCGAAAAGATCAACTTGCTCTTGAACTGTCAGGAAGCGACGAATCTGCTGAAAAAACAGTTCAAAGGCCCCTTGATCCATGACCTCAGGGCGCTCACTGGAGACTTCAACATCAGCGGATGCCCCCTCGAGACCACCGCGCTCACGAATGAATGCTTCCAACATCGAGAGACCCTCACGACGCGCGGATTGCTCAGCAAGATCACGACTGAGCAGATCCAGGATTCGGTAAGGCCTCAGCTGGCTCAGTTCGGAGTCAAGAGCCTGACGTTGGTTGGGAAACTTTCCAAGGCGGTGGAGCAGCTGCAGTCCCTCCTGGAGCTGCATTGCAGCAGCTTCATAGCGACGCTGATTCTTGTCCTGGTGAGCGGCATCGAGACAAGCAAGCGCTGCCAAGAGCGCCAGATCCGACTCGCGGCCGCTGCCGAGGGCTGGTGCCTGCGGAGGCTGAAGCGCATGGCAGGTCATCTGAAAAGCTTCATGGGGAGCGTGGGCCTCCCAGAGCAACATCAGTCCAGCGACCTCGCGGTTCGACGCCAGTTCCAAACCAGCCTTCTCATCAGGATGATCACGCCCGAGCTCCAGAAGCGCAGCTTCATAATCCTCACGTCGCGAGGAGTCACTGAGGAGATCGGCAGAGAGTCTCAGGAGCTCGGCGCGCTGAGAGAGTGCTTCATGCGTGAATCCCTGATCCGGAGCACGATCCAGACGTCGCTGGAGGGTTCTCAGAACCACTTCAGCTTCAGCGGTGGGACTGACACCCAGCAGACGGAAATGGTCGATGGGTAAATCCACCACTAAGCAGGCCATTGGCTGCAGACTGTAGACAGTGTCTAGGGTTTTGCCCATTGATTGACCATTGACCCTTAAAGTTGATTGTCAAAGACGTAGTGCCATGAGCCAGGACATCGCAGTAGGCACCGGATCACGCACCTCTTCACAAAGTGGTCTCGTTGGCGCGCATGCCGAACGGTTGTCAACTCTGGTAACGGCTCAGAGGGCCACTGTCGATCGCTCCACCGGTCTTGAGCTCTACAGAGACATGACCCTCGGGCGACGCTTTGAGGACAAGTGTGCGGAGATGTACTACCGCGGAAAGATGTTTGGATTCGTGCACCTCTACAACGGCCAGGAAGCCGTGAGCACGGGGGTGATCGGCGCCATGAAGCGCCAGCACGATTGGTTCTGCAGCACCTATAGGGATCATGTGCATGCCTTGAGCGCCGGTGTCCCAGCTCGCGAAGTGATGAGCGAGCTCTTCGGCAAGGAAACGGGTTGCAGCAAAGGGCGCGGCGGATCAATGCATCTGTTCTCCAAAGAGCACCATCTTTTGGGAGGTTTCGCGTTCATTGGCGAAGGAATTCCTGTTGCCTTGGGATCTGCCTTCACGAGCCGCTACAAGCGTGACGCTCTCGGAGATTCCAGCAGCAATGCTGTGACAGCAGCCTTCTTTGGCGATGGCACATGTAATAACGGTCAGTTTTTCGAGTGCCTGAACATGGCGCAACTCTGGAAACTACCCATCCTCTTTATTGTTGAAAACAACAAATGGGCCATCGGCATGGCTCACGATCGTGCCACGAGCGACCCGGAAATCTGGCGCAAGGCCAGCGCTTTCGGCATGGCTGGGGAAGAAGTCGATGGGATGGATGTTCTTGCCGTGCGCGCGGCAGCGCAACGGGCCGTGGAGCGCGCCCGGGCTGGAGAAGGCCCGACCGTTCTGGAATGCCTCACCTATCGGTTCAGAGGCCACTCCCTTGCTGACCCGGACGAACTAAGGGCTGAGGAAGAAAAGCAGTTCTGGGCGAAACGCGACCCACTCAAAGCCCTTGAGCGAGACCTGCTGGAAGCCAAACTTGTGACGTCTGAGGAGCTTCGGGCGATCGAGAAGGAAATCGATGCCGAAGTGCAGGACTGCGTGGATTTCGCACTGAGCGCCCCCGAGCCTGATGGCTCTGAACTCACCCGTTACATCTGGGCTGACGACTGAAATCAGAGTCCGTGCAACCGAGCCTGATCTGCGGCCGCGCGGAACACGAGGGCGTGACGTTTCACCAGAGGCGTCATGTCGTCATACCCGCCACCGATGACGGTCGCAACAGGAATTCCACGCCGCAGGCAGGAATCGAGAACAAGATGGTCCCGTTGGAGAAGTCCGAGATCCGTCAAAGCGAGTCGTCCAAGTCGATCATCCTGGTGAGGATCGACTCCCGCGTTATAGAGAACTAACTGAGGGCGTAAACGATCCAGAACACCGGGAAGGTGGTCTCCGACCGTCTGCAGGTAAGCCCTATCTTCGAGCCCATCGCTGAGAGGCAGGTCGAGATCGCTGACCTGCTTGCAGGAAGGAAAGTTTGAAGCGGCATGCGCTGAAAAAGTGAAGACGCGCTCATCACCGCTGAAGATCCAGGCGGTGCCATCCCCCTGGTGAACATCCAGGTCAACAACAAGCAGCCGCTGAAGGCCTTCCTGTTCGATCAAAACCCTGGCACAGACAGCGAGGTCGTTGAAAATGCAAAACCCACTACCGAATTCGGGGAAGGCATGGTGGGTGCCCCCGGCCAGGTGGCAGGCCAGGCCATTGCTCAAAGCGAGCCTGGCCGTGAGCACAGTTCCACCCACCGCAAGCCAGGTGCGTTGAACCAGAGGGGTTGTGGCGGGCAAACCAATCCTTCGCTGCGCCTTTCGTTCCAGGCCGTCCCGGGAGAAGGCTTCGTGGTAAGACCTCTGATGAACAAGTTCAAGCCAGCGACGCGGCGCGGGCAGGGGGCGGTGCATCCTGCTGGAGTCCGCAAGTCCACAATCAAAAAGGCAGCGCTGCAGCTCCTGGAACTTGGCCATCGGAAAGCGATGGCTGCTCGGAAGCGGGGCGCTGTAGGCCTCGTGATAAACAAGCGGTGGCTTCACCGGGTCGGTTCGATCCGTGAAGTCTGCAAGACAATGATCAGAACGTGGGTGACACCCTACGGGTGAGGTTGCGGAGCTTGCGAAGGGCCTTGAGCTCAACCTGGCGGACCCTCTCGCGGGACACGTCGAGAAGACGGCCGATTTCCGCCAGCGTGTGGCGCTCATTGCCGTTCAGGCCAAAACGCAGCGTGAGCACATGCTGTTCCTGATCACTGAGGTGGCTCATCCAACGACCGAGCTGCTCGTGATGAATCCGCTGCTCCACCCGGTCGAGAGGCTCTTCAAGGGATGAGTCAGCGATCAGATCGCCAAGAAAACTGCGACCATCTTCACCATTCACAGGGGCATCCAGACTGCTGGTGGTCAACGCCTGCCTGAGTAGAGAATCAAGCTCTTCGACCGGCATATCCATCGCTTCAGCGATCTCGAGGCGGCTTGGCATGGCTCCCAACTTGTGGGCCAGATCCAAACTGACCTTGCGGATGGTGGTGAGGCGTTCGCTGAGGTGGACCGGCAGACGAATTGTTCTCGATTGACAAGCAATCGCCCGGGTCATGCTCTGTCGAATCCACCAGAAGGCATAAGTGGAGAATTTGTAACCACGGGTTGGATCAAATTTCTCAACGGCACGCTCGAGGCCAAGGGACCCTTCTTGTATCAGATCGAGAAGCTCTAGACCCTTACCTTGGTATTTCTTCGCGACACTAACGACCAAACGAAGATTGGCTTTCATCATTCGCTGTTTGGCACGCTGACCCACCCGAATCAACCGGCGCTGCTTGCCATCAAAAACATCACTGTCTGCTGCAATCGAACCATCTTCAGTGAGCTGCATCAGCTGCTGCACTTGATTGCCAAGCTCAATTTCCTCAGCAGGAGTTAGCAAAGGAATTCTTCCGATCGTTGCGAGATACCAACTGATTGGATCACTGCTTCTTCGTCTCTGGGTTTCAGAAACCCCGGCTGCGGCTGAGGGCATGGGGATTGAGCTATGGAGTGATGCGACTGTCCTATGAAATTCCCCTTACTGGATGTGTTTTCAGCAACCCTTCAGATTCGTACGTTGAAAACGACACAAACCAAACACTCTTGCATCATCAAGTGTGGAAACCTAAATAAATACTTCACTTCTCACATCACTTAGTCAGTAATCGCACCAACTGCGCGAGTTGATCAGCGATCACCAGTGCCCCGCTGCCGCGGCTGCAGCGACCAGCGGCCTGGGCATGCAGCAGCCCCACCGCAGCCAGGGCGGCCCCATCCACCGGGCCAGCGGCCGCCAGCAGTCGCGCTCCCCACCCCCCAGCCAGGCCCGCCAACAAATCCCCGAGCCCGGTGCGAGCAACCTGGCGATCCGTACCTACCAACTGATACACCGATCCGGAGGGTTCTGCGATCACACTGTGCGCCCCTTTGCGCAACACCACCACACCGCTGCGTTCGGCAGCGGCGACGGCGCGTTCCAGCGGAGTGCCCTGATCGCAACAGGGGAACAGACGTGCAAATTCCTGAGGGTGAGGAGTGATCCAGGTGGGTCCCATTCGCTTCAAGAACCAGCGCCACCCCTCGACCGCCCCGGAGAGTTGATTGAGCGCATCGGCATCAAGCACCAGAAGGCCTGGAAAGGTCAGCAAAGGTTCGGCCCAGCGTTGCCAGACTCCCTCGATGTATCCCAGACCGGGCCCCACAAGCACAGCATCCAACCGACTGAGATCGCTGCGTTCCAAAGCAGGCCCCCACAACAGTGATCCATGGCCATCCGACTCGAGTGCGGGCTCCGAGATCACTTCCGGGGCCCATTGCCAGAGCTGTTGATCCACTGCTCTTGGCAGAGCCGCCCGCACACTGCCGGCACCACTGGCCAAAGCCCCTCGTACCGCAAGATGCGCAGCGCCTCGGAAACAGTCGCTGCCGGCAATGAGCAACAAACGTCCACGCTCGTATTTCATTGCAGTGCTGCTCTCAGCAGGAACCGGAAGGGTCTCGAGGTCTTGAGCCCCCACCTGAAGCACTGGGGGAGAGATCAGGGAGGCCATCAGCTTCGGCGGTACCCCTGGATCGATGCGATGCACGGTGCCGGCCAGGTTCAGAGCCGCGTCCTGAACCAGTCCCTGCTTGATGAAAGCCACGGTGAGGGTGTCGGAGGCCACGGCAACCGCGGCTCCCAACGGAGCGCCTGAATCACTGTCCAGACCCGATGGGCAATCCAGGCTGATCAACTGCCCGGGTGTGCAGAGCTGACGCTTTTGCAACAGGTGCGCCACCGGATCTGGCAGGGGTCGCGTCTGGCCGAGACCAAACAGCGCATCAATCCACAGGGCTGGATCTGCGGGGTCAGGCTCGGACTCCTGCACCGCCCCCCCCAGCCAAAGCAGGTGCCGCCAGTGTTCGCTGGTGAGGGACTGCCGCAGAGGCAACGGAGCCCAAACACGCACGGTGATGCCCCTCTCCAGCAACTTTCGGCCCAGAACCAGCCCATCGCCTCCGTTATGGCCAGGCCCCACAAGCACCAAGACCCCTCGGGCCAGACGAGCTGGACGCTGCAGACACCACTCCGCCATCCTCTGGCCGACCGTTTCCATCAAGGCAGCGACGGGCAGACCGCTGGCCAGCCACTGCTGCTCCAGCTCCAGCATCTGATCACTGCGAACCAGCAGATGATCAGCATCGACAGCTGGCCAAGGCATGGAGGGGGGCCCATGGGACCTCACTATGGAGATAGAAGCCCATTTCTGTCCGTCAGCCCATGCCGGCCGCGTTTCCAGTTACCGCCGCCACACCCGCCGGAGCGGAAGCCCTGGATCGCTTGCGCCACTGGCCTGGAGAGCACCGTGTTGCCGTTGGGCTTTCCGGTGGTGTGGACAGCTCTCTCACCGCAGCCTTGCTGGTTGAGGCCGGCTGGGAGGTGGAAGGCCTCACCCTTTGGTTGATGAGCGGGAAGGGAGCCTGCTGCGCGGAGGGACTGGTGGACGCTGCCGGAATCTGCGAGCAACTCGAGATTCCGCATCACGTGGTGGATTCACGCGACACCTTCCAGCGTGAAATCGTCAATGGCCTGATTGAGGGATACCAGGCCGGCATCACACCCTTGCCCTGTTCGCGTTGCAACCGGGCTGTGAAGTTCTCGCCCATGCTGCAGTGGGCCCAGGAGGAACGCGGTCTCGCCAGGATTGCCACCGGCCATTACGCCCGCCTCCGTTTTGACGACAGCACGGGCCGATGGCGCCTGTTGCGCGGCCTTGATGCCCGCAAAGACCAGAGCTACTTCCTCTACGACCTCACCCAGGAGGTGCTCGCCCGCGTGGTGTTCCCCCTTGGAGAACTCACCAAGCCCGACACCCGATTGGAGGCCGCTCGCCATGGGCTGCGCACGGCGGCCAAGCCGGAAAGCCAGGACCTCTGTCTTGCCGATCACCATGGATCCATGCGCGCCTTTCTGGATGCTTACCTGCCTCCGCGGCAGGGGGAAATCGTTCTTCAAGATGGAACGGTCGTGGGGGAACACGACGGCATCGAGCACTTCACCATCGGGCAGCGCAAGGGACTGGGCATCGCCTGGAGCGAGCCCCTGCATGTGGTGAGCCTCGATGCCGCGATGAACCGGGTCGTCGTCGCGACCCGCGATCAGGCCGGTCGCAGCCACTGCGTTGTGGGCGCGATCAACTGGGTCTCCATGGCGCCTCCAGCCCCTGAGCACTCGCAGATGGTGCAGGTGCAGGTGCGCTACCGCAGTGCTCCTGTTCCCGCTCGACTCACCACCATGGACACTGAAGCTTCGGATGCAGCGGCCGAACGCCCCCACCGCTGCAGGCTTGACTTTGTCGACCCCCAGTTCTCGATCACTCCTGGGCAGGCGGCGGTGTTCTACGACGGTGACGCGGTTCTGGGAGGTGGTCTGATCCAGAGCTCAGCCTGAAGAGCATTGCGGCGGCGATCAGCAAAACTCCCACCAGGGGCCACTCGCGCAGTCGCGCGTAAGGAGTCACAACAGTGCTGGGTTGCACCTGCACGTTCAGCAGGCCAGGGCGCATCACTGGCAAACGGGACAGGAGCTGTCCCTGAGCGTTGAACGCAGCCGTGGGGCCCGTATTGGCAACTGACACCAGCGAGCGGGCAGTCTCCACACTGCGCAGTTGTGCCAAAGCCAGAAACTGTTGCTGCAACAACACGGGATAGGGATCCAGATTGGCCGCTGAGAGGATCCACTGCCCACCCTCGGCAGCAGCCCGGGCGAGGGCCGTGCCGTTGGCAATCTCGTAACAGATGGCGACCTGGGCAGGTGGGCCTCCCCAACGCCAGAGCCTGGAGGCCTCCCCAGGTTCGAGGCCACCCACGGCGGACAACCCCGCCAGGCCTGGCAAGGCCGGAGTCCATTCCCCGAGGGGGACGAGTCGGTGCTTATCGATCACAGCGCCAGGAGCCCCCCCCTCCCCTTGCACGAGCAGCAGAGCACTGCGCTGACGGCCTGCGACCCAGCGAAAACCACCGCTGATGAGAGGAATGGGCTCAACCAGCAGGTTCCCCCGCTGCAGGGGCAAGGTTCCCTCGGGGGCAATCAGCAGCTCAGCCCCATCAGCATCCGCTCGGGTCAAGGCAGCGCGCAGTCGTCGCGGGAACTGGCTCTGGCGCTCCTCGCTGAATTTCTCCCGAGTGGGAATCGCGGGCTGCCACAGCGCCAGGTTCAGGGGGGCTGCAGGGAGAGCCCCACGATCGGTGCCGACCATGGCCGCAGCACCAAGACCGTGCAGGAGCGCCAAGCTAACCACGCCGATTCCTAGCAGGCGATAACGCCTGCGCTCTCGATCAGCGCTGACCCATAGCGTCCACAACCACCAGCCCAGAAACAGCTGCAAGGCCGCCAGGCCTCCGGCACCACACCAGCGCGCCAAGCCACCGAAAGCTGGATCCGAAGGAAACACGCTTCCCCCCACGCCGATCCAGAACAGTGGGCCACGCGACAGGAAGGTTTCTCCAAGGCCCCAGATCAGGGACAGCACCAGCGCTGGCAACGCACCGGCACGCCCTGGCAGCAGCCGAACCACCAGACTCCAGGCGCTCAACAACACGGCGGCAGCCAGCCCACAGCTGAGCCAAATCGCTGTTGCCACAGGACGACTGAGAAGTTCTGGCACCCCTAACCAGGTGAGTGGGTGCAAAGCCAGCAGCCAGCGATGGCTGATGGCCACGGCCAATCCCCCCCAGAGTGCTGCGGCCAAGGGATGCAACGCCACCGACCACAGCAAGGCCAGCGCGGGAACCATCCACCAAATCCCCGACAGGCTCAGGCCAATGCCCGCCAGCACACCTCCCAGCAGAGCCCGAACCAGGATCTGGGATCGGTCATTGCCCATGGTGCCCCCCAGAGGTTGACGCCATCCTGAAGTGACAACGCTCAACATCCGCGATGGAGACTGCCAACCCTCTCCAACAGTTACTGCTCCGAGGCCTCGGCACCACCACCCTGGTGGCCGAACGCCTGCGCGGCGTGACTCAGGACTGGGTAAGCAGTGGCCGCCTCGACGCCAGCCAAGCCTCGGCGCTGGTGGACGACGTTCTCAAAGCTCTGCGGGGCGAAACCCCCGAGCTTGAGCAACAGATGGGGCGCAACCTGGAACGCAACCGCGACCACCTTCTGCAGGATCTCGGCGTTGCCAGCCAGAAAGAGCTGGATGAACTGCGCGGCCGCATCGACCGCTTGGAGCAGCAACTCCGTCAGCGCGATCGCCAGGACTGAACCTGCCAGACTCACCTGGAACAACGTGAGCTCCTGTGAGAGACATCCTGATCAGTTCAGCCGTTTGTGTGGCATGCCTGGTGGTGGCTCTGGTGAGTCAGATCGTGGCACCATCCACCGTGATTGCGGCGGCACCGACCACCGTCGCTCAAGCGTCCTCCGCTCAGACGGCTGACTTACAGGCTTCCACAGCGATGGAGCTGGACCCTGACGAAACCAACCCAACCCTCTTTGCCATGGCACCCGAGTCCAATCAGGCTGATGCGTCCGCTCTCGGCGGTGCAATGAGTGCTGACAAGCCGCAAATCACAGCGAGCGGTCTGCGGATCACCGACCTCGAAGTGGGTACTGGCGCCGAAGCATCCGCCGGACAGACCGTGGTGGTGCACTACCGCGGAACCCTCGAGGACGGCAGTCAATTTGACGCCAGCTATGACCGAGGCACCCCGTTCAGTTTTCCCCTCGGTGCCGGCCGTGTGATCAAGGGTTGGGACGAAGGAGTCCAGGGAATGAAAGTGGGCGGCAAGCGCAAGTTGGTGATCCCCCCCGAACTGGGCTATGGAGCCCGTGGAGCTGGTGGTGTGATTCCACCCAATGCCACCTTGATCTTCGAAGTTGAGCTGCTTGAAGTGAAGGGCTGAGCCGTCGAGTGGGCAACAGCTGAAGGCCACGCACTGTCGTTAGGATCCCCACGCTCGGTTGCCCTCTCCATGGCCCATACCCTTCCTGCGCTGCCTTACGCCCTCGATGCACTGGAGCCCCATATTTCCCGCTCCACGCTTGAGTTCCACCACGGCAAGCACCACAACGGCTACGTCACCAACCTGAACAAGGCAATCGAAGGTACTGATCTCGACGGCAAGAGCCTCGAAGAGGTGATCTCCGCTGTGTCCGGTGATGCCAGCAAGGCCGGCGTGTTCAACAACGCTGCGCAGGTTTGGAACCACAGCTTCTACTGGCAGTGCATGAAGCCCGGTGGTGGTGGCCAGCCCAGTGGCGCTCTCCTCGACAAGATCAACGCCGACTTCGGCAGCTATGACTCCTTCGTGGAGCAGTTCAAGGCCGCTGGTGCAACCCAGTTCGGCAGCGGCTGGGCCTGGCTGGTTCTTGATAACGGCACGCTGAAGATCACCAAAA
>WTFZ01000191.1 GCA_011523835.1 Synechococcus sp. CO36386bin_29 | reverse complement strand
TTGTTGTTTGAACTCTACGAAGGTTGTTAAGTGATTGGCCCGGGGGTCACTCCCGCTGCGAGGCGTGGCAGCCACTCCACCAGTCCCGGTACGGCGATGATGAAAGCCAGTACGGCCACCTGGAGGCCGACAAACGGCAGGGCTCCTCTGTAGATATCTCGAGTGCTCACCTCCTTGGGAGCTACACCACGCAGGTAAAAGAGTGCGAAGCCAAAAGGAGGTGTCAGGAAGGACGTCTGCAGGTTGGCTCCGATGATGACGCCGAACCACACCATCGCCTCAGGGCCCAACAGTTGACGGGCTGCGGGCAATAACAGGGGCACTGCAATGAAAGCGATTTCGAAGAAATCGATGAAAAAGCCCAGCAGAAAAACAATCAACATGCTGAACACCAAAAAGCCCACCCGACCTCCAGGCAGGTTGAGGAGCAGCTCGGAAATCAGCTGATCGCCACCCACGCCTCTAAAGATCAGGCTGAAGGTGGTGGAGCCCATCAGGATTGCCATCACCATTGCAGTTGTGCGCATGGTGCTCTCGCACACCGCAGAGAGTTGGCTGCGGCTGAAGCCACCGTTGAGGGCAGCCAAAACCATGGAGCCAACGGCACCGATCACGCCGGCTTCCGTGGGTGTCGCGATCCCGAAGAAAATGCTGCCCAGGACCGCCACGATCAGCGCTAGCGGTGGCAGCACGGAACGGATCAGCTGCAGCGGGTTGCCCGTTTCGCTGAGTTCAGTCTCAAGTAATGGCGCCAGCTGTGGTTTGAGTGCACTGATCACCAGGACGTAAATGGCGAACACAGCCGACATCAGCAGCCCTGGGAGGAGGGCTCCGATGAACAGATCTCCAACGGAGATACCTAGCTGATCCCCCAGGACCACCAGAACGATGCTGGGGGGAATGATCTGCCCGAGGGTGCCGGAGGCCACGATGACGCCTGTGGCGAGGCTTTTGTCGTAGCCCGCCCGCAGCATGGCCGGCAGCGAGATGAGCCCCATTGTGGTGACGGTTGCCGCTACCACGCCCGTTGTGGCAGCGAGCATGGATCCCACGATCACGACCGCCAGTGCCAGGCCGCCGCGCAGGCGGCCCAGCAGCTGACCCATGGTTTCCAGCAGCCGTTCAGCAATGCCCGAACGTTCGAGCATGGCGCCCATGAACACAAAGGCAGGAATGGCCAACAGGGTGAAGTTGGCCATGATCCCCAGGATGCGTTGGGGCAAGGCGGCAACGAACTGAGGCTCGATTTCACCGCTGAACATGCCCAGCAGGGCAAAAATCACGCCCACTCCGCCGAGGCAGAAGGCCACTGGGAATCCACTGAGCAGAGCGAGAACCAGCGCCAGGAACATGCCTGGAGCGAGTACAGCTGAGGGGTCGAAGCTGATCACCCAGCCGAGAGCTTCAATTTCAATCACAGGGCAGGCCCTCTGTTGTGCGTTTCCTCCGCTGTTGGGGGCTCCGTTTTGTCCTTGCGGGGCGCACGGATCAGACGCAGTGCTTCAGCAATTCCCTGGAGGCCAAGCAGTAGAAAACCCAGCGGGATCAACGATTTCACCCAGGCGCGAGGCAGTCCGCCGGGGTCTGGAGACAATTCACCGATGCTCCAGGATTTCAGGGCTGGATCGATGGCAATTGCCATCACGCCAAAGGCAAATGGCAGCAAGAGAAGGAATATTCCCCGCAGCTCCTGGCGCTGGCGTCGACGTTCAGACCAGCGGCTCTGGAGCACATCAACACGAACATGCCCATCCTTTTGCAAGGTCCACCCCAGGCCCAGCAGAAAGATCAGATCAAAGAGATACCACTGCGCTTCGATGAGTCCGTTGGAGCTGAGATTGACGCCGATGGCCGACCCTAGGTAGCGGCCGATCACATTCCAGATGCCGATAGCCAGCATCAGCAGGACAGACCATCGGGCCAGCCAGGCCGCTCCGGCATTCAGGCGATCCACCAGCTGCACCATCCCTCTTGGCGGCTGGCTCATGGCTTGCCCCCCTCGGAGTTGGCGGTGAAGTTGGCCAGGGGAAGTTCATTGATTCTGTTCCAGCGGATGATGGCGCGCTGGAACTGGCGCCATTGATCAAGCAGAACCCGAAAATCAGTGTCGCTTCTGGCCAATTCGGCAAACATCTCCTTGGTGGCGTCGCGTGCTGCATTCAAGATGTCGTTGCTGAAGGCCTCAAGCCGGATGCCCTGCCGTTGGAGCCGCAGAAGAGCTTCGCTGTTGCGTTGTTCGTATTTGCTCAGCATGCCCAAGTTGGCTTCATAACAGGCGGTTTTGAACATCGCTTGGTATTCCTTCGGCAAGGCATTCCAGGATTTCCGGTTCACCAGGGCTGAGAGGGTTGGTCCCGGTTCCCACCAGCCCGGGTAGTAGTAATACTTGGCGGCTTTGTGCAGGCCCAATCTTTCATCGTCGTAGGGGCCGGTGAATTCCGCTGCATCGATCGCACCCCGCTCCAGCGCGAGATAAATCTCCCCACCCGGCAGCACCTGCACATTCACCCCCAGGCGGGCCATGACTTTGCCTCCAAGGCCTGGGATGCGCATCTTCAAACCCTGAAGTGAGGCCAGCCCCTCGATCGGGCGTTTGAACCACCCCCCCATTTGGGCACCGGTGTTGCCGGCAGGAAAGAATTTGGTGCCGAAGTCGCCAAACAGGCGATTCATTGCTTCATCCCCCCCGCCGTTGTACAGCCAGGCGTTTTGTTGTTGGGCGGACAGACCGAAGGGCACCGCTGTGCCAAAGGCGAAGGCTGGGTTTTTGCCGATGTAGTAGTAACTGGCCGTGTGGCCACACTCCACAGCACCAGCCTGCACCGCATCCAGCACCTCCAGACCGGGAACGATTTCGCCGGCTGCAAAGGGCTCGATCTTGAACCCACCTCCGCTCATCTCAGCCACCCGTTGGCAGATGGTTTCAGCGCCTCCGTACATTGTGTCGAGGGAGATCGGCCAGCTGGTGGCCATGCGCCAACGCACCTGGGGGAGGCCGCTGCTGCGGCTTTCGTCAGCACGACGGATCGTGCATGCGCTCAGGACTCCGGCGCCAGCGGCAGCGGCGATGGTTTGTCCACTGTTCCGGAGCAGCTGCCGACGTTGCATGGCGTGGTCCTGCATGCGTCGCTTGGGGGGCGACAT
>WTFZ01000117.1 GCA_011523835.1 Synechococcus sp. CO36386bin_29 | reverse complement strand
CATCGCTGTCCAGTTCAGCAAGCGCCTTTGAATTGGCCTTGAAGTAACTGCGCACCACTCCCAGCTCAAAACCCTGATCAGAAGCCAACTGCTTGGCATCCGCTTCACTCAGCCCTACCGAACTGATCTCGGGGTGGGTGAAGGTGGCCGCGGGAATGCTGCGGTAATCGATCTCGCGGCTTTGGCCGAGAATGTTATCGATGGCCACCGTGCCCTGCGCGGCAGCGGTGTGCGCCAGCATCAGTTTTCCAGTGACATCACCTACAGCCCAGAGATGCGGGACCGGCTGGCCATTGGCGATCACTTGCATCCGGTCGTTGATCGGCACAAAACCGCGCTGGGTCTCCACGCCGAGCGTTTCAAGATTGAGATTGCGGCTGCTGGGAACACGCCCTGTTGCCACAAGAACCGCATCCACTTCCAGCGTTTCCACAGGCTCACGGGTCTTCATATCGACCAGTTCGATCTGAACGGGTGCACCAGGCTTGATCGATTGAGCCAGCACTCCGGATCGCGCATCAATATCCCTGCCCTCAATCAAATGGCGAGCGGCGATTCTGGTGATGTCGGGGTCAAAGGTCGGCATCACACGATCCAGAGCCTCGATCATCGTGACCTCGCAGCCGAGAGCGGTGTAAACGTCAGCGAATTCCAGGCCGATGTATCCACTGCCGATGATGGCGATCCAACGTGGAAGCCACTCCAGGCTCACTGCTTCATCGCTGGTGAACACACTGCGACCATCGGTTTCGATGCCTGGTGGAACAAAGGGATCGGATCCGGTCGCCAGAATCACGTCCTTTGCCTTGATCACCCTGTCCACACCACTGATTTCCCGCACCCGCACGGCCTGAGACGTCTCCAGACGCCCATGCCCGCGAATGATGGTCACCCCGACCCTCTCAAGCGTTTTGGTGAGATTGGCGCGGATCGCAGCCACGAGCTGATTGGCATGATCAGCGATTTTCTGGCGTTCGAAGCGAACCGGGGCCGCATGAATTCCGAAACCGGCGAGATGCTCAGCATCGGCCAGCTCGCGCACACGCCCAGAAGCGGCGAGCAGAGCCTTGGAAGGAACGCAGCCACGGTTCACACAGGTCCCGCCCATGTCTCGCGACTCGATGATCGCCACTTTCAGGCCATGCTCAGCTGCATGCTTCGCCGCATCGAAACCGCCATAACCGGCACCGATCACGATCACATCGAAGTCGAAACTGGCGTCGCTCACCCGGACTGCTGCATGGGAGCTGTCATTGTCGCCCGCCGACGTTCCAAAAGAAGAGGAACGGCGGCAGCTGCCACATTCAGGGATTCCACTTTCTGGCCGTGAGGCAGGGTGACCCCATGGCTGCAGCAGGCCCGCAGACGGGGATGCAGACCAGAGCCCTCATTGCCGAGCACCAGGACGGTGGGACGACACCAGTCCAGCTGCCAATACGGTTGCACCGGGAGATCGGCCACCATGCCTGGTACAAGCGTTGCCACTACCTGAAGCCCGCGGATCCTGGCGTCCTTGAGAGCGATGGCCAGTTGTTCAACCCCAAGCCCATCGGTCGGACCGAAACGACGCAACGGCATCGTCAGGATCGCTCCAGCGGCCGAACGCACCACCTTCGATCCCAAGGGATCAGCCCCAGCCCCCATCCAGACTTGCTCTACATCGGCTGCCAGAGCTGTTCTCAGCAGGGTTCCCACATTGCCGGGATCCTGTAGACGATCGAGCGCAAGAACGAAAGTTGGATGGGGGTCAGGGGTAGGCAAGCGGTTGAGCGGCCAGAGGCAGGCCACCCCATCGGGATGCACGGTGGACAGAGCAGCGCCAAGCGCTTCTGAACTCATCAATTGCAGCTGAACCGGTCCTGGCAATGACTCAAGCAAGCCGCATTGACGCTCAAACCACAACGGCGTCGCCAGAACCAACAAGGGTTCGGTCCAGGCAATGGCGTGAGCAAGCAGTTCCTGCAGCTGATGCGTCCCCTCGAGCAGAACGCATTGCTCGTTGTCTCGACCGTTTTTGGTTTGCAGAGACCGAATGCGTTTGATCAGGGGATTGCGCCGACTGGTAATCGGTTCACCCTCAGCCCCTGCTATTGCTGCCACGTCAGAACGTGGTGTGCTTTCGCACCTTCAGCCCTTCATGAATGGCCAGATCTGAACCTTCGATGTCCAGACCATTTACCGCAGCGATTTCACCTTTCAGCCCTTCAGCTGCAAGATTTTCCACCATTTTTTTGATGACCTGATCCTCAACAGTGGAGCGATCAACGGAATCAGGTGTCAGAAACTCAAGAAATTTACCAACCTTCGAAGCAACCACTTCAGAAGAATTGGAAATCTTCAAAACAATCATATTCAACGGTTAGAAGCTCTGCTCTAACAAGATAATGCGGATGGGGAGACTTGAACTCCCACGACATTGCTGCCACTAGTACCTGAAACTAGCGCGTCTACCAATTCCGCCACATCCGCTGGCGTGTGTCGCGTAGGCGACCAAGTGACCATAAGCCATCGCAGGGCCACCTCCCCAGAACCTGTCAAGCCAGTTTGAGCGCCGGCCGTCTAGACGGTCTCAGGCGATCTGGTCAAGATGGGGAAACTCCTAGTGAATGAGAGGAATGACAACCGCGGCTCCACCGTCTCAGGACATTCTCAAGCCGCATCTCGTCATTGATGGGGGACGCAAACTGACAGGAGAACTCAAGGTCAGCGGTGCGAAGAATTCAGCCCTGGTTCTGATGACGGCATCCTTGCTCACCGCAGAACCTCTCACCCTCCACAACGTGCCACCCCTCACCGACATTGACGGGATGGAGAACATCCTCGTGTCCTTGGGTGTGAAGGTTCATCGTCGTTCGGAGACAGTCGAACTTGAGGCGTCCAATCTCACAAGCGCCGAGCCTCCTTACGAGTTGGTGAATGGGCTGAGGGCCAGCTTCTTTGCGATCGGATCCATTCTCGCCAGAATGGGATACGCGAAAGTCCCTCTACCCGGTGGCTGTCGTATCGGCGCGCGGCCGGTCGTCGAACACATCCGGGGATTGAAGGCCTTGGGCGCTTCAGTGACCGTTGAACACGGTGTCGTCACAGCTGCTGTCCGCGGTGCAGGCAATCGGCTGAAAGGAGCGTCCATCGTTTTGGACTGTCCGAGCGTGGGAGCCACAGAAACAATCCTGATGGCCGCAAGCCTGGCGGAAGGAACCAGTGTGATTGAGAACGCGGCCCAGGAACCTGAAGTTCAGGACCTTGCCAACCTTCTCAATGCCATGGGGGCACGCATCACCGGTGCGGGTGGTCCCACGATCACGATTCATGGAGTTGAGGCCTTGCACGGATGTGAGTACTCCGTGATTCCTGATCGCATCGAGGCCGGAACTTTTTTGCTCGCAGCGGCCATTACCCGTTCCTGCCTCAGAGTTTCTCCGGTCGTCCCAGACCATCTGAATGCTGTGCTGCAGAAACTTCGGGACTGTGGCTGTGAACTCGAGATCGACGGAGACGGCATCACAATCACCCCTGGAGAGATCAAAGGCGTCGACATCACCACCCAGCCTTTTCCTGGGTTTCCGACCGATCTGCAGGCTCCTTTCATGGCTCTGCTGGCAACAGCCAACGGCACGAGCGTGATTACGGAAAAGATCTACGAAAACAGGATGCAACACGTGGCTGAGTTGCAGAGGATGGGCGCTGCCATCCGAATCCAAGGAAATACAGCCATCGTTGAAGGTGTTCCAACCCTGAGTGCCGCTCCAGTGAACGGAACGGATTTAAGAGCTGCAGCCGCGATGGTGCTGGCGGGCCTCGTGGCCCGAGGCAGCAGTCAGGTGTGTGGTCTTAACCATCTAGATCGGGGCTACGCCGGTCTTGAAGCCAAACTCTCCGCCTGTGGTGCTGTTCTTGAACGACATCTCTCCTGATCAGGGGCGCAGCTTGGTCGATTAATGTCCTCATTGAGGGAGCGTGCCGGAATTGGTAGACGGACTCGACTCAAAATCGAGCGCCTTCGGGCATGTGGGTTCAAGTCCCACCGCTCCTATTTCCCTCCAGCGACTTGCTTCGGCCGCTGAGAGACTGTCTTGTGAATACTCCCCAACGGAGTCTTGATTGCACAGCGCCATGGTGGAGCCCAAAGCTGATTCGATGTCCTCAGCGGTGATGGGCACCTACAACCGCTTTTCCTTATCCCTTGTCAAGGGTCGAGGCTGCTGGGTGTGGGACAACCAGAACAGGCGACATCTCGATGCCGTTGCCGGGATCGCCACCTGCACCCTTGGGCACAGCGATCGCGTCCTGCGTCGTGCTCTGTCGCGCCAACTGAGAACGCTTCAGCACGTCTCCAACCTTTACCAAATTCCTGAACAGGAACAACTGGCGAAGTGGCTTGTTGCCAACAGTTGCGCCGACAGCGTGTTCTTCTGCAACTCAGGAGCCGAAGCCAACGAAGCCGCCATCAAACTGGCCCGCAAGCACGGCCACCGGCGCCGAGGAATCGACCGGCCCGTGATCATCACGGCGTCCGCCAGTTTTCATGGCCGCACTTTGGCGGCGGTGAGTGCCACCGGTCAACCGCGCTACCACCAGGGCTTCGAGCCCATGGTGGAAGGATTTGAATTCTTCCCGTACAACGACGGCGACGCCTTTGAACAGCTGCTGATGCAGCTGGAGCAAAACGGCCCGAAGGTGGCGGCTGTTTTGATTGAACCGCTTCAGGGCGAAGGCGGTGTGAATCCAGGCGATCCCGCTGTGATGCAGCGCATCCGCAAACTCTGCAGCGAACGCGACATCCTGCTGATCTTTGATGAGGTGCAGGTGGGCATGGGCCGCACCGGCACGCTTTGGGGCTACCAACAACTCGGCGTCACACCGGATGCCCTCACTCTGGCCAAAGGGCTTGGCGGTGGACACGTCATCGGCGCCCTGCTGGTAAGTGAGCACGCCGATGTGTTCGAACCCGGTGATCACGCCAGCACCTTCGGCGGCAATCCTTTCGCATGCCGTGCGGGGCTCACGGTGGCCAGCGAGCTGCAGCGACGCGATCTGCTGAAGAACGTCAGGACACGAGGGGAGCAATTAAATCAAGGACTTGAGCACCTCGTGGAGCGCTATCCCGACCACTTGGCGGGGAGCCGGGGATGGGGACTGTTGCAGGGCCTGGTTCTCAAAGACACCTGCGAGTTTTCAGCCGCCGATGTGGTGAAGGCCGCCCTTGAAGAGCAGCTTCTGCTGGTGCCTGCTGGGACTGCGGTGGTGCGCATGGTGCCTCCCCTGGTGATCGGCCCCAGGGAAGTCCAGACCCTGCTTACCCGACTGGATCGGGCTCTCCAACGCCTGATGTGAATCCCCTCCCTTCTGATTCCGGCAGGGATGATCTGACTGACCTGCTGCCGCGCTTCGACATCCGAGGGATGGATCTCTCTCTCGAGCGCATGCAGGAGGCCCTGAGGACACTGCAGCATCCTGCCGCTGCGATCCCCGCGGTTCAGGTGGTGGGAACCAACGGCAAGGGATCCATCGCCTGCTTCATTCACCACGGGCTGATGGCCGCAGGACTGCGCTCCGGTCTCACCATCTCGCCCCACCTGCTGAGCTGGTGCGAGCGCATCCGCATGAACGATCGACTGATCACCATCGAGGAGCTTCGCTGCCTGCTGCTGTCCCTGCAGCCAGTGGTGACCTCTTGCCGGCTCACCCCGTTCGAACAGCTGATCTGTGCAGCCCTGGTGCATTTCGAAGCTGAACGCCCAGACTGGCTGGTGCTCGAGGCCGGCTTGGGAGGGCGGCTGGACGCCACCACCGCCCATCCCCATCGACGCCTGGTCGCCGTAGGCCCCGTCGGTCTGGACCACAGAGAACACCTGGGAGCAACCCTGGAGGCGATCGCCGCCGAGAAAGCCGCGGCCATTCCCCCAGGAAGCCACGTGGTGAGTGCAGCGCAGCCCCCGGAGGTTCGGCAGGTGCTGGAGCGTACTGTTTCAGCCATGGACGCCAGCCTTCGCTGGGTCGAACCGCTCGCCAAGGACTGGACGCTCGGGCTTCCCGGGGAACTGCAGCGAAGCAATGCCGCCGTGGCCAGGGCGGCCCTGGAATGGATGGGTTGTGACAGCGGCAAGGACATCTCGGATGAAGCCATGCGCGAGGGCTTTGCCGCGGCCCGTTGGCCAGGCAGGCTGCAGTGGATGCATTGGCAGGGACAATCGGTGCGGGTGGATGGCGCCCATAACCCACCGGCAGCAGCGGCCTTGGCCAGCGAGCGTTGCCGCTGGCTGGCTGCCGATCAAGCGCAGAGCTGGGTGCTGGCGATCCAGGCGCACAAACAGGCCCCGGCCATGCTCAAGCACCTGCTCCAGCCCAACGATCAGGCCTGGATCATTCCCGTTCCCGAGCACCGCAGCTGGAGCTTGGAGCAGCTGCAGCTTGAGGTTCCGGACCTGGCCCACCAGCTCAGGGGCGCCGCCGATGCCACAGAGGCACTCAACCAACTCGAACACGAGGGGTGGCCCCAGGCGGCCCCCGTGGTGGCCGGTTCGCTGTATCTGATCGGTCATCTGCTGGAGACGCATCAGTTGCAGGCAGAGTGAAGCGATGCTGTGCACGCCGCTCATGCCTCCGCTGCTGAACCTGATCACCGCCATCGCCCTGATGATCGGCATCCTCTGCGACTCCGCCATGGCGCTCGACACGTCAGCCGGCGTGGGTCTGCAGGACAGAGCCTTGTTTCAGGAACGGGTGGACTACACCTTGACCAATCAAAACGGCGCTGATTTTCATGATCAGGCCCTCAGCAACACCTCCTTTGCCGGCGCAGCAGGCAAGGGTGCTGATTTCAGCGGGGCCAATCTGCAGGGGGCGATCTTCACCCAGGGTGCCTTTGCCGATGCCAACTTCCATGGCGCCGACCTCAGTGATGCCCTGATGGACCGTGCGGATTTCACCGGAACGGACCTGCGGGATGCCGTCTTGATCGGCGTGATCGCTTCTGGAAGCAGCTTTGCCGGAGCTCAGGTAGATGGAGCTGATTTCAGCGATGCCCTGCTGGATCGGGATGACCAGCGCAGGCTCTGCCAGGAGGCCGAAGGTGTGAATCCCACCACCGGCGTGCTGACCCGCGACAGCCTCAGCTGCTGAATCCTCCGAGCTTCCCTGGGTTGAGCAGACCCGCCGGATCCAAACGCTGCTTGGCAGCCACCTGATCACCATCCACAACGCCGAGCCCTCCTCCCTCCACGGTGAGCACATGAGGGTTGAAAATCAGCGCCCCTAGGTCGCGGCACTGTTGCATCAAACGCTCCAACGCATCAGTACCGCGCCAACGCACGAGCGGCAGGGCCGCAAGCCTCTGGACACCCTGCTGGCGCACAGCTTCTAAGTGAATGAGCACATCCCCGCCCCAGGTCTGCTTCAGCGCGTGCAGACAGTCCAGTTCAGGTTGCGGAAGCAGCATCTGCAGGTAGGTCCAGTCAGGGTCGTGCTGGCGCAGATGCAGGGTGGTGTGGTTCCAGGTCAGTTCACGCAGCCCATGGCCGGCATGGTGCTGTTCCTCACCGCTATACACAACGGCCGCACTGCAGTCGGAAGCCAACTGCTCCACCGTGCTCACCGCATCAGGAGCCACCAGCAAGAGCACACGATCCGCTTTTGTGTCTGGGACGTCCCAGGCCGGTAACCGAGCCACCACGTCTGCCTCCAGCACGGTGCAGAGGTGGAGATCCAACGCTGATCCGCAGCAGCGTCGCGCCAGCTCCACAGCAGATGGCCAGTCAACGCAATCGATCACCACTTCCTGCCACGCAACCGCAGGGGCGGTGGCGAGCGTGAGTGCGGTGATGATCCCGTTGGTCCCGTAGGCGTGATTCAGCGCCTCTGCCTCGGAGGCCTCCAACTGGAGCCGTCTTGGCTCCGGCTCCATCGTCACCACCTCGAGACCGAGCAAGTGGCCCGGATCGCGCAGAAACCCCCAGCGCACCGAACCGATCCCGCCGGAGCCGCCTGCGATGAAGCCGCCGATGGTGGCGCTGCGCCAGGTGCTGGGCAGCAGGCGCAGCTGACGCCCCTGTTCCCGCAGCGTCTGGTCGAGATCCTTCAGGAGGCAACCGCATTCAACGGTGACGACGCCGGTGCTCGCTTCGATCCTGCGAACGGCTCGCAGGCGTCCCATCAGCATCACCACACCCCCCTCGAGGGGGACGCTCTGACCGTAGTTGCCCGTGCCAGCGCCCCTGAGGGTGAGGGCTATGCCATGACGGCAGCAAGCCGCAGCCACACAGGCCACGGCCTCCACCGTTTCGGGGCGCACCACTAGCGCAGCCCGACAGGACGAGAGCCGCTCCCGCAACACCGGTGAGTAGTCGTAGGCATCTCTGGAGTAGCGATCCAGATCCTCTGGCCGCTCGAGCAAGGTGAGGTCTGGCACCGCCGCCAGTTCCGCACGCAACATCTCAGGAACCATGGACGTCACGATCAAAGGAACGCACGTTCAATCCTGGACCCAGACGCCACCTGCCAGCACCTGGCGCTGGGGGGGAGCCGAGAGCAGTTCGGGCCAGCCACCAGTGGGCACATGGATCAGATCCGCAGGAGCACCAGGGCGCAACACTCCATCCCAAGCCAGATCCAGCAAACGGGCGGCGTCCGTGCTGTACGGAGCCACCCCCTCGTCATCCCATGGAGCCAGCTGAGCAAGGGGAACGCCCATGGCCATCAAGGCCAGAGGGTCCAGGTTCCCGCCTGGAAACCAGGGATCCTGCACGTTGTCTCCCCCCACGGCCACACACACGCCGCAATCACGCAACTGGCGAATCGGGGCGAGGGGGCGTTGCAGCGGTGTGGCCTGTCCTTGACGCCCGAGCAACCATCCATTGGTGAGAGGGAGAGCCACCACCTGAAGCTGATGCTCCGCCATCTGATCCCCTAGGCGCCGCAGCGAGGCCGGATTGAGCAGCGAAAGGCTGCTGGCATGGCTGCAGGTGATCGGCACCGACACCGTCATGGTGCTGAGAACCCGGAGCAGTTGCCGAACCCCGGCCGCAGGATGCTCCGACGCCTCATCAATGTGCAGATCAACAGGGCAGCCATAGCGCTCCGCCAGTGCCAGAAGCCGTCGCAGCGCCTGGCGGGGCCCCCTGCCCCGACAAGGCGGTTCGATCACACCACCGATCACGCCACCGGCCGCAGCGACCTGGGCGGCGAGACGCCCCCCCTCCGGAGTGGACCAATGGGTGATGGGCACGAGCGCCACCAATTGGAGCTCAATGCGCTTCTTCCAGCGCTGACGCGCGCTCGTCAGCACATCCCAGCTGCAGGCGGCCCCTGGCCCAAGACTGTCGATGTGTGTGCGAATGGCCCGCAGGCCGTGAAGCCAGGCCAAGGCCAGCGCTCGCTCACTGCGCTCATGAACCCGCTCAGCCGTGCGCGTGCGATGTTCACGCATATTGGCCTCCATGGCTCCCTCGTAGGTCCCCTTTGGATTAGGGAAGTCGGACCAGGAGAAGGCTTTATCGAGGTGCGCATGGGGCTCGACCAGGCGCGGCAGCAGCAGGCCCTGAGCGTCCGAAACAAGTGAGACGGATGAAATTTTTCCGCCCTTCCAGCGCAGCTCGAGGGAGACAAGGCCATCGGCAGTCGGATCGGGCTCACTCCCTTGAGGCAGCTCCACAAGACTGACGGGGCAGCGGCTGCGCAGAGATCCAGAATCTGGTGGACTCATTCCAGGGTTCCGGCATCGGACTGGGTGTTCAGAACCCAAAACTGACCTGCCGCGCCCAGAGTCGTTACGGAATATCGGGGGAGGCGCAGAGTCGGCAGGAGATCCTGCCCCCCGACAGTGGTGAGATAAACACTGGCCACACCCAGATTCCAGCGCCTTGTGAACTGGTTGGCGAGTGAAGCAAGGGTGGACTCCTGGTCAGCGATCAACCGTGGACAGTCCTTGATCCAGAGCTGCAGCACGAGGGGAAAGACACGCTGATCACAAAGCTCATTCGTGGCCAGGCCCACAAGCTGAGTCCCGGCATGGACGCTGTAGTCCTCCTTGGTGGGGTTGGTGACAGCCAAGGCAGTCACGCTCCCACCGAGCAACAGCGCCACGGTGATCGCTGTCGCCGGTGACCAGCGCCGTTGGACGGGTGACGTTCGCAGGGCCTGCAGGGCGGATTGGTAGATTCTTACCGACGCGGCGGGCGTCGCCAAGTGGTTAAGGCAGCGGCTTGTGGCGCCGCTATTCGGGGGTTCGAATCCCCTCGCTCGCCCTTTTCATTTTCGTGATTCAAGAAGCCAACACGGCCTTCAGCAGCTCATCAGCTCCCTGTCGGATCGGATCAATGCAAGGCAGCGACAACATTTCGCTGAGCTCTGCGCCGGAACGCTCACACTCTCCATCGCTCAGGTGTGCCGTATTCAGGGCCACCGCTCGCACCCGGGGTGGAGGTCCTGCGCCTTGCGGACGACCGATCGACGCAAGCCCTTCACAAAGCTGAATGAGATCCTCCAAAGGAGGAAGGGCAATCTCCGGCAGACGATGAATGCAGTTCTGTTGGGCGCGATGCACCAGCAGCAGGGCGGTCGGCTGGCTGCCGCGCAGGAGGGGCAAGGTGGCCGTCGAACCGGGATGACAGAGCGACCCCTGCCCCTCCACAAGCACAAGCCCCGTGTCATGCAGAGTTGACGCGGCATCCATCACCGCGGCTTCGACCGCCCCAGCGGCGTAATCAACACGGACCGCATCGAGGGGCACTCCCTGGCCACTGATCAGAATTCCCGCCTGGCCGGTGCCGACGAAGGCTGAGGGCAGGCCGGCACGGATCGCAGCCTCATGCACAGCCAAACAGGCACTCATCTTGCCGACTGCCATATCCGTGCCCACGGCCAACACGCGCCTGCAGGACAAAGCGGCAGCCCTGGCATGACCAACGCGAAGCCCTTGAGGCTCGCAGCGGAGATCCCAGATCCAGCATCCCGGCTGCACCGCGGCGCTGAGCTCCGGATCATCCGCCAGATGGGTGTGGAGGCCGCTGGCCACCGAGAGCCCCGCCTTCAGAGCAGCCAAGACATCCGAGCGCAGCGCCTCCGGAAGCACGCCACCCGAGGGAGCCAGCCCCACCACCGCCACGGACGGCCGAAAGGGAAGGGCCTCACCCAGGTCCCTCACCACTGGAACCGAACGGGGAATCCCGGTCACGCTTGCCAGGGACTGGCCGGCGTGGTCTGGATCAATCACCGCCACGATCGGTCCATGCCGATGCCGCAGCATCGCCAAGCCGGTCTTGCCGGTGAGGCTGTCGAGGCCACCGTGCTGGAGCAGCACCACGGGATCCTGTTCCGCAAGCATCAGCAGGCCTCCACCGGCGCAACGCCCAGGCCGCTGTCCTGGGGAGGCAGAAGTTGATCACCCTTGAGCGGCAACCCGCCGTAGGGGTCATCAACAAGATTGAGATGACTGTCGAGATCCGGCCAGCGGATCAGAGGGAGCAGCTGCGCCGCGGCCGCATTCAACAGCGTGCTGTCGGAGTAGCAGCCCACCATCAGATCCAGATCAAGCCGATCGGCCACCTGGGCCATCAGCCAGGCCTCCGTGAGGCCACCGGTCTTGAGAAGCTTGAGATTGACACCATCCACATGAGGCGCCAGCCGCAGTAGGTCCTTCAGATCCCAACAGCTCTCATCGGCCACCAAGGGCAACGGGCACTCGGGGCGCAATGCGGCAAAGGCTTTGAGATCCTCATCTGGATCAGGGCAGGCCGGCAGAGGTTGCTCGAGCAACACCACCCCCGCCTGCTCAAGCTCCACCTGCATCGCCTTGGCCTGCTCGAGCCTCCAGCCGCCGTTGGCATCCACCTGAAGTTCATGGGCAACGCCCAGGTGCTGGGAGCGCTTCTGCAGGGCGATGGCCACGGCCTGCAACAGGGCGCGGTCATGGTCGAGCCCCTCCGGACTGCCGAGCTTGAGCTTGATCCGGGTCGCCGGCATCTGGCTCCACCAGCGCTGAAGACGTTCCAGCACCTTCTCAACCGAAGCCAGACCAAGGGTGACGCTCGTGGCCACCCCCTTAGTCCCGTCCAGCGCAAACAACCTCCAGATCGGTTGCCCCAGCCGCCGCCCCCACCAGTCCCAGAGGGCCAGATCCACAGCACACTGCGCCGGAGGAGACAGGGAGGCAAGCCAGGGTTCCAGGCCATGACGATCCTCAGGATTCAGGGACTCCAAAGTGGGCAACAGAGCCTGGAGTTCAGCCTCGATGCCCTCCAGCCCGTAGGCGCGATGCCCCGTATCCAGTCCGCCGGTTTCGCCGAATCCAACAGTCCCGCCATGGTCCAGGCGAAGTTCCAGGCGCTCCACCACGGACGTGGTGCCCCTGCTGATCGCCAGAGGCACCGCCTTGGTGAGCGCAAATCGACGCAGACTCCAGCCCATGGCCCGCGAGCACCAATCCACAAGCTGGCACAGCACCGCCGTATCCGACACTGAAAGCAGCATTTGACAACGCCGATCCCTCGGACGGCTCTCTGCCTTGACCGTGACCGCCTCGCCCACCACCGAAACGCTGCCACGCCAGGAGCGCGGCAGCTACTGGATCACGACATTCGGCTGCCAGATGAACAAGGCCGATTCCGAGCGCATGGCGGGGATTCTTGAATCCATGGGCTACTGGGAGGCGGATGCCGAACTCGATGCCGATCTGGTGCTCTACAACACCTGCACGATCCGCGACAACGCGGAACAGAAGGTGTACAGCTACCTGGGGCGTCAGGCGCAACGCAAACGGGCGAACCCGAATCTCACCCTGGTGGTTGCGGGCTGCGTGGCGCAGCAGGAAGGTGAATCGCTGCTCAGGCGGGTGCCGGAGCTCGACCTGGTGATGGGGCCCCAACACGCCAATCGCCTCGAAACACTTCTGCAGCAGGTGGACAGCGGCCAGCAAGTGGTGGCCACCGAAGAGCACCACATCCTCGAAGACATCACCACCGCCCGACGCGACAGCAGCATCTGCGGCTGGGTGAATGTGATCTACGGCTGCAACGAGCGCTGCACCTACTGCGTGGTTCCCTCCGTTCGCGGCCGAGAACAGTCACGGCTTCCAGACGCCATCAAGCTTGAGATGGAGGGGCTCGCGGCCCAGGGGTTCAAGGAGATCACCCTGTTGGGGCAGAACATTGACGCCTATGGGCGAGATCTGCCAGGCATCACCCCTGAAGGACGCCGCCAGCACACCCTCACCGATCTGCTCCATCACGTGCACTCCGTGGAGGGCATTGAACGGATCCGCTTCGCCACCAGCCATCCCCGCTATTTCACCGATCGACTGATCGATGCCTGCGCCGACCTACCCAAACTCTGCGAGCACTTCCACATCCCCTTTCAAAGTGGTGACAACGATGTACTGAAGGCCATGGCCCGGGGTTACACCGTGGAGCGCTACAGGCGCATCATCGACAGAATCCGCGAGCGCATGCCCGATGCCTCGTTGAGCGCCGATGTGATCGTGGCCTTCCCAGGTGAAACCGATGCCCAATACAGGCGCACCCTGGCGCTGATCGAAGAGATCGGTTTCGACCAGGTGAACACGGCTGCTTACTCACCGCGCCCGAACACCCCCGCTGCCGATTGGGACAACCAGCTGCCTGAAGACATCAAGGTTGAGCGACTTAGGGAAATCAACGCTCTGGTGGAGCGCTGCGCGCGGGACCGCAACGGGCGCTACGCCGGCCGCGTGGAAGAGGTGCTTGCCGAAGGCATCAATCTCAAGGATCCATCCCAGTTAATGGGACGCACCCGCACCAACAGACTCACATTTTTCAGTTCCGAGACTGAAAACGGCCGCAGCTTCAATCCCGGTGAGCTGGTTCAGGTGCGCATCGATGCCGTGCGCTCTTTCTCACTCAGTGGCACTCCGCTGAACTGATGAACTGAACTGCTGATACGTTTCGGGGCATCCTGAATTGCCCACTCCGAACCCATGCCGACTTCTCTCCTCCGCGTTGGCGTGGTGTTCGGAGGAGCATCCGGCGAACATGACGTCTCGATCCGATCGGCACTGACGGTGATCAAGGCGCTCAGCGCCCCTGAGAATCAAAATCGTTTCGAGGTCATTCCGGTCTACATCGATCGTGAGGGTCGCTGGTGGCCCCAGACCGTTGCCCAGGGAGTACTCGACCAAAACCGCGCCATCACGACCGAGGAGCTGCCCCAACCTCTACCCGCTCCTGGGCTCCGACAGTGGCCGGTGAATCCTGACACCGTCGATGTCTGGTACCCGGTTCTCCATGGTCCCAATGGAGAGGACGGAACGGTGCAAGGACTGTTCACGTTGATGAACAAACCCTTCGTGGGCTCTGGGGTGCTTGGGTCCGCTGTGGGAATGGACAAACTGGCCATGAAAGCAGCATTCGCGGCAGCGGGACTGTCCCAGGTGCCCTATGTGGGCCTGAATGCGGCCGATCTGGAGGAGCCTGGGCGATTGGACCAGCTGATCACCAGGTTGGAGCAGGAATTGGGGTACCCCTGTTTCGTGAAGCCCGCCAACTTGGGGTCATCGGTGGGCATCACAAAAGCCCGAACGCGAGATGAGCTGCTGGCTGGATTGCACCAAGCTGCCGCACTCGACCCCAGGCTTCTCGTCGAGCAGGGCGTCAAAGCTAGAGAGCTGGAATGCGCCGTGCTGGGGCGCGGTGTTCTGCAGGCCTCGGTGGTGGGCGAGGTCCGCTTTGATGCTGACTGGTACGACTACGAAACCAAGTACACCGAGGGGCGTAGCCAAACCCTGATTCCAGCGCCTCTACCCACGTCAGTGAGCGAACAGATTCAGACCTTGGCCATCCGGGCGTGTCATGCCGTTCATGCCTATGGCTTGGCCCGCGTGGATGTCTTCTACGACGAAACGTCCGGTCAGATCTGGCTCAATGAAATCAATACACTGCCTGGGTTTACCTCTCAGAGCATGTATCCCACGCTCTGGGAAGCCACAGGTGTCTCATTGCCGCAATTGGTGGCGCAGCTGGTGGACACGGCGCAAGAATGAGTCGAGTGATGCAGGGAACGCGGCAATGATGCACGGACTTCTCTGGCTACCACTCCTCCTGATGTTTGTGCTGCTGGCAGCACTCGGTTGGCTTGAGCGGCGCAGACAGAACCTCTTCAGGCAGTGGAGCCTGTCGGCCGAACTCTCCAAACTTGATGGCTGCGGAGCGGCTCGCCTGAAAGAGGGAGAGCTCACCTGGAGCAGTTTCCACGCAGGGAGCTTCCGAGAGGAAGGTCGGTTCGTGATCAAAACCCTGGAGCTCGTTGAACTCTTGTCGCTTGCCTCGGGCGACACGCCCCTGTCTGACGAATCCCAAGGACAGTGCCGTCTCCGATTGATCGGCGAAAGTCAGCAGATGGATGTGCCCTTCTCGGATGCCGAACGAGCCCGTCGCTGGATGGAGCAGCTGATGACCAAGGCCCGCTGTGACCTCTGATGCCACGCAGTCAGCCCCAAGCAGTACCACCTGAGACGCCAGGCCCTTCGACTCCTCTTCCTCCGAACGTCGAGCGTCGCCGAAGGCTTCGGGAAGAGAAACTTCGCGAACGGCTCATCCAGGCATGGCGAATTCTTGTGTTCACGGGATCGTCAGCAGCTCTTGCCTGGGTTTTGCTCAGCGCAGGATGGAACCTTCGCTCAATCGATCAGGTTCGGGTCAGCGGAAGCGACAAGGTTGGACTGGACAGCGTTGTCAGAGCAGGGGGGCTGGGTTTCCCTCTCTCCCTCCTGTCACTCCAGCCCGGCGATCTCGAACGGCGCTTGCAAAGGGAACTGCCCGTTCAGTCCGTCTCTGTCCATCGTCGACTCCTGCCACCCGGACTCGACATCAAGCTCCTTGACCGACGTCCGATCGCGACGGCCACGCGAAGTACAGCCGGCGGGATTGAAAGGGGGATGGTTGATCTCCAGGGGTATTGGATGCCCCTCACGGAAGCACTTGAAGAAGATGCCCCCGACAGCGATGTTCGCGTCCAAGGTTGGATGTCGAGTCGTCGCTCCACCATCGGCAAACTTCTCGAGCGAAGGGATCAGCTGGGCAGTCCTCTCGAAGTGATCCTTGTGGCTCCCGATGGAGATCTCAGCCTTCGCACGGCATCTCTCGGCCTCGTGAACCTCGGTTCAAATGCAGGCTTGTTGGATCAGCAGCTGACCACTGTGGTTGAGCTCACGCGCAGCCTTCCACCCCAGCTGCGTGGTCAGAGCGACAGCACGATCGATTTATCGGACCCCAGCCAACCCGAACTGCAATTGCCGCCGCCGAAGAAGAAGGCGAAGGAGAAAGCGAGCAAATCCTGACCACCGGTTGCGCTCATCCTTAAGAAAACCGAGTGTGTCCTCACCTTCAGCGTTCGCCACTCGCAAGGACATAATGCAGACGCAGCACAACGGCTCGAAATTAACGATGGAGATGGTGAACGGTCAGCAGTCGTCGTCTCCAGCGGCCGAAGGAATTCTTCCGAGCCAGTCGGCCCGCATTGAAGTCATCGGTGTTGGTGGTGGTGGCAGCAACGCTGTGAACCGCATGATCATCAGTGATCTCGATGGGGTGACCTATCGGGTTCTGAACACTGATGCGCAGGCCTTGATCCAATCCGCTGCGGTGCATCGCGTCCAGCTTGGTCAAACCCTCACACGGGGGCTCGGCGCTGGTGGCAATCCCAGCATCGGCCAGAAAGCGGCTGAAGAATCCAGGGCCGATCTTCAGCAGGCCATCCAGGGGTCCGATCTGGTCTTCATTGCCGCAGGCATGGGTGGCGGCACAGGAACCGGCGCTGCGCCCGTCGTCGCAGAAGTCGCCAAGGAAAGTGGTGCACTGACTGTTGGCATCGTCACCAAACCCTTCGGATTCGAAGGTCGCCGGCGGATGCGTCAAGCCGATGAGGGAATTGCTCGCCTGGCTGAGCACGTGGACACTCTGATTGTCATCCCCAATGACAGGCTCAGAGATGCCATTGCAAGTGCTCCTCTTCAGGAAGCATTCCGCAGTGCCGACGACGTGTTACGGATGGGTGTCAAAGGAATTTGCGACATCATCACCTGTCCAGGTCTGGTGAATGTGGACTTTGCCGACGTTCGCTCGGTGATGACCGAAGCCGGCACAGCCCTGCTTGGCATCGGCGTTGGATCCGGGCGCTCCCGTGCCATCGAGGCGGCTCAGACAGCGATCAATAGCCCCCTCCTTGAAGCGGCACGCATCGATGGAGCCAAAGGATGCGTGATCAACATCAGTGGTGGTCGCGACATGACCCTCGAAGACATGACCAGCGCGTCCGAAGTGATCTACGACGTGGTGGATCCCGAGGCGAACATCATCGTGGGAGCTGTGGTGGACGAGGCTCTCGAAGGTGAAATTCACGTGACCGTGATTGCCACGGGGTTTGAGAGTGGCCAGCCCTACCGCAGTGAGCGCAGCATTCCAAAGCCGGCACCTGTTCCCTATTCCGCTCCAGATCCCTCGGATGCCGGAGCGCGAATTCCAGAATTCCTGCGCCAGCGTCAGTCGCGTCAGGAGACAACGGACTGACAAGAAGGTGGTGACCCGGAATCCACGCCTGTCCCGAGCATCCCGTGTGGCTGCTGCCTTCCGGATCTGACCAGGTTTGGGCGTCTGGACCGCATGGGTCCGAGTCACTTCGGATGTTAGCAATGGACTCTCACTGCCTAGAGGAAGAGGTTGAGAGCCTCTGATCTGATCCGGTTCAAACAATCCGGCCGCGCCATCGCGATGCTCACCGCCTGGGATGCCCTGAGCGCCTCAATCGTCGAAGAAGCCGGTGCTGACGTGGTGCTAGTGGGCGATTCCCTGGCCATGGTGAGCCTTGGGCACGCCACAACTCTGCCTGTAACCCTTGAGCAGATGCTGAGCTGCACCCAGGCTGTCTGCAGAGGGTTGAGCAAACCTCAATCCGAGAGGCCTCTGGTGATCACGGATCTGCCCTTTCTCAGTTATCAGTGCGGTCCCGATCGTGCCGTCGCCGCTGCAGGTCACCTGCTGAAGCACTCCTCTGCAGCTGGGGTAAAGCTGGAAAGCGCCGAACCTGAGGTGGTGCAGGTGATCGAGCGTCTGGTGCGCATGGGAATTCCAGTCATGGGCCACCTCGGACTGACACCCCAGTCGGTGCATCAACTGGGATACCGCCGCCAGGCCAAGGACCCCGTCAGTCAGGAACGGTTGCTTCTCCAGGCCGCTGACCTGGAGAAGGCCGGTTGTTTTGCAATCGTTCTGGAACACGTGCCCGAGGCACTGGCGGGTCGCATGCGGCGAGATCTTGAAATCCCTGTGATCGGAATCGGTGCCGGGCAGGACTGCGATGGCCAGGTGAGCGTGACAGCCGATCTGTTGGGTCTGACGCCCAGACAACCCCCCTTCAGCAAGGCGCGTCTGGATGGCAAGGCTCTGGGCATTCAAGCGCTTCGCTCCTGGCTGGAGGAACAGCGTCAGCCGGCAGCAGATCCCACCACTGCACAACCTCCACCAGGATCTGATTGCTGAGGGCCATCCCGAGGGGATCGGTCAGCCGCCATCGTCGTTGTCGTCGCTCCATCAGCCCCTGAGCAAGGAACGGCTCCCAACGCTGTTCCAACTGAGGAAGATGCAAGGCACAGCGCTGGGCACTCCAACCACTTTCAAAGGCCTGCTGCAGCACATCCACCCCCTCCCGACGGCGTAGCCCTACCAACAGTCGGTCTTCGAGACTGAGTGGCTGGGCGCTCTCCCGCAGCAGCGAGGCATGAGGCCCCTCCCGCTGTTGCTGCTCGAGCCACAGGGCATAAGTCTCGCGGGTGCGCGGCCTGGCGAAACGCTCACCCCAGGGAGCACTGGTGGCGCCGAGGCCAAAAGCCCACCATCCAGCACCGCTCCAGTACGCCCGGTTGTGACGGGAGGCATGCCCCGGCCAGGAGAAATTGGAAATTTCGTAGCGGCAGTACCCCGCATCTGACAGATGCTGCGTCGTAAAAGCGATGCGATCGGCCGCAGCGTCTTCATCGGGAAGCGCCAGTTGGCGCTGCTGCTCACGCCTGGCGAACACGGTGCCGGGCTCAATGCTGAGGTCGTAGATCGAGAGATGGGGGGGCTGCAGCGCCACAGCCTCCGAAAGGGTTGCAGCCCAGGCCGCATCATCCTGATCGGGGAGATTGCGGATCAGATCCAGGCTCCAGCTGCGGAGACGTCCCTCCTGCAGAAAGCGCTGCATCCAGCGGCAGGCCTCAAGCACATCCTCGCGGCGATGCCGGCGCCCCAGAGCAGCGAGCACACCATCATCGAAATTCTGCCCACCGAGACTCACCCGGTTCACACCGTGGCGGACCAGGGCCTTGATGTCTTCGAGCGAGAAGCTGGCTGGATCCATTTCCAAGGTGATCTCCGCCCCTGCCTGCAGGCCGAAACGGTCCGCAAGGGCCTCGAGCAGGCCTCTCACCTGATCCGGTGTCAGCAGTGATGGGGTGCCGCCACCGATGTAGATCGTGGCCAGGGGAGGACCTGGTGGCGACGAGTGGATCTCCTGAAGAATCTGGTCCAGATAGAGCGCGATGGATCGACTGCCAGGCCCATCCAGCGCTTGGACGCGATCACCGAGGGGAACCACGGCGAAGTCGCAGTAAAAGCAACGGCGATGGCAGAAGGGGATATGGA
>WTFZ01000076.1:5572-20093 GCA_011523835.1 Synechococcus sp. CO36386bin_29 | reverse complement strand
CATGCCCATGCAGAACCGCGGACAGCCGTTGATGGCTGCGTTGATGCACCACGCTCCCCATCCCGGGACGAACCTCCCAGAAGCGCAGATCACTGGCAATCGATCCCTGCTGCCACTTGATCGCGGCTTCCTTGATCAACCAATGCTCCAACACCGCCCGTCGCAGATCTTCACCCCGCAGGTGTTGCATCCGTTCCCGTTCCTTGTGGCAATAAAACCGCTGCAGGATCGAGGCTGAAGGAATCAGCCGGTCATAGCGCTCGAGATCCAAACCGAGTGGATGGTCAGAGACCCCCAACAGGAGGGCATCGGGGCAATGGCTCAAGCTCAAAAAGCCAAAGCCCGGCGGAAGGGTGGGAGGCTCTCCGGGTGGCGCCTGCAGTGGCACCGCCTTGGGACACAGGTTGAAGCGATCGGCCAGACACAGACGCATCCACACCCGCGAGCGCATGAACAGCTCGGAACGAGTTTTGGATAGGCGCTTCGACCACTGCTTCTCCTGCTGGGATAAACAGCTGGAATCGCAGGGCAGCGACGCTGACATCCGCCGGAACCAGAGGGCCGTTACGCTTCCGCCACTCCATCCCTGATCCATGACCCTGCAGATCGGTGATCCAGCCCCGGACTTCACGCTTCCGAACGAGAAGGACGAACCTGTGACCTTGTCCTCATTTCGAGGCCAGCGGGTCGTGATCTACTTCTACCCGAAGGACGCCACTCCAGGTTGCACCAAGGAAGCCTGCAACTTCCGGGACCGATGGGACCAGTTCGAGGCCCATGGCATTCGGGTTCTGGGAATCAGCAAAGACAATGCTGCATCGCATGCCCGCTTCATCAGCAAGCAAGAGTTGCCCTTCCCCCTGCTCACCGACGCCGAGCCTTGCCCGACAGCCACTGCCTTTGAGAGCTATGGGCTTAAAAAGTTCATGGGTCGTGAATACATGGGCATGATGCGCCACACCTTCGTTGTGGATTCCGAGGGAAATCTCGAATTGATCTATCGCAAGGTGAAGGCAGACGTCATGGCGGATCAGATCCTCAATGACCTTGGCCTCAACTGACGAGGTCAACCAAACTCTCCATTACAAGATCCGGGGTGTGGTGCACAGCCACACCCCGGGCCAAAAGACCGGACAACAGAAGAGGGGCGTCTCCGCCGCAAAGCCAGAGAGTGCCTTGGACTTGGCGTGTGGCCCCATGGATCAAACCCAACAGGCTCTGGATAACTCCCTGAGTCATGGCGCTCGCGGTGTCTCTGGGGAAGGTCGGGCTTTGATCGATGGCGATCGCTTGAGCCCCCAGAACTGGCAACGCAGCCGTTCTCTCACCCATGGCCTGCAGCTGAAGTCGCAGCCCTGCGCAGAGCAGCCCTCCACCGAAACATCCAGAGGCCGTGACCCGCGTCAGGCTGAGGACGGTTCCCGCATCCACCACGAGCAACTCCTCAGCACCGCCTGAACGACACCAGGCTCCCCATCCAGCCAGAGCCCGATCAATCCCGAGCCAGGAGGGCACATCCTTGAGGGGCACCTGATCAAGATGCACCCGGCTCTCTTCTGGAAGAGTCAACGCTTTGGAAACCTGTCCCACAGCGGCCCAGCGATCGGGGGGTATCACTTCCCTGGACGGCTTCGCCATTGGAGTCGTGTGCCAATACGTCCATGTCGATGTCTCGCCGCATTCAGCCCAGTGCCAGCGCGTGTTGCCGATGAGCAGAAGCCGCCGGGCGGTGGTCACCCTCAGATGCCTTCACCCATCACCCCTGGCAGGTGGATACCGCACTCCTGCCTCTGCCCTCCAAAACGGGTGCTGCGCCCCTCCCCAAGTCCATCATCAGGGGCACTGGAATGCCAGTCACCAACTGTGGAGTACCCACGTTCAAACAGTGGATGCTGGGGGAGATCATGCTCCTGCATGTAGTAGTACATGTCCCGATTGGTCCAATGCAGGAGTGGTCTGAGGGACTTCCGCCCGCGGATCTGATCCAGCACCGTCATGGTGCGTCGGTGGTCGGTCTGTCCGCTTCGCACCCCACTAGCCCAGCAGGTCACAGCCAACTGATCGAGAGCTTTTTCCAGCGGCTCAACTTTGCGTACACGGAGATAAAGGTCGAGATCGCTCTCTTGTCCGGTTTCCCAGAGACGCCCGTGCAGGGCTTCCATCCTGGCCGGGGAGATCGGCGACTGAACCACAACCGGTTGAAGCTGAAAACGTTCGCATAGCTTTTCTGCATAGCGATACGTCTCCACCGGCAAATACCCCGTGTCCACCCAGATCACGGGCACATCATCAGCATCCGGCAAAGAGCTCAGCATGTGTAGGAGCACGGACGACTGGATTCCGAAGCTCGTCGTCATTGCGAAGCCGGATCCGAAGTGCTGCTTCGCCCACTGCAAGCGCTGAACAGGCTCGAGCGGCTTCAGTTCAAGTCTCTGATCTTCCAGGAGCGCGGATTCACCGCTGGAGTTCAAGTCCGCGGCAGCGCTCTTCATTGGTGTGATGCCGTGCCTCATGAGGGCATTCTCATACGCCGAGGGAACAGGGGCCCTGCCTATGGTTCAGAGAAGGATCGCATGACCCCTTGAAGCCAGTGCCCAACCCACAGGAACGGCCAATCATCGTGGTGGGAGGAGGCTTCGCAGGCCTATCAACACTGCTGACCTTCAGCAAGGTGCACCCGCGGCCACCCCTAGTACTGATTGAGCCGCGGCCCCAATTTGTTTTTGTTCCCCTGCTTTACGAACTACTCAGTGGAGAACTGCAGGCATGGGAAGTCGCCCCCGACTACGCACAATTGCTTCAAGGACGTGGCATCAGCCATGTCAGAGACACCGTGAGCTCGGTCAACCTTGATGATCACTGCGTCACCACAGAGAAGGGAGACCGTCTGAGCTATAGCCAGCTCGTGCTGGCCACTGGAGCAGCACCGGATGATTTCGGGATCCCTGGTGTTCGGGATCACGCTCTTGGCTTCCACTCGCTCAGCGACATTCCCCCACTGCAAGAACGGCTTAGGCAGCTTCGCCTGCGTCCGACCGGCACAAGCACCATCGTGATCGTCGGAGCCGGTGCCACGGGGGTGGAACTGGCCTGCAAACTGGTCGACCTGCTTGAGGGCGCAGCTCAGGTTCATCTTGTGGAGCAAGGAGATCAGATCCTTTCCCGATCGCGTGCTTTCAACAGAGAGCAGGCCGAGCAGGCCCTGAAGCGGAGGGACATCACGGTCCATCTCAAGACGCGTGTTCTCAGCGTCACTGCTGACGCCGTCCGCTGGAACGGCGTCGATGGCGATGTCGAACAGAGTCACGACGGCCTGATCTGGACTGCCGGCAGCAAGCCGAACCTCCCTGATCTGCTTCCTTCAGCGGAATTGCATCAGAAGCGACTCCCTGTTGATGAGACCCTGCAGCTGAAGGGACACACTGACGTTATTGCCCTTGGCGACATCGCAACCCAAGACCCCAGCGGTGAGGGCCAGACCCCATGGCCCCTCTCTGCACAAGCCGCCATGCAGCAGGGTCAGGCAGCGGCCAGCACACTCGAAGCTCAACTCAGGAACAGGGCGGCATCCCCCTTTGTTTTTCAAGATCTCGGTGAAATGCTCAGTCTTGGAATCGGTGATGCCACGCTCACCGGAATGGGCATGACCCTGGCTGGACCTCTCGCCTACAAGCTCCGGCGATTGGCCTATCTCACCCGCCTGCCAGGGCCGTCTCTTGGGCTGCGCTCTGCAGGGGCCTGGTTGCTCGGTTCTTGAAGCAGACCCATCTGTCAGGACGAACCCGCGGGCTCAGGCCGTCGCAACTGCATCAGCTGGAGAGCCTCAGTCACCGTCGCCACCCACGCGACGACGGAGCCGATCTGCTCACCCTCGAACGCCTGGCCGAACTGTCCCTGGAACTCAAGCAGTCTCTGCATCTGCTGATTGATGCACGGGGCGTGTGCCGCCTGCTCTGGGTCGGTCCTCTTGGTGAATCCGAACGGCTCCAAGGCCATTGGCCCGGAGAATCGAGACGTCGCCAGCGCTGGCGGCTGATCAGCGCATTGCCTGGAACCCAGGGAGAGACGTTGAAACCCGAGGGCCGCGAAGCGGTCATCGCGCTGGATGTTCACACCAGCCATTGGTTACGGCTCCATGCGAGCGTCACGGCATCAGGAATACGACCTGCTGCCATCTGGCAAGCCGATTCGGCTGAATCCAACGGCTGGCGCTGCGAAGCGACCGGCAAACTTCAGGACCTCTGCGAAGCAGGACAAGCCGAGCAGAGGACTGAACAGGCTCCTGACACAGAGAACCTCGATCACCCTGGGGTCAGCCAGGAACGCGTTCTGCTCTTAACGCTCGCCGGATCGGATTCCGCTGCCAATGAGCGCGACCTGGCTGAACTCGAAGGACTGACCCGCAGCGCAGGGGCGTGCCCTGTTGCGGTCTGTCGCCAGCGCAGGGGACAGATCAATCCCCAGACCCTCTGGGGAACTGGAAAGCTTCAAGAGGTCGCTTTGGATGTGCGCCGCTACGGGGCGTCACTCGTCATTACCGACAGAGAACTAACGCCGGTCCAGGCCAGAAACCTCGAACGTCTTCTCAACTGTCCAGTGATGGACCGGAGTGAACTGATTCTGGATATTTTCGCCCAACGGGCATCCAGCGCTGCTGGCCGATTGCAGGTGGAGCTGGCCCAGCTGCGTTACCGACTTCCACGTCTCGCCGGCCGAGGGCGAAGCCTGTCTCGGCAAGGTGGGGGCATCGGTACACGCGGGCCAGGCGAAACACAACTCGAAAAGGACCGGCGCGCCATCAGCCGTCGCATCGAACACCTTGGCAGGGAATTGCGTCAGCTTGAGTCACATCGCGCCCGTCTGCGGAAACAACGCAGCAAGCTGCCGAAGGTCGCGCTGGTGGGCTACACCAACGCAGGGAAATCGTCGCTTCTCAATGTGCTCTGCGGCCTTGACCAAGGACGCTCTGTCGAAGCGAAAAACAGTCTCTTTGCAACGCTTGATCCGACCACAAGGCGTTTATGCCTTCCCCAAACAGGCTCTGCACCAAGAGAGCTGTTGATCACTGACACCGTCGGTTTCATCCGGGAACTCCCGGGGCCTCTGATGCAGGCTTTCATGGCCACACTTGAAGAAACCCGAGAAGCTGACCGGCTTCTTCTGGTGGTGGATCTAGGGAATCCAGACTGGCAAGGCCAGCTCCAGGCGGTTCATTCGATTCTGGATCGTCTCGAGTGTCATCAACCCAGGAAGGTTCTGGCGAATCAGATTGACCGCTGCGATGCATCGACTCTCGAGTTGATCAGAATCCTGGACTCTGATGCCCTGTACGTCTCAGCAACACAAGGAACAGGTCTGAAAGGTCTGCGAGCATGGCTCGAGCAGGCGTTCTGGGGGGTCTCGCCAGAACCAGCCCACCCTGGCCCGTCCCATCCGAGCAGCGAACACGCCGATGAATGAGATCAATGCAGGATCCCTGCTTGCCATTGGAAGCAGCGTTCTTGGAGATCGACCATCTGAGCCCAGGCTGTGCACCGTTCTCGTTGCGTCGGAGCGCTCACGTTTCAGGACCAGCAGGAACCCATGAAACCGATGCCTCTGCCCAAGGCGATTCATCGAACCCAGGCCTGGTATCGACGCCTTTCCGTACCTCAGTTCACTGTGGTGACGGGCCTGCTCGTCATCACCGCCGGAACTCTTCTTCTGGCAAGCCCCCTATGCTCTGCCGCCAATGTGGGGCTCTGGGAAGCGCTGTTCACCGCAACCTCCGCCGTCACGGTGACCGGACTGACGGTGATCGACGTCGGTCGTGATCTAACCCCATGCGGTCAAGGGGTTTTGGCCTTCATGATTCTCGTGGGCGGGCTGGGATTAATGGCGATCACCACCTTTCTGCAGGGATTTGTGGTGCGTGGGACCTCCCTTCGCCGTCGCCTGGATCGTGGTCAGACCCTGGATCAATTTGGCGTGGGGGGCATCGGCAGCACCTTCAGAAGCATTGCTCTCACAGCAACCGTGCTGATCCTGATGGGAGCTCTGGTGCTCTACACCTTCGGATTCTCCGATCTGCCTGCGGGTGGGTCGAGGGCCTGGGCGTCTCTCTTCCACAGCATTTCGGCCTACAACAATGCCGGTTTCGGTCTCTGGAACGACAGCCTCGAGGGATACAGGACCAATCGCGTGGTCAATGCGGTGATCATGCTTCTGATCGTGCTGGGAGGGCTGGGATGGCGGGTGACCAATGATCTCTGGAGCAACAGACAGCGGCTCAAACGTCGCAATCTGAGCCTGCACACCAGGCTCGTTCTCCGCACATCAGGTCTTCTGATTCTGATTGGAATGCTGGGACTGGTCCTGACGGAATCCCTCTCGAAAGGACACACCCTCACCACCATGGGATGGCAGGAAAGAGTGATGAGTGCCTTGTTCGGTTCCGTGAGTTCGCGCACGGCAGGCTTCACCACCGTGCCTCTGTCGATCGAGAGCATTTCGGATTCAGGCCTGCTGCTGCTCATGACGCTGATGTTCATCGGTGCCAGTCCAGGAGGGACTGGCGGTGGAATCAAAACCACAACGGTGGCTGCCTTGATGGCCACCACCCGCTCCACCCTCCGCGGCCACGATGATGTCGTGATCCGTCATCGCCAGATTCCTGACAAGGTGGTGTTGAGAGCCGTGAGCATCACCGTGGCTTCCCTGCTGTTTGTTCTGGTGATGGCCTTGCTGCTGGCTCTGACCAGTGACCCCACGGGTGAAGACCCGTTGTCGTTTCTGGAGCTCACGTTCACTTGCATCTCTGCCTTCGCCACGGTGGGCCTCGATCTCGGCGTGACCGAACAGCTCAGTCACCTTGGACAGATGATCCTGGTGGTCGGAATGTTCGTGGGTCGACTCGGCATACTCCTTCTGCTCAGCGCCATCTGGGAGAGCTTCGAGCGTGACCAGATCCAACGCCAGAATCGTGTTGGTTATCCCCGCGAGGATCTGTATGTCTGACCGAGGTTCCTTCGCGAGGCCGTCATGAGGGACTGGTGGAATTGGGCACAGTCCACGGACACGGATCCCCAGAGCTTCGGGGTTGTCGGCGTCGGACGATTCGGGAGCGCCGTTTGTCGTCAGCTGATGCAAAACGGCGCTGAAGTCCTGGCCGTCGATCGTTCCTCCAAGGCGATCGAGGAATTGCGCCAGCTCGAGCCCTCCATCGAAGCAAGAGTGGTGGATTGCACCGATGAGGAATCCCTTCGGGAAGCCGGCATCCTTGATATGGATACCGTGGTTGTTGCCATCAGTGAGCCGATCGAGGCCAGCATCACAGCCACCCTGATCGCCAAGGACAGTGTTGGGACACGGGTCCAGCAGGTGATTGCTCGAGCCACAAGTGATCTTCACGAAAAAATGCTCAAACGGGTTGGCGCCGATCGCGTGGTATTCCCTTCCCGTATGCAGGGCGAACGTCTGGGGCTCGAGCTGGTGCGCCCCAACCTGATGGAGCGACTGGAGCTCGATGAACATCACTCGATTGAAGAGATCAAGGTCCCTGAACGATTCATGGGACGGTCACTGCGTGATCTGAATTTGCGCAAAAACCACAGGGTGAATGTTCTTGCCGCGGGACCAGCAGGGGAACTGCTCGTGAATCCTCCTGCGTCTCACATCCTGCTGAAGGGACATGTGCTGGTCGTCATGGGACTCACCGAAGACCTTCAGAATCTTCCGAGAATCTGAACATCCCGGTCATGCGCGTGCTCGGCCTGATGAGCGGTACCAGCGCCGATGGGGTTGATGCCGCGCTCGCATCGTTCCGGGGCAGGCCCGATGCCCCCGACTGGACTCTGCTCAACACCGCATCGGTGCCGTACCCGGAAGACCTGAGAGTGCGCTTGATTCAGGTGGCTCAGGGTGAGCCCACCAGCGTCTGCGACCTTCTTGAGCTGTCTGAAGCCCTGACTGAGCGGCAGGCGCAAGCCGTGCAACTCTGTGACCCTCAGCAATCAGCCGCACTGGTGGGTTGTCATGGCCAGACGATCTGGCACGCCCCACCCCCTCCCATACATCAACAGATGGAAGGAACCGTTCATCGCGGAGCCAGCTGGCAGATGCTGCAGGCTCCGCTCCTGGCGCATCTGATCGAACGACCGGTGATTCATGACTTCCGAAGTGCTGATCTTGCGCTTGGAGGACAAGGCGCCCCTCTGGTGCCGATGGCGGATGCCGCTCTGATGGGTCGTATCGATGGATGGCGAGGGCTCCTGAACCTGGGTGGCATCGCCAACATCACACTGATCCCACCGAAAGCTGGCCCCGATTGTCAGAATCCTGTGCTGGGTTGGGATTGCGGTCCTGCGAATACCTTGGTGGACCTGGCCATGGCCCACCTCAGCGAAGGGCAAGAGACGTTCGACCAAGATGGAGCACTAGCGGGCCGCGGAACTGTCTGCGAGGAGACCCTCCAGCGATGGCTGCAGGAGCCTTATTTCCTGAGCTCCCCGCCGAAATCGACCGGACGGGAAGTGTTCGGACAGGAGGATCTCAACCGTCGACTTCAACAGCTCGAATCCCATCCCCCCGAAGACCAGCTGGCGACTCTCACTGCCTTGAGCGCCGCAGTCGTGGCGCAGGACCTGCGCCGGCTGACATCGACAGGTCAGCCTCTGCCGGTGGAGCTGCTCGTTGCTGGTGGAGGCAGCCGAAACCGAACACTGATGCGCCAGCTCAGGCAGCGCTGCCTGGGGATGCACGTTCGGTCCAGCGCTGAATTGGATCTCCCTGAGCAGTTCCGCGAGGCGCTGGTCTTCGCGCTTCTTGCTTGGTGGCATCAGTGCGGCCATCCCGGTAACGCTCCTGCCATTACCGGAGCATCGAGGGCCACAGTGCTTGGAGTGCGCGTTGACCCTGCCTGATCAGGCAGCGGGACCATTGGGACGGTGCAGACGAACCCTTCGCGGAGCACCCCGCAACCGCCTCGGCGGCTGAGCCTCAAGAGCAGACCGGAAGCGCTCGGTCTGAGACTGAATCGGAGGAGATACGGCTGCCTGCCTGGCTGATTCCCCTTGCTCCAGACGCTGAACTCCCTGCTGAATCAGCACCTTGGCCATGTTGCTCACAGTGCGGGATTCCTGCTCCGCCAGTGCGGTGAGTCGCAGGCATAAATCTTCTGGCAGCACCACTTGAATCCGAGGCGACTTCGGCTTCCCGCTGGATGAAGTTTGGCGGGTTGCCACGACTGCAGCCCCAGAGTTACTTAAAAGTGTACAGAGATGCGCAAGGATAGTATCCATCACTATGATGCTGGCATCGATCCGCTCCCTGACGCACGGTTCATTCAAGGGTTCATTCATCAGGTCTCACATCTCGACGTTCAGCCAGGACTGCCATGCCCCGTTCCACCAGCCAGGCCACAAGCACCCGTAAGCCGGCGCCTCGCTCCAGGCGCAGCTCTGCATCACGCCGAACCCGTCGTGCCACCGAAAACAGCGACGTCTTGGTGTCTGCTGTGATCAGCACCTACCTGCTGACCCACCTGCACCATGTTCTCCAACGCGCTGAATACAGCGCTGTGCAGGAAGGACGTCCATCCCAAGCCGCGAACTATGCACAGCTGCGCAAGGTTCTCTGTATGGATGCGCGAAGCATGGAAGACGCCTCAGCCGCAGGCCTGAAGGAGGCAGATCTCGATCAGGCTGCCTAAATCAGTTCCGGCACCTGCGGCCTGATCCTCGCGATGTGAATAGGGTTGTCAAAGTCATTCGTGTGTCATGAGCAACGCAGCTGCTCTCTACGAACGAATCGAAAGCGACCAAGAACTCACCCGTTCTCTCTTCCGCCAGGCCTTGCAAAATCCCGGCGGGGCTATCGACGCGATCTGCGCGATCGGCGAACAACTGCAGCTTCCAGTGACAGCCGATGAGGTCAAAGCACATATCCGCAATCTCGATGACGACCTCAGCAAACAATGGCTGGTCAAAGCACGAGGGGGTCTCTGATCTGCTCTGAAGCCTGAGGCGATGGCGGGGGCTCCACCTGCCGATCTCGTGCACCACCACCACCGGCCCAGCTGAAGAACAACCAGTAACTCACCAGAGCAAGGCCTGCCGCGACCACAAGAGCTGCCAGCTGCTCGAGCCTCCGCATCAGCACCTCCTCATCAATCACCAGTCTGCCTTCACCCCGGCACGGGATGATGGGAGCATCTGCCTTCACCCTGTGCTGCGACTTGAGCGCGTCAGCAAGATCTATCCGACGGGAGAAGTGCTCCGGGATGTGACCTGGGAGGTGAAAGAAGGCGACCGCATTGGCCTTGTCGGTGTGAATGGCGCGGGAAAATCCACACAGATGAGACTGATTGCCGGTCTTGAAGAGCCCAGTAGCGGCCAGATCATTCGTCAGGGTGAACCTCGAATCGCTTTCCTTCAGCAGGAATTCGACGTCGACCCTGAGCGCACGGTTCGCGAAGAGCTGTTCCAGGCCTTTGGCGAAGCTGCACAGGTGCTCAGTGAGCAGAAACAGGTGGAGTTCGCCATGGCGTCTGAGCAGGCTGCCTCTGATCCGGAGCACCTCGATCAGCTCATCCACCGCCTTGGCGCTCTTCAGACTCGGTTCGAATCCCTGAATGGCTACGAGCTGGATGCTCGGATCGACAAACTTCTTCCCACCATTGGCTTCACACCTGAGGGCGCGGAACAGCAGGTCAAGGACTACTCCGGTGGCTGGCAGATGCGCATCGCCCTTGGGAAGATTCTCCTCCAGGACCCCGATCTTCTGCTCCTCGACGAACCAACGAACCACCTTGACGTCGACACCATCCAGTGGCTTGAGGACTACCTCAAGACCCAGACGGCGGCACTGGTGGTGATCAGCCACGACCGAGCCTTCCTAGACAAGGTCTGCAATCAGATCGTTTCAACGGAACGAGGCCTGTCCCGCTGCTACCTCGGGAACTACACAGCACACCTTGAGCAGAAAGCGCTCGAGCAGGAGGCCACACAGGCCGCGTTTGATCGTCAGCAAAAGGACATCGCTGCGCAGCAGGCCTACATCGACCGCTTCCGGGCCAGCGCCACCCGCAGCACCCAGGCGAAAAGCCGGGAAAAACAACTCGAGAAGGTGGAACTTGTGGACGCACCGATCGAATCGGTCGCGGGCCCTAGCTTCAGCTTTCCGCCGGCACCCCGATCCGGTGCCCAGGTTGCCCTCATCGACAACCTCACCCACAGCTACGGAGACAAAATTCTTTTTCTCGGCGCTCAACTGGAAGTTGAGCGGGGTGACCGTATTGCCTTTGTCGGCCCGAACGGCGCTGGAAAATCCACTCTTCTGCGCCTGGTGATGGGGCTGGAGCAACCCGACGAGGGGTCCGCCGCGCTTGGCGAACACAACATCGTGGCGAGCTATTTCGAACAGAACCAGGCAGAAGCGCTGGATCTGAGCAGAACGGTGATCGACACGATGTTCGAGGCGGTGCCGGACTGGACGCAGACCCAGGTGCGCTCCCTGCTGGGGAGCTTTTGCTTCAGCAATGACAGCGTTTTCAAAGAGGTGGGACAGCTCAGCGGAGGCGAGAAGGCCCGCCTGGCACTGGCGTTGATGCTTCTCAGCCCCTGCAATCTGCTTGTGCTTGATGAGCCGACCAACCACCTCGATATTCCTGCCAAACAGATGCTGGAGGACGCGCTGTGTGCCTACGAGGGGGCAGCTCTGCTCGTGTCGCACGATCGCTACTTCATTTCACGCGTTGCCAACCGGATCGTGGAACTTCGAGACGGAGAGCTGGTGCTGTACCGAGGGGATTACAGCTACTACTTGGAGAAGAAGAGGGAAGAACGCCAGGCTGCGGAGGAGGCACTTCTGAAGGCCGAGCAGGAGGCCAAGCGCCAGGCCAAACGCATCAAGCAGAAAGAACGCGAAAGCCGTCGCAAGAAAGCCGCATAACGCAGCCAATTGAGACAACAAGACGAAACTTCATGAAAGGCTAGGAAGGAAGACTCATTTCTCTTTACCCACCCAAAACGTGTGCATAAGCTGACATTACTGATCTCGGCAGCTGATGACACACCCAGGATCCCTGTCCGCGGGCCTCAACCAGAACCAGGCCAATGGAACGGAGCATGACCAAACCTGGGATGCGGTTGAGACCTATTTTGAATGCATCACAACCTGCAATCTCGACGACGGAGAGTGCATCACCCGTTGTGTGGAACAGTTGCGCGATTCTGACGAAACTTGATCACTGCATCTTCAGCGCCCGCATGTCAACAGGCGTCACCGTGATGGGAAGCGACTGGCCCTGACGCTCGATGCGGAGCGACAGGGGCTGCCCCACTAAACTGCGGTCGATTGCAGTGACCACTTCAGCAGGGCTTTTAACAGAAGCGCCCGCCACCGCCACGATCACATCATTGACCTGAAGCCCACCCTGAGCGCCTGGACCACCTGGCATGACGGAGCGCACCACAGCTCCTGGAGGAACAACACCCCCCGGAGTGGATGCTGGAATCGTAGATAGTCCGATCCCGATCATGGGGTGGCTAGCCCGCCCCTGATCCACAAGCTGCATCGCGATGGTCCTGGCCCGATTGATCGGGATCGCAAAACCCAGTCCAGCCCCTGGTCCGGAACGCACAAGGGTATTGATGCCCACCACCTCACCACCGGCATTGAGAAGGGGCCCCCCGGAGTTGCCTGGATTGATCGCTGCATCGGTCTGAATGAGATCAAGGCGTTTTCCCTGGATGCCGAGCTGGGACACGTTTCGGTTCAGATTGCTGACAATCCCAAGTGTCACGGTGTTCTCGAGACCGAACGGGTTGCCGACAGCGATGGCCCAATCTCCAACCCGGAGCCGATCGGAATTGCCCAGAGGCGCCGTTGGCCAGCTTCGCTCACCTTCCAGCTTGACCACAGCCAGATCGGTCACGGAATCCTGCCCCACCACCTGACCGGACACGCGACGACCATCCGGAAGACCCACCACCACCTGATCAGCATTTTCAACAACATGCGCATTGGTGAGTACAAGACCCTTGGCATCAAAAATCACACCACTGCCCTGACCACGCTCAACACGAGAACGGGGAGCAGGCTGACCCTGCATGCCAAAGAACTGTTGAAAGAAGGGGTCCATGAGCAGCCCCTGGGGCAGGCCGTTGCTGGATGAGGCCCTGACCGTGCGTTGCGTCTCGAGCGTGACAACGGCAGGACCGCTGCGGGCTACTGCACTGGCAACAAAAGACTGCGGAGACAGAGCCGATGGAGGCGTGGGAACTGCCTTGGCAGGCTCCCCTCCCCATGGACTGATCAGGGGGCTCAGCAATGACGCTGTCACCACAAGGGGGAGCAACCCTCGTTGATGGCAGACACGATGTCCCGTAATCCGTAGAGCGGAGGGAACGGCCACAGCCATAAACGATTCAACGTCGAGTGTTGACCCTGACCGTAAGGAGCACCGCAAGGAAACACCAGAGGGGAAGCCCGACTGTTCCATGACCGGATACGACCGATGCAATGGGAACACCGCCGCTTCCACCCGGCGGAAGCGATGATGAATGGAGAAGGGTCATGCCCAACCGCCGTTCATGCTGACGCCATGCTCAGTAGTCTCTTTCCATTGCTCTACGGGCTGATTTTCATAGCCCTGCTGTGGCAAGCCTTCAAGGTGATGAGTCGAGGCTTCAGTGCAGCAGGCCGCCCCCTTGGCGCTGAGCAGAGTCGCAGTGATCGAACCGGCAAGGTGACAATCCACCCTGAGCTTTTGGACGGAGACGGACGACTGACAGAAGAGAATCTGCTGACGGTTCGATTCAGCGAAGACGATGAAGGCGAACCTGCTGATCGCTCTGGTGAATAAGTTGGACGCATGAGCTGCATAACGGCTCGTTTCGGACTCGTAGGGGGAACTGCCTGGTGGACCAAAGAACACGGATCGTTGCTGCAGTGATCAAATCCGTGAAGTTGCCGCCGCGATTTCGGTTACGCCTTGTCAAGGAGGATCCGGTGCGCCTGGAACTGAGTCTGACGCCGGCTTACGGCAAAGATCCAGTACAGGTTGGTCTTGTGGAATCCCTCGACCTCGTGGCCCGAAGGGACCGCGAAGGGCGGATCCCACGGGATCTGCAGGGAACATGGGACTGGACGGTGCGACACGGACAGGTGAGCACCGGCGGCTGGAACCCCTATTTGAAGGAAGCCCTCCAGACCATGTTCGAGACAGGGCTCCCAGCGATTGTTTACGAAGAACTCACAGGCGAGGAATACCATCCGGTTGATGGCGCAAGGCATGTGCGCTGAGCAAAGGAGAATCTGTAAAGCCCTACGAACCGGAGCTGGCGATCGGGGACAAGCCGAACTAGAACGGAGTCACTTCGGCCCTTAAGGTTTTCTTCATGGCCACTCTGCGTTTTCGTATCGCGCCTCTTGTGCGTCTTCTTACCGCCATGGGCGCACTCAGCAGCCTTTTCCTGCTGGGTGTTCTCAACCTGTTCAGCTGACGGGAGCAGTCCCTGTCGGACTCTTTTCCCATCGATCC
>WTFZ01000076.1:0-5472 GCA_011523835.1 Synechococcus sp. CO36386bin_29 | reverse complement strand
ATGGCCGTGTGGTGCTCGCCACATCCATTGCGGAAAGTTCACTCACCCTGGACGGCGTTCGACTGGTGATCGACGCCGGCCTCAGCCGTCACACACGGTTTGATCCCGGCACCGGCATGGAGGGGCTCGAGACGGTTCCTTCCAGTCAAGCCAGTGCTGATCAACGACGGGGGCGAGCAGGTCGACAGGCACCGGGACGCTGCATCCGCCTGTGGTCTCCTGCCGAACAACAGCGACGCCCCCTGCAGGATCTGCCTGAACTCCAACGGGCTGATCCCCAACCGACCCTGCTGGATCTAGCCCGCTGGGGAGCCGGGCTCGGAGAAGAGCTGCCATGGCTTGAGCCACCTCCGCAAGCCCTCTTTCATGAAGGGCGACAGCAGCTGCAGCAGCTGGGTCTCATCGATCCAGGAGGACAGATCACCAGGGAAGGTCGCCATGTCGCGATGTTCGGCATTCATCCCAGGCTCGGGCTGCTGATGATTGAAGCCCGTCGCTGGGGAGTCGAGCAGCTTGGCTGCGATCTCGCCGCACTGCTGAGCGAGCGCATCCCTCCTGGGATTTGCGCTGAAGGATGCGACCTCCTTCGCAGGCTTCAGGCTCTCCGGCAATCACAGCGACGGGATGAAGCAACAGGTTCTGGTGTCATCCTTCAGCAGAGCCGCCAATGGCAACGGGAGCTGAACAAGCTCTCGGACATTCCCCGCGGCACTCCCCCTGACAAGGCATGGGACTTGCTCGCTGGACTCCTGGTGGCCAGGGCTTTCCCCGAATGGGTGGCTCTATCCCGAGATCAACGCCAAGGACAGTTTCTGCTGAGGCAAGGCCGAGGAGCAACTCTTCCTGACCACGATCCATTGAGCCATGCCGAAGCGCTCGCCGTGGCGCAACTCGATCTCAGCGGTCGCGACGCAAGGATCCGCCTCGCCATTCCGATGCCAAAGAGCTGGGTGGTGAGCCTCGCTGAAACCGAAGGTCAATGGCAGGAAGATGTCGAGTGGGACGACAGGCAACAGAGAATCCGCGCGGATCGGATTCTCTCTCTCGGCGCACTTGTGCTGAAGCGTCAGCCCTGCCCCCAACCCTCAACTGATGCCATCAGCGCCGTCTTACTCGAACGGATCAAGCGCGAGGGCGTGGAGCTTCTGCCCTGGACTCACCGCAGCGAGCAACTCCGCCGAAGGCTCCAGCTGGCACACCTGCGCATCGGCCCCCCTTGGCCATGCCGTGACAAGGCCTTCCTTCAAGCCCATCCAAACCTTTGGCTCAAGGAAGCCAGCGTCGAATCCCGCAGCTGGAGAGAGCTGGATGAGGCAATGTTGATTCAGGCGCTCTGGGGAACCATTGAGTGGAACCTCCGACGCCAACTTGATGAACGACTACCCACAACCATCCGCATCCCCAGCGGACGCGATGCGGAACTGACCTACGAAGAGGAAGAGGTGGTTCTAGCGGTGAAACTTCAGGAGATGTTCGGCTGCATCGACAGTCCTCATTTACTGAACGGAGACCTTCCGATCACGCTGGTACTGCTGTCCCCAGCAGGGCGGCCCCTACAACGCACAAGGGATCTGCAGGGATTCTGGAGCGGCAGCTACCACGAGGTCCGCAAGGAGATGCGTGGTCGATACCCCAAGCATCCATGGCCCGAGTCCCCAACCGATGCTGTCGCAACACGCAAAACGAAGAAGGCCTCCTGAGGTCGTCGTTGCGACAATCAACAAAAGTCAATCCTTTGTTACATTGGCATTGTTAAAGGCCTTCCACCATGTCTGACTCCACACAATCCCGCTTCGGCTTCGTCAACTTCGCTGAAACCTGGAATGGCCGTCTGGCCATGCTCGGTTTCGTGATCGGTCTCGGCACCGAGCTGCTCACCGGCCAAGGCATCCTGACCCAGATCGGACTCGGCTGATTCCGTTCGTCAGCGTCAATTGCTCGATCAAGCCCATCGGATCACCGGTGGGCTTTTTTGTTTCGCCGCTCTGCGAGAGAGTAAAGGTCGATTGGGGAGTCGCTTGGTTCCGTTTTTTGCCAACAACCGCCGAGATGGTGCAAGGTTGCTCAGCAGTGCACTGGTGATCCTGACCGTGGCACTCACGCAATTGCACCAAACCTGGGGGCAGGTCATCACTATTTTGTTCAGCGCCCTCTGTCTGTACTGGGGGTTCGCCTATCGCCGCCTTGATCGCTGATTCCATTCCCAGCTACTCCGTTCAGGAGTTGAATACATCCGTTGGAGCCCTTCTTGAGCGTGGTTTTGCTCCCCGGTTCCTCGTACACGGAAGTGCCCTTCGACCGCAGATCAAGAAAGGGCATCTCTGGCTGACACTCAGTGATGGAAACGCGAGCATCACCGTTGTTTGCTGGGCCTCGAGACTTCAACTTATGAATTTTGTCCCCACCGAGGGTGAAGGCGTCACGGTGGTGGGAAAGCTGAATTTCTGGGCTGCTCGAGCAAACCTTGCGGTGCAAGCCATTGACCTGCGTCCCAGCAGAAGCACGATCGAGCGACGTTTCGAAGCGGTGAAGGAACGTCTCAGCAAGGAAGGATTGATTGATCCCAGCCAGCAGAGACCACTTCCACCCGTACCCGAGCGGATCGCTCTTCTAACGAGTGTTCCAAGCTCTGCGCTCGCCGACATGCTGCGCACGGCGCAGGAACGCTGGCCCCTGACAGAGCTGCTTGTGATCCCCATTCCTGTTCAAGGGGATGTGGCACCACGAATCTGCTCGGTGCTGGATCACTTGGCACAGAACATCGAAACATTGGGTGTGAACGCTGTTGTGTTGGCGCGAGGGGGAGGAAGCCGTGAGGATCTGATGGTTTTCGACGATGAACCCCTTTGCAGGCTGATCGCTCGGTATCCGGTTCCAGTCGTGACCGGTCTGGGCCATGAAGACGATCTGACGGTTGCGGATCTTGTCGCCGATTTCCGAGCCGCCACGCCGACGGCAGCGATTGTGAGTCTCTTGCCATCACGAACCGCGGCACTTCAGTTCATCGGCCAATGCCGAATGCAACTGGGTCACTATCAGACCTGGCGACTCAACAGAGAACAGGAACGGCTGACACAGAGACGGGATGCTTTGCGTCGAGTGACGCCTACAACGGTCGTTGCTGATCGGCGTGAACGCCTCAAGCGACGTCGAGAGCTGCTAACGGCGCTCTCCCCGGAACGATGGCTGACGCGTGGGTTCGCAACCATCACCGACAACGAGGGGCACCTGCTGCAATCCGTTGCAGACACAAGCCCATCGAAACCACTGGTGATCCATCTGAGTGACGGAGACATCGATGTCAGCACAGTGAGAATCAGGAAAAAATCCTGACCTTCATCAACCAAAAACCCAGCTCTACTCACCGAATCCTTCTGATGCCTCGTCAATCAAACCGTACTGAGGATGATGCCCGGAGCCAATGGGAAGCGGATGCAGCCTCCTTGAGCTATGAGGAATCACTTCAGGCACTAGATCTGCTTCTGGCAAAACTTCAAGACGATTCCATTCCATTAGCTCAACTGCTTGGAGATCATCAAAGAGCCGGAATTTACCTGAAACGCTGTGAGGAACTTCTCAACCAAGTCGAGCAGAGCGTTGCCCAACTCAACCCCGATACGCTGGAAGGTGAATCACCGAACAACACACTCTCGTGACTAAAACATTGCCCTGGATCTACCTGGTGCTCGCAGTGCTTGGAGCCGTCCTTCCATGGCAAGCAAACCTTGAATTCATTCAGTCCAGTGCATCAGGCGGTTTCGATCTCAGTGGGTTCATCTCCGATGCCAATCTCACAGCAGCTTCTCGATCGCTCAGCCGTGATCTCTTGGTCGCAGCAAGCGCATTCACGATTTGGATTGTCATCGAAGGGCGCCGACTGGAGGTAAAAGGCTGGCGACTCACGCTGCTGATGTGTGTGATCGTTTCTTTTGCCTGTGGAGGTCCTCTATTTCTTTATCTGCGCGAGCGACGACTGAATGAACTTGACTCGACCGAGAAGGAGTCATCACAACAATGAGATCGATGCTCATGTGTTTCCTTAGCTTCTAAGAGTCCACATCTTCAGCGGTGATATCAATGGTCGCCGAACTGGCTGGAGCGGCATCGGCATCAAAAGAACTGTTTTCCGATGATTTCGAACCATTGTCAAGGACTGCACCACAGGCCGAGCAAACCGCTGCCGAACCCAGATTGGTGGCTCCACACTGACCACAGACCTGAAACTGACTTTTCATCCGTCTCCAGCCCAACCAACCAAGACCTCCCAAAACCAGAGACACCGTGAGCAGGAGAAGAGCGGCTCCACCAAAAATGCCCACCAATGCACGACCTGCTGTGGTGGGGAGCAGCAACAGAACGGCAAGCAACCAGACAAGAGGAGGAACACGACCCATCCACAGCCTCACACGAAACGAATTCAATCCATAATGACTTGATTCATTGATCAGTGGATACGAGAAGCGAGCGGATCTCCACACTTCTTCTGCCTGAGCAAAGCCAGTTCAACGCTCCAGCACTGACCAAAATAAATAACAACGCCAACCATATAAACCCACAATGTGAGCACCAGCACGCCTCCAATAACGCCATAAGCTTGAAAGCGAGCACCAAGGGAGAGAATGCTTCGGCTCACCGCTAAATTTAAAGTTGTCAGCAAAAAGCCAATTAATAAGGATCCAGGAATCAAAGGAATAAAAGGAACACGACGACTCGGAAGAAGAGCCTGTAAAAGCAGAGCCATTGCCGAAAATCCGACCCAAGCAAACATGACACGTCCAACCTGAACCAGCGGAAACACATCCAGGGCATCAAGAAGCCAAGGCAAGGATTGCTGAATGCCCTCCAAAGCTCCGGCAGGAATCATCCGCAAATTGACACTGATTTGATCAGCAACAATCAGAAGACCGATGAGCATCACGATAAAGAAGGCTTCAATACGTACACGCACGAACTGAAAAGCTTGCGCACCAAAGGGCCTCGACTCGGGCAATGGGCGAAGCACACCGTTCCAAAGACGATCAGCGCCACGCTGGAGAGTGAGATAAACGTTTCCCGCTGTCACCAGAAGCACTGCAGCGCCAAGAAGACCTGCACCAAACCCCTGCTGCACGAGTTGTATCAACGTTTGCTTCACGATAGAAACTGCAGGTGGCGGCAGAACACCACTGGCAAAAAAAATAATTTTCTGATCCAGATCATCTTGCCTACCCAGTAAAAAAGAGGCGATGGACAAGGAAATCAGGAGGATCGGAAAAATCGACTGAAGCGTGTAATAAGCAAAAGCTGCACTAAGATCCACACAATCATTTCCTGACCAGCGTTGATAAGCCAACCAAAGTGATCGAAAAATTCGGCGCAGCAGTAGCCTTTTGGCCATCGAATCAACCTTGCACCGAACTCCAAACTAGCGCGTAAAGAAGCAGCCACAAAAAAAGCCACCCCTTATCGGGATGGCTTTCTTTGGATCACTTC
>WTFZ01000043.1 GCA_011523835.1 Synechococcus sp. CO36386bin_29 | reverse complement strand
GCCGCCGCTCGCACGGCCTTGAGGCCATGCAGGCCATCGCCCACGGTGCGCTGCAATGCCGCATTCAGGCGGCTCTGGATTCGGCCCAGACTCCAGCTTCCCGAACGCTGCAACAGGGCGGCGATGGCAGAGGCCATCAGGGCCAGCAGCAGCGGCCAGGCGGCGGCCCGTCCCACCAGCAGCACGCTGCCCAGATAGATCACCATCGCCAGCAGAGCCTGCAGCATGCGTACTGCCTGGTCCAGCCCCAAGGCGGTGCGGTTGATGTCGGCCATCAGCAACGCAAGCAAATCACCGCGGCCGAGTTGATCCAGCTGGTTTGAGGATGCGGAGAACACCTGTTGCAGCAGTTGCTGGCGCAGACGATCCGTGAAACCGGAGCGCAGGCGTTCCCGGCTCACAGCCACGCGTCCCTGAATGAGTCCACGTAGAAGGATCAGACCCACTAGCAGGGAAAGGCTGGCGCTCAGCGGCAGGCTGATGTTCAGACCACGTATCGGGTTTGGGTTTGATCCATTACCGAGCAGCACTGTGATGGCCAGGCCAAGCCCTGCGATGTCCAGCACACTGCTGACCGCACTCAATCCAGCCAGGCGGTTCAGATGTCCCCATCCGGCCTCTTGGGCCAGCGCCTTGAGCAGCTGAAGCTGTCGCCGCCGGGGCAGCACGTTTGGAGCAGCTGTTGGGTCCGTGGTGGTCAGCGCGTGATCGTGCAAAGACGGATGGCCCAACCGGTGGTGTGCTGACGATCTTGCCGTGCAACCGCCATGCTGGTGCCCGCTTTGCTCTCTCTCATGGCACCGCTGCCGGCCTCCGAGCCTTTTGAGCTGCTTGAAACCATCGAGGCGATGGATGCGCGAAAGATCCGGTTTGAGCGCAATCGCATCAAGTTGCCCATGGGTGTGGAGGGCACATTCGGACTCATTCGCCATCCCGGCGCGTCATTGGCTGTGCCGATCACCAACGACGGCCAGGTGGTGGTTCTCCGTCAGTACCGCTTCGCCGTTCAAGCGCGTTTGTTGGAATTTCCAGCCGGAACGCTGGAGGACGGTGAAGATCCGCTGGAGTCGATGCAGCGAGAACTCGGTGAGGAGGCTGGCTACAGCGCGGCCCGTTGGGATGCACTGGGTCCGATGCTTCCCTGCCCCGGGTATTCCGATGAAGTGATCCACTGTTTCCTTGCCAGGGATCTCACGGCGCTGGAGAACCCTCCTGCAGGCGATGACGATGAAGACCTGGAGGTGGTGCTGATGGATCCAGCGGAGCTGGATGCCCGCTTGGCCTCTGGAGAGGAGTGGCTGGATGGCAAAAGTGTCACCGCCTGGTATCGCGCCAAACAACTGCTCAATCTCTGATTAAGACCGTTTCGATGACCGCTTCCCGCACGCTTTTCTGGCACCGCCGCGATCTTCGCTTGGCGGACAACACCGCCCTTTACGCGGCTGCGGCGCTCGGGCCTGCGGTCACCGGGGTGTATGTGCTCGACCCTGCCATCATTGCGCCACCTCCCCAGTTGCCGCCCATGGCTCCGGCGCGGTTGTGGTTCTTGGTGGAAAGCCTGGTGGAACTTCAGCAGCGTTGGCGGGACGCTGGCAGTCGACTGTTAGTAGTGACCGGAGATCCTGTGGAGCGTTTGCCGCAGCTGGCTGCGCTCCTGGATGTTTCCACCGTGGTGTGGAGCCGGGATGTCGAGCCCTATGCCCGCGAACGTGATCGCGGTGTGGCAAAGGCTTTGCAGGCCCATGGACGCAAAGTGCTTGTGGATTGGGATCAGTTGCTGGTGGCTCCAGAGCTGCTCAAGACCGGTGGCGGTGATCCCTATCGTGTGTATGGCCCCTTTCTGCGCAACTGGCGTGGACAGGTGGAGCGCAGCGAACCCGGCACGGTCGAGGCTCCGACGGGGTTGATTGATCTGGATGCTGGTTGTCTGGATGCGTTGCAGAAGGCTGAGGGTGAGCTCGGTCTCCTTTGTGCTGAAGGAATGCGTCAACTGGAGCGGCTCCGCTCCGGCCATGGCTTCCAGGGCATGGATCTCTGTCCTTGCCGTCCCGGTGAAGCGGCCGCTGCCAGTCAGTTGGCGGTCTTCGCGGATGGTCCTCTTTTGGGTTACGAGCCGGATCGCAATTTCCCAGGCACTGCAGGCACCTCCGGCCTCAGTGCTGCACTCAGTGTGGGCACCGTCAGTCCGAGGCAGGCCTGGTGCGCGGCTCAGGCTGCGAAGGAGCTGGCCCGCAGTGACGAGCAGCGTCAGGCCATCACCGTGTGGGAGCAGGAGTTGTGCTGGCGCGAGTTCTACCAGCAGGCCCTGTTCCACTTTCCGGAGCTGGCGGATGGTCCTTACAGGGAACAGTGGCGCCGCTTCCCTTGGGACAACAACGAAGACTGGTTCGACTTTTGGAAAGACGGCCAAACCGGCATGCCGATCATTGATGCGGCGATGCGGCAATTGAATGAGACCGGTTGGATGCACAACCGCTGCCGCATGATCGTGGCTTCATTCCTGGTCAAGGACCTCATCTGTGACTGGCGCTGGGGTGAGCGGGCCTTCATGGAGCTGGAAGTGGATGGCGACCTGGCCGCCAACAACGGCGGCTGGCAGTGGAGTGCCAGCAGCGGCATGGATCCCAAGCCTCTGCGCATCTTTAACCCCGCCACCCAAGCGTCCAAATTCGATGCCGATGGGGACTACATCCGCCGGTGGATTCCTGAGCTTCGTCACGTGTCGACCAAAGATCTCCTCAGTGGTGAGATCGGAGCTCTCGAACGCAGGGGGTACCCGGAACCACTGGTGAACCACAAGATTCAGCAGGCACGCTTTAAAGCGCTCTACGCCACCATCAAAGGCTGAAGCAGCGGTCGGCGATCAAGCGGCAAGGTCGCAGGATTGGTCGGTCTTCACGTCGCGCTCAAGCAGCAGGGATTTGATCACCGTGATCACACGGTCCTGCTGCTCCAAGGTGAGTTCGGGGAAGATCGGCAAGCTGAGCACCTCACTGCAGAGTTGTTCGGTGATAGGGAGAGATCCAGGAGCCAGGTTCAGCTCGCTGTAAGCCGGTTGGCGATGAATGGGGATCGGGTAATAAATGATCGTGTTCACGCCCTGTTGCTGAAGGCTCTGTTTGAGCCAGTCGCGGCAGCGGCTATCGGGAAGTCCATGCTCATTGCAGGCTGCAGGGCAGTTGCCGTTGCAGAGTTCTTGCCCGGTCGCGCACAGACTGACGCGGATCACGAACTGATTCCAGCCATGGCCCCCATGGGC
>WTFZ01000201.1 GCA_011523835.1 Synechococcus sp. CO36386bin_29 | reverse complement strand
CCTGACTTTCTGGCCCCTGCTCCAACAGTCTCAACCATGACCTGGGTTGGTCCTTCGGTAGGCACGCAGTGGTATGCCACGCCGATCGACGCTCCACTTGCACCGCCCTAGGTGCCCTTCGGAGATCACAACCCAATTCTTAGAGCACATGGCCCCAGGGTGCCTTGAGCCAGGAGCTTCATCCCTCTCTTTCCTTGACGAAGTAGTGGGTTGAACAATGCACAAACGAGCGAGCTAGGCCGTCTTTCCATCGGGAGGGGCGGCCTTCCTCTTTGAACGACAGCGAGATAGCTGATCAGTCACGTGAGAAAGCCAGTCCGTCTTGGTTTCGCCATGACGGCTCACCAGAGCCGAATCTGTATGAGAATTGTCTAGACGAATAAAAGAATGTTGTGGCTCGATTTCTGCTCAGAGACGGGAACAAAGTTGGCGCTGACGTTTGTCCTGAAGGGCTAGAGGTCATCACCTATACAGATCGAAAGGGACAGCAAGTCCATGCCTTGGCAACGGTCAAGGCCGAAAGGGAGTTTTTCAGAAAGGTCCCTTCGAGGCTTCTCCCTCTATACGTACGGATGGAGCAGGCTCTTGCCAAGACCGTTGGTCGTACCTGAGGAGATGTCGCAGTCCATTGATCGGTCTCCAACTCAAGCGTCCCCAGGAGTGCTCACCACCTGACCTTCACTTTCCCCCCGTTCGGGCCTTCAAAAACGACACTCCCAAATTTATTGCGAGGCTCGTAATAAGGCCCCCATTGATAGGGTCTGCGACCTGTCCACCACGTTCCGTTTCTCACGCAGCGTCCATTCCCCGCGTAGTGATAGCCAATGACACAGACGTAGTGATCGTGCTTGTGTTTTTCCTTGCAATAGCCGGATCCAAGCCCCGCGCCTGTCTGCACCCAATGAGCGCCAGGACCGCAATTTTGTGCGCCCTGAACAGGCGTTCCGCTCATGGAGACAGCCTGAGCTAGCCCCAAAGCACCAAGCAAAATCGAAGTTCGACCCAGCATGTGGTGAATATCACTAGTGACAGCATGACCACACCTGGCATATTTGTCAGATGGTCAGAGAGTTGGCTCATCGACTCGGCTCCTTCACATCGCTTTCTCTGCAGCGGTTTTGATGATTTCATTGAAGAGGTAAAGATTGATGGTACTTACAGACCAATCATGAGCTTCGTCATTCAGAGCATTGTTCTGCCGCTTCAAGCCCTGCTTCCTCGTGTATCAAACTTGCTGATCGCCTGAATTCGGCTCAGCCATGCTTCGGAGCCGAGCCATGTTCTAATGACGCATCAGCTTCACCAGAACTATCACTCAAGACAATGGAAGACTGGAAGGGCTTTGTATCAAAAGCCAGGAAGTTACTGAAATCAAATGAGTTTGCGGAAGCGAGAAAGCAGGTTTCAGCCGGTTTGCAATTATTTCCTAATCAAGTTGCTCTTATTGTTGTTGCCATCGATAGCTGTTGCGCCTTGGGTGAGTACGAACAGGCATTGGATTATGCCCATCATTTAATTCGGTGTCATCCGCAAATTTGGAGGGGGTATGGAAGTGCAGCTCAGCACTTAGTGGCGTTGACGCGTTTTGGAGAAGCCCAGAACCAAATCATTGAAGGTTTAGATCAACATCCTGATCATCCCAAACTTCTCGCCATTGCCAGTGACGTTTTCCGTGCATCGGGTAAGACTAAAAAATCTCTCAAGTATGCAAAGCATTTAATTGTTTGTCATCCTCAACATTGGAGTGGATATGCTCGTGCAGCGCAGGATTTAATTGCTCTAAGGCGCTTTGAGAAGGCGAAGAATCAAATCATTGATGGATTAGAGAGGATTCCGAATCACTTTCGTCTTCTTGTGATTGCAATAGAGGCTTTTCGTGCATCGGGTCATCGCGAACAATCTCTTGAGTACGCCAAGCTTTTGATCACCTACCACCCTCAACGTTGGCAAGGTTATGGGCGGGCAGCGCAAGATCTTGCTTTCTTAAAGCACTTTGAACAAGCGCAGAATCAAATCATTGAAGGATTGCATAGAATTCCCAATCATCTGGTATTGCTTGCCATTGCTAATGATATTTTCCGTGCTTCGGGTGATCGTAAGACGGCTTTGGAGTGTGCCAATCGGATGATGACATACCACCCTAATGATTGGAATGGATATCGTCGTCTTGCACAAGATCTGATAGCACTCAATCGATTTGACGACCTTGAAAGATTTGGTCATTGGATGAAAGGACAATCAATCCAGCCACACTTTTTGGAATCAGTTGATGATTGGATGTATACTGCAAAACTTGGCCAGATTGCAATTCAGGAGCTTGAAAGTGATACCACGCTTTCTCAATTGCATGAATTTTCAGGTGGTAGGAATGCGTTGATCCCTGTTGGTGATTTTTGTTTGGGCGCCCAACTTGTCAGTGACTCTGGCGGCAGAACGTGTTCGCTTCCATTTGATTGGTTGTTTGTCGATCCAGCCCAGATCAAGATGATCATTCAAAACGGATTCAATGATTTTCTTGATCTGGCGAAACTACGCTCTCACTATCCAGAGCGTCGATGTGGTCATACAATCTATGGACGAACTAATTTTTTTAATCATCATGACCCGTCGAGGGAGCCTGATCGGTCGGCTTTGATGAGGAGAGTTGAACGATTCAACGAGTTGATCTCTACGGAGAATGAAGATCTTTTATTTTTCAATGTCCGGATGGAGGATAAGTCTAGAGATTTGCTCGATCTGCTGGAGGTCTTGCCCGAGCGAAGCAAAATTCTGTCCTTTGTTTTCTTGGGGAACGGCGAGCATCAGAGGCCAGTTGTTCGTCGTCTTGGAGAAAATGTTCTCCAGATTGTATTTCGTTGTGACAATCATAAGACCGCTTTTGCGAAGCAAGGTCTGCATCCGAGTGGGTATACCGACGGTCGTTCTATTCATTGCCCCTATTCAAGAACGTATGCAGGCTCTCTCTTAAGGCACGTTCTTTCAGAGTCAAAGACTTGACGTTTCGAGATACTGGAGTCACTGATCAGACAGTCGATCACTGCTGGTGGTCATAACATTGGTTTATGCGTGCGAATTCAATGGATCACATCGTTCCAATGAAGTTCTTCCTCCCCATCGTTGGTGTAATGGTCGGGGCATGGTTATAGGCTTGTCAATCTGTCGGGGCATACAGGGAGGAAAGACTCCCTGGCCAGAAAACAACTATTATTGATACCTGGGCTGGCACGTTTAAGATAGGACAAAAAATAATTCCAACTGACAAATTTCAGTATTGTTTTTCGAAAAATAATCTTCTCGAGTCAGACTTGCAGATTGGAAATAGTCAAGTTGTGCCGAAGTGGACATGGAGAATCGGTAAGGATTCAACACTGATTTTCCCGGGGAAAAGAATCATGATACGCGATCTAAAAAAAGGAGCATCCAAAATAGAGCGAATTGGCAAGATTGCGTTTGATGTATACACGTTGACAGCTAATCGTTTGGTATTTTTTTCGAAAGAAGTTGTAAAATTGCAAGCTGCCGTTGCTAATTGGCTATCGACAGAACATGTTGAGTTATTGAAACTTGTATGCCGACTTGCACTCTATGGTCCAGAAATTGACCATAATTCTGAACCGTTTGTTTGATCGACTCAAAGAACTTAAAAAAGGAGAGTCGATTGTCATCAACCCTCCTTTTTTAAGTTCTCTTTGCTTTTGTGCAGGCTGAATGGTTGCGCAGCTTACAGAAGAAATAGGAAAAGAACGATCCAGGTTGTTCCAATCAGGAAAAACTTGTCTTCCCCGCGGTCGATATCAAACAGCTCGTATGGCTCTGGAATCATTGCTGTTTCGTAAAGGCTGATCTTAGTGGGTCTGACCACGGGGCGGCGCATCGTCAACTGATCTGGCGTTGGCGTTGATGACTTTATTGTCGTTCAGTCACCACTTGATCGATTGAGTGCACCAAAGTTGAGGCTATTGATGTTCTGCTACGCTTTAGCAATGCATCGACTTGATTGGGTGATAAACGTATGACGCAACAACCTCAAATTGTTTTTATTACAAGCGAGATGAGAAGTGGTTCGACATTTTTAAGTTACGTGCTGGGAACGAACCCGCAAAGTGCACATTTGGGAGAGTTTCGTCGACCCTGGAGGTTAGGGGCGAAGTCGTCTTGCCGTTTGTGTGAAGCGAAAGGTTATGAAGTGTGTGAGGTGTTGGGCGATTTATCTGAAATTTCAGCCATGGATGCCCATCGGCATGCGCTGAACTGTTTTGAACATTTTGGGGTTACGACCTTGATTGATGCTTCAAAGAATATGGATTGGATCGAGGAGGTGATCGGCCACTATTCTTTGCATCATTCTGATATCGCTTGCAAAATTATTCATTTGGTTAGAGAGCCGCGGGGATGGATCTCTTCGGAGCGGCGGCGACAACAAGCGATGACCATTCAAAGTGGTGTTCAGAGGTGGAAAGATCATTTTTATGCAACATCGGAAAGGATTAGAGCTCTTAGCGTTGATTGCATCAGGATCACTTATGAAGAGATTTTGTTGTCCAGAGAAACAGCTTTAAGGCGACTATCCCAACTGATTGGCTTCTCACAGAATTCTTCTCAATATGAATATTGGACTAAGGAACACCATGGCTTCGGGGGGAACGGTGCTGCTTACAACAACCTGGGACGTTTCTCTGCTACTGCTTGTCAGACAGGGGATGATTCTTTTTACACCAAAAATCAAGCAAAAACGTTCTACGATTGCCGATGGAGTCAAGAGCCTGACAGTGATGCTTTGAATCAGTTAGTCAGAGATCCTTCAATTCAAGAAATCCTGGACCAGTGTGGAACATCTTTTGAGATGATCGATGCCGCATTGAAAGAATCGCCTGATGTTCAGGTTTGAACTCCACTTTTGAAGCATTGTTCTTTGCTTAGAAGAAAGCTTGTTGGGACTTCTTTCGGAATTCTTTTAATACATTCAGTGGCTATTCAGCTGGTTGTTTGCAAAGTTGATTCTCGTGATTCTACTTGTAAAAGAATGAATGCTTTGCCGGGTCAATTCTTTTGATATCGATTTCGCATCACAACTGGTTTGTCTCCTGATTGAACAAGAATCAGGTCAATAGAACCGTCGAATAGGAGTTGACCATTGTAATGGCCGGATTCGCCAAACTCAGCGATCCCAATCTGGCAGTTTTTTGGATTAATGACACCGATGATCTTTTCTGTATCTCCTTTGGTGATCGCCCCATTTTTGGAGTGACCAGAGTGACGCTCCGAGGACCAGGAGCGTTCGCCGCTGAAGACTCCATCAGCGTCCACTGTGATCGATAATTTGGAATCGCCAAGGTGTTTGCCATTGCTGTTGATTCCAATATTTTCAGAAGAATAGGATCCTGTCAGCGTTGATAAATCTGATGGTAGCTGGCAGGACGCAGTCTTGCTTTCTGGTGTTGAATTGATGGAGCAGGCGCTTGCAAGGACGCAGGTACAGAGTAAAGAGGCAATCGTTTTGGAATCCATGCTTTTAATGCAGAGCCAGTTTGCTATTTCGACGACAATCTACATTGTTTGCTTTTGTTCCGCTACGCACTGAAGACCAATGCCTCTGCTCTTAAGGCGGAGTCAGTTTATGATGCGCTTTAATTTTGAGTTGCACAATGAGTCTTGCCAGTATTCGTAATGTCCAGGATGTTCTTCAGGGCAAGGCTCTGACGACAACGAACGTCTATCAAGGCTCGTTGCATTGTCAGGGTGATTATGAATTAGTTGTGTTTGAGATTCCTCCTCATACATAGCAGCGCCCCCATTGCCATCGGCATGGATTAATCGATATTTTTATTGTTCAGGAAGGGGAGGCTTTGCTGCATTTGAGCACTCTTAAGGATGGTGCTGTTGATACGTCTTCGTGCGAAACATACCGGCTGAAAGCAGGCGATACCTAAGCTTTATCTCTGGGCACGCTGCATGCGATCGAAACCGGTGATCAGCGCGTTGTTGTGATGAACATCGCGCAGCCAACTCACAGCGCTTATGTTGGTCAAGATAATGATTCAGCGACGGATATTGTTTTTCCGACTCGTCATTGATGATTGCTCGCTTTTCACGAGTCGATGATCAGCTCGTTCTCATTTTGGGATGTAATTCAAAGGGTCATTAAAGTTCCCTTCCCCGCAGGGTGTTTGTGACCGCCCTCCCGGCAGATATTGTTGCTGAATTGTCCCATCTCGGTACACCTGGCACAGTTCTGCTGGGGTCTGGCTGCCAACCCAGCCTTGGTAATCGCTTGCGAAGATAAGCTGGGCGATCAACATTAAATTGATCATGGGGTAACGCGTGTTTCTTTGGTTTAGATCTGAAGTGTGCGGTCGTCTTCAGGTTGTTGCGAAGGTTCTTGTTATTGAACCGCCGTGGTTTCTGAGCTCGCGTATGGCTCTGCGCCCATCAGCTTCAGTTATTTTCCGGGTTAAATATAAATCAGGCCGGCGGCGCTGGGTTCATCAAGTTTGGTTGTTGAATGAATGGTTTCCTGCGCTCCCGCAACTTGGGGCCAAGAACCCCTTGTCTTCGCGCGCGTATCAGGCGTGTCTCATTTGTTCAAGACCGTGAATCGTTTTTGAAATCCTGTCTGTTGGATGTGCTTGATCGTCATTGCGAACGAGAGCAGTGTTAATCGCTCACCGTTCTGATCGCTCCAAATCAGCGCCAGCTGGCGTAGGGATCGCTGCGATCACCGAAGAACGATGACGCCAAATCATCAACTGTTGAGGCGCTGTTCGGCCTCACGTAAAGCCTCAAGGCGCGTATCAACGAGCGATGGAATGCCGAACAGTTGAAGACGGCGTTTCACTTTCCCGGCTGCGCCGGCCACAAGCACCTGACGATCGTGTTGTACTGCCTCCTCAACCATGCGCTCGATCGCAAGGCTGGCTGTGACTCCTAGGTGGGGAACGTTCGTGATGTCCAGCAGCAGGATTCTGTATTGACGGACCAGCATCATCCGTTCACTGATTCCCTTGGCGGCGCCGAAGCTTAGGGGGCCCTTCAGTCTGAACAGCATCAGATCGTCTCCGCAGCGCTTCAGCAGGCTCTCCTCTTCCCTGCTGAGGGGTTCTTCGTCCTCATGCATGGTGTCGAGCTGATGATCCGTGAGCGATTCGATCGTGAGCAGATTGGCCACGAACATCCCCACTAATACGGCCCCGATCAGGTCCCAGAACACCGTCATCAACAGCACTCCCCACATCACCAGGGCGGTTTTGAAGGAAAGCCTGTGAGCGCGGCGGAGGAACCCCCAATCGATGATGTCCAGTCCAACCTTGATCAGGATTCCTGCTAACAGAGCCGTCGGGATGCCTTCAGCCAGTGGTCCTGCACCCAAAAGCAGCAGCAAGAGAACGATTGAATGGGTCATCCCCGAAAGGGGAGTCCGCCCTCCGGACTTGATATTGATCACCGTACGCATCGTCGCTCCTGCTCCAGGCAGCCCGCTCAGAAGGCCGGCCACACTGTTGGCGATGCCCTGACCGACAAGTTCACGATCGGATCGGTGGCGCGTTGGGCTGATGTTGTCGGCGACCAGAGAGGTGAGCAGGGAATCGATCGCTCCGAGAACGGCCAGCACCAGCCCGGCTTTCAACAGCACTGGCCAATGCTGCTGCCAGTTTGGGAGCGTGACGGTGAGACCTCCTTCCGGGATTGTGCCGATGCGAGGCAGCTGTTCGGGAAAGAGCCACAGCGATAAAGGTGTGATCACCACCAGTGCAAGCAATGGTGATGGGATCAGCTTGCTCAGTCGCCGTGGACTGCAGAACACCACCAGCAGAGTGGCAGCACCAACAACCAGTGCCGCTGGTTCGGGGCTGAAATCAGTCGCCACCATCTGAAGCGACTCGAGCACGCCACCTCGGCTGCTGATTCCAAGCAATGGCCCGATCTGCAGGCAGAGGATGATCACGCCAATGCCGGTCATGAAGCCTGAGACCACCGAGTAAGGAACGAGGGTGATGTAACGACCGAGCCGCAGCAACCCCATCAGGATCTGAAACAGACCTCCAATCACAACGGCCGCCATCACCAGTGGCAGCAGCTCGCCTCCGCTTAGCTCACGGCTGACCCCCACCGCAGCAAGGCTGCTGACGACTCCGGCGACAGTGACGCTCATGGGCCCTGTCGGACCAGTGACCTGAGCAGGAGTGCCTCCGAATAGAGCTGCCAGAAAGCCGGTCACAATCGCCCCATACAGCCCGTAAATCGCACCTCCCGGCCCCAAGGCGGCATTGCCGAACGCCAAGGCCAGAGGAAGGGCGACAACCGCTGCAGTCAGCCCGCCCGAAAGGTCGTTTCGCCAGTTCTTCCAACTGAAGCCATAGATCAGCTCATGACGGCGTTGGCCCATCTGCTCAAGGCGTCCTGTTCATCTCAGACCAGACCTGAAGTTCCTCCAGAGACTGGACGCCCTCGCGGCGCTCACCATTCGGCAGGATCCAGGTTGGATAGGCGCGGATTTCAGCAGTTTTGCATGCTGCGGCCTGAATCGGCAGCTCCTTGGGTTTGCCGCACTCCACGTAGGGAAGCCTTGTCACAGCTTCACCGAACAAACGGCTCTGGGCCTGACACGCTGGGCAGCGCCAGGAGCCGTAGTAAAGAACCTTGGTATCGCTGAGGTGGTCGGCGAGAGTCGCTGGGTCGGGGGCTGAGTGGGCCATCCCCGCTTCAAGCAGACCAAGCCCTGCACTGGAGAGCGTGCCGAGAAGCAAAAGTCGGATCATTTTGAAAATGTACGTGCGTTCAGGCGTACGGGCATCCGGCCTGCGTGAATGGTGCCGAACTCCTGATGGAACTGGGAGACTCTGTCGCAGTGGAGTCCTCTGGGCTGAACGATCACCATGGCCGGAAGTGGCTACCGCGATTACTTCAAAGTGCTTGGGGTGGACCGTGGAGCCGATGCCGATGCCATCAAACGCGCGTTTCGCAAACTGGCGCGTCAGTACCACCCGGATGTGAATCCTGGGGACAAAGACGCTGAGGCCAAGTTCAAGGAAGTCAGTGAGGCCTACGAGGTTCTTTCCGATCCAGAAAAGCGGCGTCGGTACGAACAGTTCGGGCAGTACTGGAATCAGGCCGGTGGCGGTGGTGCCGGAGGCTTCGATGTGGATTTCGGTCGCTACGGCAATTTCGACGAATTCATCAACGATCTCCTCGGGCGTTTCGGGGGGCCGGGAGGTGGTGGTTTCGGTGGCGCGCCAGGGGGATTTCCTGGTGGCGGCTTCCCCGGTGGTTTCGCGGGTGGGGGCTTCCCACGAGGAGCGTCACGTGCACCCGTGAATCTTGATGCGGAGGCCACGGTGAAGGTGAGTTTTGCTGAGGCGTACCGCGGTGGCGAACGCACGTTGTCGGTGAATGACGAGCGGGTGCAGGTCCGTATCCCAGCGGGGGTGAAGAATGGATCCCGCCTGCGCCTCAAGGGCAAAGGCAACCATCAGCCAGGTACCGGCCGACGCGGCGATCTGTATTTGAACCTGGAGGTTCAGTCACATCCGGTGTGGCGACTCGACGGTGATCAGCTGCGTGCTGACCTTCCCGTTGCTCTCGATGAGTTAGCGCTCGGAGGCACCGTCACAGTGATGACACCGGACGGCGAAGCCGAAGTGTCGATCCCCGCCGGGACCAGCCCCGGCCGGAGTCTGCGTCTTAAAGGCAAGGGCTGGCCACTGAAAACCGGCCGAGGCGACCTCCTTCTGACGCTCGTGCTGCAGTGGCCCCCTCAATGGTCAGAGTCGCAGCGTTCGCTGCTCGAGCAGTTGCGTAAGGAACGCGGCGATGATCCGCGCCATGACTGGCTGCAAGCCGCACGGCTCTGAGAGCCCTCCCGGATTGACGCTTACGATCGCGTCCTCGTCGTGGCTTGTTGATGGATCTCACTTACCGCCCCCGCCGTCTGCGCCGGACCCCTGCCCTGCGCGCCATGGTGCGGGAGCACAGCCTCTCCGCCGCTGACTTTATCTATCCGCTCTTCGTTCATGAAGGTGCGGAGGTGGAGCCGATCGGCGCGATGCCCGGAGCCAGTCGTTGGAGCCTGGCGGCCCTCACCGGTGAAGTGCAGCGCGCCTGGGATTTGGGTGTGCGCTGCATCGTGTTGTTTCCGAAGGTTTCCGAGGGGCTCAAAACCGAGGATGGTGCGGAGTGTTTCAACGAAAACGGCCTGATCCCCCGGGCGATTCGTCAGATCAAGCAGGCCATTCCTGAGATGGCGATCATGACGGACGTTGCGCTGGATCCCTATTCCTGCGACGGCCATGACGGCATCGTCAGCCCCGAGGGGGTGGTCCTCAATGACGAAACGATTGAGCTGCTCTGCCGGCAGGCAGTTGTGCAAGCTGAAGCCGGTGCAGATCTGATCGGTCCCAGCGACATGATGGACGGCCGGGTAGGTGCCATCCGCGAAGCCCTCGATGATGCCGGCTACGAGCACGTGGGGATCATCAGCTACACCGCGAAATACTCCTCTGCTTACTACGGACCCTTCCGCGAGGCTCTGGATTCAGCTCCCCGTGCAGCCGGCAGCAAGCCGATTCCCAAGAACAAGGACACCTATCAGATGGATCCCGCCAATGCCCGGGAAGCCATCACCGAAGCGCAGCTCGATGAGCAGGAAGGGGCTGACATCATGATGGTGAAGCCGGGACTCGCCTACCTCGACATCATTCACCGCCTTCGCGATGAGTCGGAACTGCCGATCGCCGCTTACAACGTGAGTGGTGAATATTCCATGGTGAAAGCGGCCGCCGAGCGTGGTTGGATCGATGAAAAGGCTGTGGTACTCGAGACTCTTCTCAGCTTCAAGCGTGCCGGTGCCGATCTGATCCTCACGTATCACGCCTGTGATGCTGCGGAGTGGTTGAAGCCGTAGTGACGAAAGCGGGCTATGCACTGGCAGATGCTTTGTTCTTATGGCCTCTGAACGTCCCCTGCGGTTCTGGAGTCCTCTCCCGTTTGTCTGTGCAACCGTGGCCTTTGTCCTTTCCGGGCACCTGCTGACCAGCGTTGATCGTCAGGATCGCTCTGATGGATTGATCCTGCTCGGGAGTGGACTCATCTGCTTCTCAATTGGATGTGTCTGCCGAACGTCCTGGGGGATTTCCTTCGCCCATGCCCGACGCGATGAGGTGGGCACCCTTCAGAATGATTGACCTTTGAGAACCCCTCCATGCCAGTGGTGGAGCGCTTAGGCCATGTCGCCATCCGTGTGGACGATATGGAGAGGGCTGTGGCTTTCTATTCCCAGCTGGGGATGAAGATGGTCTGGAAAGCTGATGACTGGTGTTACCTCGAAGCGGTCACGTCTCGTGATGGTCTGGCTCTGTTGGGACCGAATTACAAAGCTGCAGGTCCCCACTTTGCGTTCCACTTCAGCGACCGTGCCGAAGTGGATGCGATTCACGATCAATTGAAGTCTTTGGGTGTGGCCGTTGGCGCAGTTCATGATCATCGCGACGGCACCGCCTCTTTCTATCTGCGCGACCCTGAGGGCAATTGGTTGGAAATGCTCTACGAGCCACCCGGTGGCATTCCCTCCAACCAACCAGGCGTGACCACAGCCGATTGATGTCAGCTCAACAGGACACTCTGGAGCTGCTCGAATGGCCGCGGCTCTGCGAACACCTTTCCAGTTTCGCCAGCACTGTGCAGGGCCGTCGTCACTGCAGGACTGATCCCCTTCCAGGGACGCTTGCAGACAGCCTCGCCCTTCAGGCCCAGACCCTCGAGATGGCCTCTCTCGATGGAGTTCTCGATGGTGGTCTGAGTTTTCAGGGTGTGGGTGATCTCGCTTCAATCCTGCTGCGCTGCAGCAAAGGCGGGGCTGCTTCGGGTGAGGAGCTTTTGGATGTGGCCGATACCCTTGCGGCCGCCCGCCGTCTGCGCCGTCAGATCGATGAACCGGAGCTCCGCCCTGTCTGCACGACCCTGCTCGAAGATGTGGCGACCTTTCCGGATCTCGAGCAGCGTCTGAAATTCGCCATTGAAGACGGGGGACGCGTCGCTGATCGCGCCAGTCCTGGACTCGATGGCCTGAGACGGCAGTGGCAGGAGCTGCGGGCCAAGCGGCGGGACAGGCTGCAGGATGTGATCAGGCGTTGGGCGGCCCATCTCCAGGACACCGTGATCGCCGAGCGCCATGGCCGGCCTGTGCTGGCGGTGAAGGCCGGTGCCGGTGGTCAATGTCCGGGAATGGTGCACGACAGTTCCGCGTCCGGCAGCACTGTGTTCGTGGAACCCAAGACTGTGATCGACCTGGGGAACAAACTGGCGAACGTGGATGGCCGGATCCGCGAGGAGGAACGTCGTGTGCTCGCCGAGCTCAGTGCGGCTGTCGCTGAGCAGGTCGAGGGCCTCCACTCTCTGATGCAGGTTCTGCTTACGCTGGATCTGGCCTTGGCCCGTGGCCGCTACGGGCAGTGGCTCGGTGCAGTTCCACCCAGGTTGGAGTCTGCTGTTGATGCACCGTTCGAGCTGAGAACCCTCCGCCATCCTCTGCTCGTCTGGCAGGAGCGCAACGAGCAGGGGGCCACCGTGGTGCCCGTCAGTGTTGAGGTGTCGTCTTCCCTCCGTGTTGTGGCGATCACCGGGCCGAACACCGGCGGGAAAACCGTCACCCTCAAAAATATCGGCCTGGCAGCCTTGATGGCCCGGGCAGGGTTGTGGATTCCGTGCAGCGGCAGTCCCAGCCTTCCCTGGTGTGCTCAGGTGCTTGCGGACATCGGCGATGAGCAGTCGCTGCAGCAGAGCTTGTCCACTTTCAGCGGTCATGTGAAACGGATCGGTCGCATCCTGGAGGCCATTCGCTCCGGGCCGGCACCCGCGCTGGTGCTGCTGGATGAAGTCGGTGCCGGCACTGATCCCAGTGAGGGCACGGCCCTGGCGACGGCGCTGTTGCGCACTCTGGCCGATCGGGCAAGGCTCACTGTGGCAACCACCCATTTCGGTGAGCTCAAGGCTCTTAAGTACAGCGACGCCCGCTTTGAGAATGCGTCAGTCGCCTTCGACAGCGAGACGCTGTCGCCGACTTATCACCTGCTTTGGGGAATTCCAGGTCGCAGCAACGCGCTGGCGATCGCCACACGGCTGGGCCTGGACGCCAGTGTGATCGATGAGGCACGTGCTCTTCTCTCTCCCGCGGGAGATGGTGAGGTGAACAGCGTGATTCGTGGACTTGAGGAACAGCGCTTGCGCCAACAGGCCGCGGCGGAAGATGCGGCAGCGCTGCTCGCGAGGACTGAACTGCTGCATGACGAACTTCTGCAGCGTTGGGAAAAGCAGAAACAGCATTCCGCTGAACGGCAGGAACAGGGACGACAACGCCTGGAGACCTCGATCCGTGCCGGCCAGAAAGAAGTCCGCCAGCTGATCCGGCGGCTCCGCGATGATCGTGCTGATGGCGAAACCGCCCGAAAAGCAGGGCAGCGACTGCGCAAACTCGAGGATCGTCACCGCCCTGAGCCAGAGCGCCGTCGGCATCAAGGCTGGCGTCCGCAGGTTGGAGAACGCATTCGCTTGCTGGCTCTCGGCAAGGCCGCAGAGGTTCTGAAGGTGTCCGATGATGGCCTGCAGCTCCAGGTGCGCTGCGGCGTGATGCGCAGCACCGTTGAGCTCTCGTCGATCGAAAGCCTCGATGGACGCAAGCCGGAATCTCCTGTGGCCCCCGTAGTTCAGGTTCAGGTCAAGGCTCGTCGTGGCAGCGGCAGTGCTGAGGTGCGTACATCAAGGAACACCGTTGATGTGCGTGGACTGCGTGTCCATGAGGCCGAGTCAGCGGTGGAAGACGTGCTGCGTGGCGCCAGCGGTCCTGTGTGGGTGATTCACGGCATCGGCACGGGAAAGCTGAAGCGTGGCCTCAGGGACTGGTTTCAATCTCTCCCGTACGTGGAACGAGTTGTTGATGCTGAACAGTCGGATGGTGGGGCAGGTTGCAGCGTGGTGTGGGTGCGCTGAGGGATTTCCCGGGGAGCCGGTTCAGCCAAGGTTGGGAAGAACCGGCTCGTCATCGCTCCATCGGGATTGTTGAGGCCTGGCAATGGCCTCTCCCAGGAGATCGAACAGCCGCCATCCGGTGGGCTCAGCGTCCAGGTGAATACGGGATCCCGGTACAGCCTCCAGGTCAGGATCGGCCCGAACCTGAACCAGATGGCCCCCATCCAGCAGGCGGCAGGTGATCAGCTGTTCGTTGCCAAGCACTTCACTGTGACTCACCTCAGCGGGGAGGTTGCGGTTGGTTGCTGGGGAGATCCGCAGGTGCTCCGGTCGGATCCCTCCGTTCAGATTCTGCCCCTCCAGAGCAGGCAGCGCATCGGCCACGATGCCTTCGACCGGCAGACGCCGCTCGCCTAGCAACAGGGTTCCAGCCGAGGCCACCGTGACGGGAAGCACATTCATCGGCGGGCTTCCGACGAACTGAGCGACAAACAGATTTGAGGGCCAGCGGTACAGCTCCATCGGTGTGCCGAGCTGCTGCAGACGGCCCTGATTCAGCACAGCGATCCTGTGACCCATGGTCATCGCTTCCACCTGGTCATGGGTCACGTACAACGTGGTGGTGCCCAGCTCTCTTTGTAGATCAACGATGCGCGTGCGGGTGCTGGCTCGCAACTTGGCATCCAGATTGCTCAGAGGTTCATCCATCAGAAAAACGTCCGGTTGCCGCGCCATGGCCCTTCCCAGCGCTACCCGTTGTTTTTGGCCTCCAGACAATTCCTTTGGACGGCGATCCAACAGCTGATCCAGTTCGAGAGCTGCAGCAACCTCATTCACTCGAAGCTCCACGCGCGCTTCCCGTGGGGAACACCACGCGAGAGGTTGAGGAAAGTGTCGGGTGGTGCGATGCAGCTGGTCTTCGATCTGCTGCACAACCGTGCGCTTGCGGCTGCGCCTCAGTCCGAATCCCAGGTTGTCGCGAACGCTGAGGTGGGGATAGAGCGCATAGCTCTGAAAGACCATGGCCACATTGCGTTGGGCCGGACGCAGCCGACTGACGGGCTGTTCTCCGATGAGGATTTCTCCAGCACTTGGATTTTCCAGGCCCGCCATCAGACGCAGCAGCGTGCTTTTCCCGCAGCCTGACGGGCCGACCAGCACCAGAAACTCACCGTCCTCAATCGTCAGAGAGAGCTGACGGATCACCTCGACCGGATCGGATTCTCCTCGAGGTGGATAGCTCTTGCTGAGCGCCTCAAACCGAACGCCTGCCAAGCCCTTTCTCCGGCACTGCACGATCCTAGGGTTGGTGGTTGAACCCATCGAGGGGTTTCGTGCAGTTCATCGATCAGGCACGCGTCACCGTCCGGGGAGGGCGTGGAGGCGACGGCATCGTCGCCTTCCGAAGAGAGAAGTATGTCCCTGCCGGTGGTCCTTCCGGCGGAGATGGTGGGCATGGTGCAGACGTGGTGCTGGAGGCCGATGCCAACCTTCAGACGCTTTTGGATTTCAAGTACAAACGCTTGTTCGCAGGGATCGATGGACGTCGGGGTGGCCCCAATCGCTGCACCGGCGCCTCCGGACAACCTCTAGTGATCAAGGTGCCTTGCGGAACCGAAGTGCGTCACCTCACGACGGGAATCCTGTTGGGTGACCTCACGAACCCAGGCGAAACACTCACGGTGGCCTTCGGTGGTCGAGGCGGTCTGGGAAATGCGCACTATCTCAGCAACCGCAATCGAGCTCCCGAGAAATGCACCGAAGGCCGGGACGGCGAGGAGTGGCCGCTGCAACTCGAGCTCAAACTGTTGGCTGAAGTGGGAATCATCGGGCTGCCCAACGCCGGCAAAAGCACTCTGATCAGTGTTCTTTCTGCAGCTCGCCCCAAAATTGCCGATTACCCCTTCACCACCCTGGTGCCGAATCTCGGAGTGGTGCGCAGGCCTTCAGGGGATGGCACGGTTTTTGCAGACATCCCAGGACTGATAGCTGGGGCCGCCCAAGGCGCTGGCCTGGGCCATGACTTTCTGAGGCACATCGAGCGCACCCGTCTGTTGATCCACCTGGTGGATGGCGGAGCTGACGATCCCCTGGGAGATCTCCGGGTGGTGGAAAAAGAGCTCGAGGCTTACGGTCATGGTCTGGTGAGTCGTCCACGCCTGCTCGTGGTGAACAAACTCGAACTTCTCGATGAGCAGGAGCAAGACGAACTGCTGGATCGACTCGTTGCATCAAGTGGTCGTCGTCCTCTTCTGATTTCCGCTGTGATGGGTAGGGGGCTTGATGCCTTGCTGGATCAGGTCTGGCGGCATCTCGGTGTCTGACAACCACAGGTTGTCTGGTGTGGAGGGGCACATCCACCCTTGTCTGAAAGCTCGGTCGTGGCGATAAAGAGCTCAATGATGAAATTCAATTCATGACGTTTTTCAGTTGCTTTGACGATCAGGGTCAACTGATCGCTCGTTGTCAGACCAAGGAAGAGATTGAGGCCCTGCGTCGTCGCGGGCGTCCAATCGCGGAGATTCGCGAGTTGAAGCCCGAGGAGTCGGTGGTGTGCAGCCTTACCGGTAGCCCTGCAGAGTTCGATGAGGAGCAGTGAACGAAGCGTCCCTGCGTGGGCAGGGGCTCCAACAAAAAAGCGGGGCTTTTGCCCCGCTTTTTCATGGCTTTGACTGGTGACGGGTGAAGCGTCAGTCGTCGTAGACCCGGCATTCGTCAGCTTCGGGATTGGCCTCGCAGTAGAGCTCCAGGGGCGTTGGGTCGTGGGAATCCTCGGGGTGCTCCTTTTTGTATTCCTGCAAAGACTCCAGCTCTTCACTGATGTGACGAACCTTGGCATCGTTGCCTTCTGCCTTGGCCGTCTCCAGATCGGACTGGTCCTTCTTGATGTGCTCGTCGATGGATTTCATGGAATCGTTGGCGCGTCCAGGCCAATGGCGACGATCACACCATACGGCTGATGAGCAGTCGTGCCAGCACTCGGAGCAGAGACGAGGTTTCCGTAACAACACGGTTGCCACGATCGCGTGACAACGGCTACCAAAACAACGGAATGTGTGTTGATCCCATGGTGAGGATCCAGCAGCGACAAGGTCGCCACTTCATCGATGAAGAAGGAAGAGTGTTCTGGATCAACGGCCCAGAAAGCTTCTGCTATCTCTCTGAACAGAGGCAGTGGCGGCCAGGACTGACATTTCTTGAAATTCTGGAGTGGAAGCAGTTCGCACCCTCGGGGCTCATCAGCCAACGCTTCGGATCCATCAAGGCCGCTTGCGAAGCGTTTGAATAGAACACGGTGCAGTGGTCCTTGGATCTTTGTCTGCGGCAGATGGGGGACCAGATGGCCTTGCATCGTTCGGTCAGTGATTACAAGCCCACTGCCATGAAGCTGGCCGAAGCGTCTGGTGGTCGATCTGAGCCGGCTCCATGGGCAGAACTGCCCCATCCCTGTCGACGGCGTCGCTCACTCAAGGAGCCAGTTCACTGAGTTCTAGCCAGCGCTCCTCGCTCTCCTGAAGTTGCTCAAGCAGAGCTGCGAGATCGTGACTGAGATGGGTGAGGTCGCCCTGGCCTAAACCGATCGCCGCTTCAAGATCGGCCTTGCGCTTCTCAAGATCCGGCAGTGTCCGCTCCAGTGTCTCCAGCTCTTTGGTCTCCTTGAAACTGCGGCGGCGTGGGCCTGAATCGGAGGATTTCGCGGGCTTCTTCTTGGTACCGGCTGAGTCTTTCTGAGAAGACGAAGGTTGAGAGCTGCTCTTCTCAAGAGCACGCTTGTGGTCGAGGAAGGCGCTGTAGTTCCCTTCGAATCGCTGCAGGCGTCCGTCTTCAAAACAGAACAACCGATCAATCGTGCGGTCAAGGAAGTAGCGATCGTGCGACACCACGACGACGCAGCCACGGAAATCCTCGAGCAGATCCTCAAGGACACTCAGGGTCTGGACATCCAAATCGTTGGTGGGTTCGTCCAGAAGCAACACATTGGGTGCCTGAATCAACATCCTGCAAAGGCTCAGACGTCTGCGTTCGCCACCTGAGAGTTTTTTCAGGGGACTGTGCTGTTGTGCTGGGGGAAACAGAAACCGCTCGAGAAGCTGAGATGCGCTCAACTGCTCACCACCGAGGTCGATTCTTGAGGCTGCTTCCTCGACAAACTCGATCACCTTCCTTTCGAGGCCGCGGCCCTCGATCAGAGCATCCGTGTGCTGATCGAGGTATCCGAGGTGAACAGTTTCACCAAGCCTCAGAGAGCCGCTGGTGACCTGGCGGCGGCCAGCGATGAGATCGAGAAGGGTGGATTTGCCGCTGCCATTGGGGCCGATGATCCCGACCCGATCCTCAGGGCTGAAGCTGTAAGTGAAATCACGCAGCAGCGGGGTCCCTCCAGGCTGGCCATCGGCTGTCACCGAGAGCTCTTCGGCCTCGATCACGACCTTGCCAATGCGTCGGCTGACGCTGCTCATCGCAAGCTCCTGCTTGGCTTGTTTCGCCGGTGCCGCTTTGAGTGCCTCGATCCTTTCGATCCTTGCTCTTTGTTTGGTGCTTCTCGCCTTCGGACCTTGGCGCAACCAGGCCAGTTCACGACGCATCACACTCTTGAAACGCGCAGCTTCTGCGGCTTCAGCCACCTCCTGGTCGGCCTTGCGCTGAAGATAAGCGCTGTAGTTTCCATCGATGCTGCTGGCGACCCCCCGTTCGACCTCCACGATCCGCTGGGTCACCTGGTCCAGAACGTAACGATCGTGAGTGACGAGAACCACGGCGCCTGGATAGCGATCCAGCCAGCTCTGCAGCCACTCCACTGCCGCGGCATCGAGATGATTGGTGGGTTCGTCCAGCAAGAGGACATCAGGACAGGCCACCAGGGCGGAGGCCAACCCCACGCGTTTGCGGTATCCGCCGGAGAGATCTTCCACCGGCCGGTGCAGGTCGGTGATCCCCAGGCGTTGCAGCACCTCCTGACACTGCTGCTCTAGAGCCCAGGCCTCTTCCTCATCCATGCGTTCGCTGAGAGCTCCCAACTCACCCATCAGCGCCATGTCATCCGGACGTTGTGCAACGGCTTCTGAGACCTCGCTGAAGCGCAGCAGCAGATCCCGTTTCGCTCCGCATCCGGCCAGAACCTGCTCCAGCACCGTCAGCCCTGGATCCACCCGGCTGTCCTGCCCCACGAGTTCCACCCGCAGTCGGGCTGAGCAGCGACGCTCTCCGCTGCCGAGCGGCTCCACTCCAGCGAGCACTTTCAACAGGGTTGACTTCCCCGCTCCATTGGGGCCGATCAGTCCGAGGCGATCACCCTCCCGCACATGCAGTGTGAGGCCCTCAAAAAGTGTGCGGATCCCGAAGTCCTTGGACGCATCAACAAGGCTGATCAGACTCACGGGGTGACGATGTTTCGCTGCGCTTCCAGGTAAGCAAACACGCTCTTATCGCCAATGTCGGCGGCTGGGTCCATTCCGAACTTGCGGATCGCAAGGATCATCAGCAGTAGTGCAGCTGTCGTGAGCAATGCAAGGGTGATCTCGAGTGGAAGCAGATTGCTCAGCCGTCCAAGGAGAGCGATGGGCAGCAACAGGGTGAGACCGATGGCCTCTGGCCTGCGGAAACAGAAGAACTCTTTGAAACCGATACCGGCCATCGCCGCGAAGAGAGGTCCGATCGCCAGGATCCACAGGGGGTGGCGTTGCAGGGTTGGCAGGGCCGCAGCCGGGCCGTTCAGACTGATTAAGACGCCCCATCCCAGACACCCCAGCAACCAGAACAGCTGCAAGGCCTGGTGCAATGGACGCAGATAGATATGAATCCAGCGCAAAGCTAATCCGAGGGCAGCGGCCAGTGGCAAGACCCAGATCCAGACCAGTTCGCCGCCGAACTGCCACCACTGCAGCAGCCCAGCACTGAGTGCGACGCCACTCACCAGGAGGGCGATGCGATACCGATGCACCTCCCGTCGATCCTGTTCGGTGATGGTGTACACGCCATAGACGCCTTCGAACTGGGGATCGGCTTTCTGGAGATCGGCCTTGGTCATGGCGATGCCGGGGAGCTTCCTATCAGTGTGCAGAGATCCGGCCCTGCTGGAACGATTCCGCTGGGATTTAGGGGGAACAGGGCTCCGAAGTAGTCGGCTCTCCAGGCCTCGCCATCGCAGGTTTCTCGAACTCCTGGCAGCTCGAAGAAGTGTTGACGCCAGCTCCAAAGCGCCGGAAACATCCACAACGGTCGGGCGCTGCATCCAAATAAGGGCGCATACACCAGCTCCCAGCGGATCAGCGTGGGAAACAGGCACACATCGGCGATGGTGGGCTGCTCGCCGCAGAGCCAGGGTCCCTGGTTCTGCAGGGAGGCTTCCACCGTGTCCAGCGCAGAGAATAATGCTGTGCTGGCTTCGTCGTAAGCCTTCTGAGAGCGTGCAAAGCCGCAGCGGTACACCCCATCATTCACGGCAGGCTGCAAGAGCTGCATCCAGCGTTGAATACCTGGCGCCAGAGCAGCGGGAGCCCAATCGATGGCTCCGTCTCCCCCTGGCCATTGATTGAGCGTTGTGGTGAGTGCCGCGCTGTCATTCCCCAGGAGTAGGGGAGTGAGTCCCGCCTCTCGTCCTGGATCGATCAGGGCTGGGACGGTGGCTCTGTGATGGGGCGGAGTGCCGCAGTGTCGATAGAGAGCCAGAAGGGACTCACAGCCCAGCCAGGATGGAACAAGGGACCAGCGTCCGGCGCGGTGGTCAGCTGTGGCCATCAGCAAAGTGAGTGTTCCCTCCAGCCGACGCAGCCGATGCATCAGCCAGGTGCGATGGGCCCAGGGGCAGCTTCTGCCGATCACCACCCGAGGCCGTTGGGCGTCGCAACGGAGTTGCAGCTCCGACGGGTCTGGTATCGCCACGTCCATTCGGTCGCTCGGTGGGCGCCTGTAACGCCCTTCGGCATCGGCCGGGCCAAGTCCCTGCATCAGCTGGCGCCACTGCCACCGCCAGCCCTCTCTGGCGGTGGCAACAA
>WTFZ01000121.1 GCA_011523835.1 Synechococcus sp. CO36386bin_29 | reverse complement strand
GCTACCAGATCCTCGAAGTGATCGATGAAGACCACTGGATTCCCTTGATCAGCGATAAGCCAGGCAGCTACACACTCACCAAGGATTCGGTGGGCAGCCGCTATGCCTTTGCCTTCGTGCGCACCCAGGTGAATGTGCAAGATCCCGCGGATGTGAAAGCGGCAGGGGCTGTGCAGGATCAGATCGTTCTGCAGCAAGCCGAAAAGGGCAACTTCGTGTCGCCCAAGCGCTATGAGATGCAGGAAATTCTCGATTTGCGTGCTGATTACAACTCGCGCCGGGAGCCTGAGGGTGTGACGTCTGAAATGGCGTTTGGCAAGAAAGGAGAACTCAGCGAGGAAATGCGCAATTTCGGCGTTGCCATTGGTTGGGGTGGTCTGCCCAAGCAGGGGGCTGTGTATCCCTTCCCCAAGGTGGTGAACTCCACTGAGCCTCAGGTGCTGGTACTCAAAGATGTACCTATTGATCCCCGGGCGTTCTGGTCGGTCACCGTCTATGACGAGAAAGGTTTTGCCGTCGGCGAGAACTACAACATCAATAGTGCTTTCGCTAAGGCCAATGCCAAGGGTGAATATGTGATTCACCTTGGTGGTGATCCAAGCCAAGACAATTACATGGATATCTATCCCGGTTGGAATGCGGCGGTGAGGATCTATTCGCCCACCGAGGCCTATTTCAACGGCACCTGGACGCCTCCTGAATTTGAGCCGGCCCAGTGATCGCTTGATCCCGCCTTGTTGATGCGTCGTTCTGCTCGTTTGCTTGTTGGTTGATGAATCGCTGGTCTGTTCGGTTTGCGGCGTCCATCCTCTGCGGGATGGGCATCACCGCCACATCGTTGCTGTCACCACAACAGGGATCGAGGGTGTGGGCTCAGGAGTCCAACTGTCCTGAGCCGGCCATTGTTCTCGAGAGTGATGCGGTGGTGCCTGTCACCAAGGCGAATTTCGCCGATGCTGAAACGCAGACGGCGCTGGTGAAATACGTTGCCAAAGTTGCTGCCGAAACATGCAGCACGGGCATGGGTGTCATCTGGAACGATGGCAAAACCGCGGACCCCAAAGATCGCACGGTGATTCGAATCAACTTCGACACCTTGTATTCCTGGTTGATTCTTGATCTGAGCACGCCGGCCACCTTCACCCTCCCAGAAACGGATGGCCGCTATCAGAGCGCCATGGTGCTGAATGGGCAGGGGTATGTGTATGTGGAGAAGGAACCTGGCGACTACACCCTCACGCAGGATGAAGTGGGCAGTCGGATTGCCCTGGTGGCGTTCCGCACTGGCGTCAACATTCAGGATCCCGATGACGTGGCCCAGGCCCAGGCTCTGCAGGCCAAATTGTCGGTGAAGCAGGCCAACACTGGTGAGTTTGTTCAACCCAATCAATGGGATCTTGAGCAGATGCTGGCTCTGCGTGCTGCTTACAACCAGGAGCGCAACGACAAGGGTGTGAAATCCGAATCGCTCTTTGGTCGCCCCGGTGAGATCACCCCAGAGCAAAACAACATGGGTGTTGCCGTCGGCATCGGCGGCTTGCCCAAGGAGGCTGCTGTGTATTTGTTCTATACACCCACTTCCACCGATTCCCAGACGCTCACCCTGAGGGATGTTCCCAACGGGGACAATGCCTTTTGGTCTTTGACGGTGTACGACAAGGATGGTTTCCCAAGCGGGGATCACTTCAATCTCAACAGCGCATTTGCCAAGACCAACCCTGATGGTGATGTGATGATCAACCTGGGTGGAAACAGCGATCAAGAGAATTATCTGGAGATTTATCCTGGCTGGAATGCCACGTTGAGGATCTATAACCCCAAGCCAGCCTATTTTGATGGCTCATGGGTGCGGCCTGAGCTTCAGTTGAACTAAACGCAGCCTGCTATTGGGTTCATCGGCTTTGTCGATGCGATGAAGCTTTGGTTCGCAGTGACGCGACATCAGTGTGAACTGTTGGCGTGTGTTCATGCTTGTTGCTGCTTCTAGATTTTGCCCTTTTGGGAGCATTGCTCGTGGTCACGTCTTTTTCATGTATCTAGCTTTTAAGTAGAAGTAATTTTGCTGAATGGTGACCACAGCGTTGGTGAAGGGAGCGTCTAAGGGATTTTCTCTCTTGGCCCTGTCGGGAGTTTTGTTGGGTCTGCCATTACGGGCGCAAACGTCTGGCGGTGTTGTTCCCCACGGTTACACCACGCCGATCCCGTCGGAATTGCTCACGCCAGACACGGTGCGCACATCGGTTGGCACGTTCAACTTTTTTGATGGCATGCCTGATGCTGCCACGGTTGACACCAGCTTTGACAACCTCAAATTCATCCGCGCTTATGAAACCTTCCTCACATTGATGCCTGCTGCCAGCATCGAAATGTTGCGTGCAGGTCACGCCAAGATGGGGGCTGATGCCTACAACAAAGTGATGTTGTTGGCACCGCTGAATTCCAATCCGTTGTTTCTCACCGGTAATACCGACACGGTGTATGGCTCGACCTTCTTCAACCTGAAGGACTCCGGACCGATGGTGATCGAAATTCCAGCGGGACTTGGTCCTGGAACGATCAATGATGCCTTTTTTCGTTTTGTTGCGGATACTGGAGCTCCCGGTCCTGACCGAGGGAAAGGTGGCAAATATCTGATTTTGGGCCCCGACGATGCGGAGCCTGCAAACACAGATGGCTACTTTGTGTTCCGCTCTCCCAGTTATTCCAACTGGTTGATTCTGAGAGCCTTCCTTGATGATGAGGGGCAGCCTGATCAGGCTGTTGCCAACTACAAGGAAGGTCTCAGACTCTACCCGCTTTCCTTAAAAGACAACCCTCCTCCAATGACGTTTATTCAGGGAGGTGAGGCAGTTTTTAATACGGTTCATGCCAATAATTTCCATTTTTTTGAAGAGTTAAATGTCATGATTCAACGGGAGCCCCTCAGCCTGCTGGATCCCGAATTGCGAGGCCTGGCCTCGTCAATTGGCCTGGAAAAAGGAAAGCCTTTTGCGCCCAGTGCCGAGGATCGCGAACTGCTGGAGGAGGCCGTGCAGGTCGGTGTTGCTTATGTGCGCTCTGACATGGGAAAACCTCGCAATTCCGATGTCTATTTCTATGAGGGCAAGCAATGGTTCACACCCTTTGGTGGTGGCAGTCATGAATGGCTCATTGATGGCGGCAAGGGTGGACGCAATCTCGATGCCCGCAATAACTTCTTCTGGGGTTACACCGTCAATACACCAGCCATGGTGCTGAAGATGGTTGGTGTTGGCTCCCAATATGGGGTTGTGGCCACGGATGCCAATGGTGTCTATCTCGATGGCAGCAAGACCTACAAATTCACCGTGGATGCTGATGTCCCGGCGAAGGATTTCTGGTCGATGGTGGTGTATGACCCGCAGACCCGTTCTGAACTGCAAACCGATCAGTTGCTTCCCAGTAAGAACAGCAAGCGCAACCAAGACATGGTCGTGAATGCAGACGGCACGATTGATCTGTATTTCGGACCCACAGCCCCGGCAGGCCAGGAAGCGAATTGGATTCAGACCGTTCCTGGTAAGGGCTGGTTCGCGATCTTCCGCCTCTATGGCCCGCTGCAGCCTTGGTTCGACAAAACCTGGCAGCTCAACGACATTCAGCCTCTTGGTTGAGATCTCAATCGTTCTTTCCCACGTTTCACGCTCAACCATGACTGTCCTCAAGCACCTTCCTTCGACTGCCCTCTCTGCCTTGTTTTTGGCTTGTAGTGCGACTGCCCTTCATGCTGCCGATGTGAAACCCAAGGGCTACAACACGCCCATTCCTGTTGATGTGTTGACCCCCGATACGGTCAACACCCGAATCGGCACATTTAACTATTTCGATGGTTTCCCCGATGATGAAACCATGCGCAAGGCACGCCGTCAGGTGGATCTTGGGCGTGGTGTGCAGACCTTCCTGAATTTCATGCCCGCAGCATCCATCGAGATGCTCTACGTCGGCCACCGTGATGGGTATGGCTTGAAGTCGAATCGCGATATTGGCTTGTTTGAGGGGCTGATGAGCTCAGAATCGCTCTGGCTCACCGGTAATACCGATACGGTGTATGCCTCAGCGTTTCTCGATCTCAGTGACGGCCCTGTCGTGGTCGAAGTGCCGGAGGGCACCGGGCCTGGCACCGTCAACGACGCCTTCTTCCGCTTTGTGGTCGACATGGGTGGCCCTGGTCCAGACAAAGGCAAGGGCGGCAAGTATCTGATCCTTGGCCCTGGCCATCAAGCACCTGCCAACACCGACGGCTACTTCGTTGCGACTACACCCAGCAAGATCAACTGGTTGATTCTTCGCGGCTTTCTCGATGACCAAGGCAAGCCTGACTCGGCCAAGTCGGCGTTCAAGAATGGTCTCAAGGTGTATTCCTTTGCGCAAAGGAACAACCCTCCCGCCAACACGTTCACCAACCTCACGGGCTCAGATGTGAACACAATCCATGCCAACGACTTCAAGTTCTACGAAGAACTCAATGAGGTGATTCAGCGCGAGCCTTCCGAGATGTTCTCCCCTGAACTGCTCGGTATGGCCTCGGCCATTGGCATTCAAAAAGGCAAGCCTTTCAACCCTTCAAGCGACCAAAAAGCGTTGCTGACCGAGGCCGTTGCGATTGGCAATGCCACCGCTCGTTCGATCCTGTTTGCCCCGCAGGACCCCAAGGCGTACATCTATCCGGGCAAAGCGGGCTATTGGCAAACCGGATTCCCTGGTGGCAACCACGACTATGTCGTCAATGGCGGCAAGGGTGGGCGTGACATGGATGGCCGCACCCTGTTCTTCTACCTCGCCACGGTGAACACGCCGGCGATGGTGCTGGAACTGCCTGGCGTGGGGTCCCAGTACGCCTTCACCTCTCGGGACAGTGGCGGTGCCTATCTGGATGGGTCGAAAACCTACAAACTCAACATTCCCGCCAATCCTCCAGCGCAGCGTTTCTGGTCGTTTGTGGTCTACGACCCGCAAACCCGCTCGATGCTGCAGAGCAAGGAGATGCCTTACCCCAGCAAGAACAACAAGCGCAATCCTGAGATGGCCAAGAACGCCGACGGCAGCATTGATCTGTACTTCGGTCCGGAACCCCCTGCAGGCAAAGAAGCCAACTGGGTGAAGACGGTTCCAGGCAAGGGCTGGTTCGGCATCTTCCGTCTTTACGGCCCAGGCCAAGAGTGGTTTGACCGCACTTGGACGCTGGGAGCGATTGAACAACTTTGAGTCAGGGGCTGAGATGGCTCTGCTCTGAAGCCATACCCATGACCTGACTCTTTCGTCCTTTTTGCACTGAACTTCTGATGGCTCGATCTGTTGATGTGGTTGTGATTGGCGGTGGTTTTGCCGGCATCACAGCAGCCCGTGACCTGCAAAAGCGGGGCTACGACGTGCTCGTTCTCGAAGCCCGTGATCGGCTAGGTGGACGCACCTGGACTGAGGATCGCAACGGCTTTCACGTGGAGTTGGGCGGCACTTGGGTGCATTGGACCCAACCCTTTGTGTGGGCCGAGAAGGAGCGTTATGGACTCGAGGTTCAGGAGACACCGGGCTGTGTCGCCGAGCGGGTGGCGATCAAAATCGACGGTCAGGTTCAGGAGTTGCAGGAATCGCAGCTGGGTGAATTCGTGGAGGGTTTTGAGCACTTTTTTGCCGAGTCGAAGGGTGTTTGGGAGCGTCCCTATGACGTGCACCACTGCTGGGATGCGGTGTGTGAACGCGACGGCCTAACCGTCGCTGATCGTCTCAACGCTCTCGAGCTCACGCCCTTGCAGCGCACCAGCATCGGAGGATTTCTCGAGATCCTCAGCATGAACCAACCGCAGAACGCCTCCTACGTGGAGATGATGCGCTGCTGGTCGCTCACCGGTTGGAATTATGAGCTCTTCAATGACACCGCAGCCCGCTACAAGTTCACCCAAGGCACCGGTGCCTTGGTGGAGGCGATGACCAGCGATGGTGGTTTTCAGGTTTCTCTGAGCACATCGGTGCGCGCTGTTCAGCAATCCAGCGATGGCGTTTGTGTCACCGCCGAGTCAGGTGAACAGGTGATCGCCAAGCGCGCGGTGGTGACCGTTCCATTGAACGTGCTGCACCGCGTTGACTTTGAGCCGCCTCTGTCCAGCGTGAAGCTGGAAGCCTCCCGCCTCAAACATGTCGGCGGGGGATACAAAGTGTTTTTTGAAGTGGATGGTGATCCCGGTGCCGTGATGACCTTGTCGCGTTCGACTGATTCACCGCTGATTGGCAGCTTCACCTACAAACGTGGTGAGCAGCATTCGGTGTTGGCGGGCTTCAGTCTTGAACCCGGGGCTCTCGACAAATCAGTGGAGGAGTGGCAAGCCGTGCTCGAGGAATTCATTCCCGGTGTGAAGCTCTTATCCACCTTTGGGCATGACTGGGGTGCAGACGATCTCTCCCAAGGCAGCTGGGCCACTTACCGGCCTGGAACCGTGACGCGCTTCACTGATGAACTTCCGCGCCAGGAAGGCCATGTGTTCTTTGCCTCCGGAGACTACGCCCAGGGTTGGCGCGGATTCATTGAGGGAGCCATTGCAAGTGGCTCGCGTACGGCTGTAACAGTAGCCGACAGCCTGAGTGCCTAGGCTGCCGGTTCATTGGCAGGATCAGTCAAACAGCCAGCGCAGACCTAGGTTCACGCCGCTTTGATTCACGCTGTAGGAGTTGCCACCTCCTCCGGCGTAATCGAGGCCGAAATATTTGTAGGACAGTGATGCCTGAGCCGAATTGCCCAGGGCATAAGCAATGCCCACTTGTGCGGTACCGCTGAGGTCCCGTTCACCGCTCAGACCGAATCCACCTGCATCGAGGTAGGCAAAGGCTTGCCAGTCTTCACTGATGGCATAAGTGCCAAAGACACCCAGCATGGGTTGAACCCAGGTGTTGCCGTAGTTTGAATTGGATGATTCTTCCAGTTCGCGTGTGAATTCCCGGCTGAGGTTTTGTCCCTGAACGGAGACTGTCGCCTTCTTCTTCAATGCCAGGTTGGTGCGGATGTTGGCATCGATAATTCTTGCTCCCACAACTCCGAGAAAACTGCTGCTGCCTTTCTCCATACGTGGTTTTTGAATGGCTCCTCCTCGGTAACGAAAGGCCAGGTCAACGATGGTTTGATTGGCTTCGACATCGAGATCCAGATCACCTTCGAGACGAATCGTCCGGTCGCGCAAACCAGCCGGAAGTCCCAATTCGTTGCGTAGGGGGTTGTTTGTTTCTCTGAAGGCTGAGACCGATACGTTGTCTGACAAGCGGCCGCTGTACACACCTGCCATGAATCCCAGACGTCCGTATTCCACCTGGGCTTTGAACGTGAGCGCTGAATCGAGCTTATCGATTACGTCGGAGAGAGGAAGTGCTGAGTTGGTCCTGTTGCCATTGATCTCTGTTGTGGTGTTGGTCGTGGGCACCAAAAAAGCGTAGAGATCGAGATAAACGCGCCAGGCATCTTCTTCATCCTCAGAAGGTGCTACTTCATTCTTGGCTTCATCGGCCTGACTGAGCACCAGCGGCGTGGTGAAGTCAGCGGGAATTGCACTCTTACGGATCGCGTCCTCTACTGGTTTGGCTGATACCTCAAGCCCCAAGCTGCTCAGGGTTGCAAGGAGGGACAGAGTTAACGCGCGCATCGCAGGTTTGTTCACAGTTGCCAAGACCGTAGGGTTGGTCTGGCAACTCTGCAGAGGTCTTTGATCCCGTGAGTGCGGAATTGCTGCCGGCAGAGTTGGGATCTGGTTTCCATGGCATTAAACAGCGGCCGTCGTTGAAATCGAGTCGATGCTTCCGCGGTTACTGAGGGACAGCAAAATTTTGGGGGTTCTCGGTGTCACTGCCTTAGTGGTTCCATGCTCCGTTTCTGCACAGGAGCAGGCCCTAACGCTGGTTGCCAACCCTGCTGAATTTGATTTCACTCCACTGGAGCTGGCTGAACTGAAGCTGGCCGAGGATCCGGACTCTGAGCAGCCGCCAGGCACAGGCAATCAACCCGTCACCGTCTCCCCCGCTGAATCCAAAACACAAGAAGAAGGGTCATTGGCCAAGGCGGCTCAGAACCCCATTGCCAGCCTGATCAGTCTGCCGATTCAGTGGAATTCAACGCCCAACACACAATGGGCACCCAATGTCACGATTCCTTCGCCGGATCCAACCGAACCACCGATTTCTACCAGGTTCAAGGCGAATCAAACGCAGAATGTTGTCAACATTCAGCCCGTTATTCCTTTTAAGGTCAACGATGAGCTCACGTTGGTGACGCGCACAATCGTTCCCTTCATCTCCCAACCCTGGGCTCGAGGAACCTCGATTCAGTCGCTCGGTGATATCAATCCTTCGGTTTTCTTTGTGCCAACGCTCAAGGGCAATTTGACGGTTGGTGTTGGCCCCACCCTGATCATTCCGTCGGCGACGGACAATCGCCTGAGTTCCCAACGTTGGAGCGCCGGTCCTTCCGGTGTTCTGGTTTACACCAAGGGGCCGATTGTTGCTGGAGGTTTGATTAACAACGTCTGGTCGTTTGCGGGAGAGGGTAAGCGTAGTGTTAATAAGATGTTGATTCAGCCTTTCCTTAACTACAACTTGCCCAAGGGTTGGTATCTCACCAGTTCTCCAATCATCACGGCGGACTGGACTTCAGAAGACAACAACGGCTGGACCGTTCCTGTTGGTCTTGGTTTCGGTCGTGTGTTTGTTTTGGGAACGCAGCCTGTGAATGCTTCTCTCAGTGCTTATTACAATGCTGTAAAGCCGGAAGTGCTTGGGCAGACACTCGTCGGCGACTGGACCGTCCGCGCTCAGGTTCAATTTTTGTTTCCGACTGGTGGCTGATTCCACCTTGCTTAACGCATCATTTTTGCTGGATTCCTTAGGGATATGACTGACCCGTGCGCTCAGATGGTTTTGATTCCTGCTGGTCTGTATCAGGTCGGATCCGAGTCGTTCTATCCAGAAGAATCGCCGGTGCGCTCCATTCATCTGGAGGCGTTTGCGATCGATGTGGCACCGGTCACCAATGCCGAATTCGCCCGCTTCGTTGCAGACACTGGTTACTTGACGGTGTCTGAAAAGCCGCCTGATCCTGAGCTGTATCCCAACCTGATCCCCGAAGAACAATGCCCTGAATCGGCGGTGTTCATTCCCCCGCCGGCCAGCGTGGACCGCAGCCAGCCGCTGTCTTGGTGGGCCTTGGTGGAAGGGGCGGATTGGCGCCATCCCCAGGGACCCTCCACCAGCATCGACGACCGTATGCAGCACCCTGTGGTGCATCTCGCCTACGAAGATGCCGTGGCCTATGCCCAGTGGGCGGGAAAACGCCTGCCAAGCGCGGATGAATGGGAAGTGGCGGCACGTGGTGGTCTTGTTGGTCAGGACTATGCCTGGGGCTCTGAAATGACTCCAGGCGGCCAGTGGTTGGCGAATGTCTGGCAAGGACCTTTCCCTTGGATCAATGAGCAGACCGATGGCTGGTTCTGGACGTCTCCTGTCGGAAGTTTCCCTGCCAATGGCTACGGCTTAGTCGACATGTGTGGAAACGTTTGGGAATGGACTTCGACATTGTTCCCAGTCTCCAAGGGTGAACAGGAACGACGAATCATCAAGGGCGGGTCGTTTCTCTGTGCTGAGAATTATTGCCATCGCTTCCGTCCAGCTGCACTGATGGGGCAGACGACGGACACGGCCACCTGTCACATGGGGTTTCGTTGTGCATCGGATTCAGTTTGACCGTTCTTGCAGTTGATCGATGGTCATCAACACGCCCAGCATCAGGTGCAGGCATGCAGCTGACCAAACCACCAGGCCCCCTGAGATCGCCTTGGCAATCAGAGCGAACAGCTGCACAGCTGCGAAGCTGTTGTAGATCAGGAGTCCTCGTTGCGCGGCGCGCGGGCAGGGTTCGCTCGCGCTAGAGACGCCAAGCCCTACGAGGGCGAGTCCATACAGCTGAGCCAGAGAAAGTCCCACTTCATTTGCATCGGTTGCAAACAGAAGTCGGATGATGAGTTCCGGCATGAACAGCAGCGTGACGCCGGTGATCAGCTCAATCGTTGTGGCGAGGCGATAAAGATTGCGCCGAGGGTGCATGGGGCCTGCACGTTGGGTTCGTTTCTTGTTTAGCTGCAGCAAAACACCAAGGCCGATCCCGATCGTGCGCATTTCATGGATGCTCTGATTGCTTCGGCCAGTCCCCGGCTATTGAGGAACAAGTTCTAGGCCTTGTTGCCTCACTCGCGTCCGCTATGCCCAATCCAATCAAAACTTCTCGATTGCTGCGTCGACTGGCAGTTGGTGGCGGTTTGTTGTTGGTGACCGGGGTCTCGATTGCCTGCATCAAGCAAGGCCAATCACAGGCGAGTGATCTCGATCGAACAAAGCTGCCCATTGCTGAGCCAAGGCCTGAAAAAGTCACCAAGGTGCTTCCTTCAGAGGTGCCATTACCCCCGCAGTGGGAGGTGAAGGCACCTGCGGATGCTCCCAACGTGGTGATCATCCTTCTCGATGATGTCGGTTACGCAGCACCTTCGGCTTTTGGCGGCGCGGTAAACATGCCGACGGCGGAGAAACTTGCCAACAATGGGCTTCGCTACAACAAGTTCCACACCACAGCCCTTTGTGCGCCGACCCGTGCTGCGTTGAAATCGGGCCGCAATCACCACAAGGTGAACACGGGATCAATTCCGGAGATCGCGACGGGATATGCGGGTAACTCCACGGTCGTACCGGATTATGCCGTTCCCGTTGCAGAGATCATGCGCCTCAATGGTTACAACACAGCGGCCTTTGGCAAGTGGCATGAAACACCAGGTCGTGAGACGACGGCTGCCGGCCCTCAGACCCGTTGGCCCACGCGTCAGGGCTTTGAAAAGTTCTATGGCTTTGTTGGAGCCGAGGACAACATGTGGGAACCCACCATTCACGATGGAGTGACTGTGGTGGATGCGCCGAAGAAAGATCGGTATCACTTCACCGAAGACATGACTGATCAGGCAATCGGTTGGGTTCGCCAGCAGAAAGCCATTAAACCGGATAAACCATTTTTCATTTATTACTCTTCAGCTGGTGCTCATTCTCCGCACCATGTGGGTAAGGAATGGATTGAAAAATACAAGGGCAAGTTTGATGAGGGCTGGGATGTTCTTAGAGAACGCAATCTTCAGAACCAGATCAAGGCTGGCATTGTTCCTGAAGGAACGCAGATGGCCAAGGCGCCAGACAGTGTTCCCAAATGGGATAGTCTCACTCCGCAGCAACAACGGATTTATGCCCGTCAAGCCGAAGTGTTTGCTGCTTTCACGGAGCATTCCGATCACGAAGCTGGCCGGTTAATCCAGGCGATTGAAGATCTCGGAGAGCTCGACAATACTTTGGTGATTTACGTCACGGGTGACAATGGTGCCAGTGTTGAAGGGGACATGAGTGGCCATTGGAATTGGAATCATTACCTCAATGGTGTCGAGGAAACCCCCGACGAGCAGGAGGCAAAGCTGGATGAGTGGGGTGGGCCAACCACTTATCCCATGTATCACCTTGGCTGGGCGATTGCTTTCAATTCACCCTTCGCGCTTTCCAAGCAGGTGGCGGGTGATTTCGGTGGAACACGCAATGGCACTGTGATTCATTGGCCGAAACGCATCAAAAAAGGTGGTGGTATCCGGACACAGTTTTCCCACGTGAATGATGTCGCTCCCACGATCCTTGAGGCGGCAAACCTGCCGATGCCCAAGACCATTAATGGCATCCCGCAGATTCCCATGCAAGGAACCAGCTTGATGTATACCTTTGATAATCCGAATGCCAAGGAAAAGCACAACACCCAGTACTTCGAAATTATTGGGAATCGGGGTATTTATCACAACGGTTGGATGGCTCGGGCCACCATCATGTATCCCTGGATGGCGCCGAAAAGGATGAATACGGTTGCAGCCGATGATGGCTGGGAGCTGTATGACACGACCAAGGATTTCAGCCTTTCTAACAATCTTGCCGACCAGGAGCCAGAACGCCTTGCGGCTATGAAGAAGAAGTTCATGGAAGAGGCAATCGACAATCAGGTGTTGCCCCTTGATGACCGTCTTCTCGAGCGTTTAGTGCCTTCCGTTGCCGGTCGACCAACTCTGCTGGGTGATCGCACCTCGATGGATCTCTATCCCTATGCCTGGAACATGGTCGAGGACTCGATCATCAATGTGAAGAATGTGTCGAACAGTGTGACTGCAACTGTTGATGTGAAAGGGGAGGATGAAGATGGAGTGATCTTTTCGCAGGGCGGACGTTTTGGTGGTTGGTCGCTTTATGTTGAAAACAACAGGCCCTCTTATACCTACAATTACATGGGAGAGCTGTTCACGCTGACGAGCAACAAGCCATTGCCCACTGGTCAATCAGAAATTCGTTTTGAGCTCGACTACGACGGCGGTGGTGTTGGGAAAGGAGCTGATCTTCGATTGAAACTCAACGGTGAGGTGGTCGCAGAAGGCAGGCTTGAGAAGACCATCGCTTCGCGATTCTCGATTGATGAAGGTGCTGATGTGGGCCTGGATCGTGGATCGGCGGTCACGGTGAAAACCATTGGCCCTCGGCGCTATAGCGCCTATGGCGGTCAGATTGACAAGGTGACCCTTCAGATCTACCCAAAGGACACCGATGTTGCGAAGCAGTGAGGGGTAGAAGTCATTAACGCAGTTCCGTGGGATGACTCCAATTTGGAGTCATCCCTTTTTTATTTGCTGACGTCATGCGCTGGATCTGCAAGTCTCTGGCGCCAGCGAAGGAAAGGCGTCATGCCGATCACTGTCATCATCACGTAGCCCACAATCGCCGCCTTCAGTTCGCTTGCCTCTGGCGCCATTTGTTGCACCAAGAGCAAAGCTAAACCTGGATTGCGCATGGCCATCACCAGGGGAATCGTGCTTTTTTCAGCTTGGTCATCGCTGGCAATCCCGTACCCCAGCAGCAGTGCAATCAACGTGAGAAGCAGCATCAGGAAGGCTCCGCGCAGGTCGGCGATCAGAGTCAGCGATACCTTCGGCAACGCTGTGACCAACACCACGGCCAACAACATCAGCAGCAGGATGGATGCGGTTTTCTGCACAACTGGATTCCAGCGTTCGGCCCAAGTGCTGCACCATCGGCGCAAGCTCATGCCTGCCAGCAGCGGAAATACCTGAACGCACAACACCTGGGCGGCTACGTCTCTACCTGAGATGCTCCAGAGGGTTTCGCCCACGTCGATTGGTAGTTGATTGACCCAGATCGGAACACTGAGGATCGCGGCGCAGGCAGACCACAGCTGAAGCCTGGCAGCCAACCCAGCATTCCCAGCTACCAGGCGACTTTTCAAGCTGATCAGCGGAGCACTGGGACAGATTGCCATCAGCATCAAGGCTGTCGCCATTGATGGCGACAGCCCTTGACCGAGCGGAGTGCGCAGCAACAGCAGCGCTGCAATGGGGATCCCAATACAGGTGGTCACCAACACCCGAAGCAGCCATACGGGCCTGCGTATCAACAGCCCGACCTTCACGGTTGGTGGATGGAGCCCCAACGCCATCATCACCAGAAACAGGGCCAGTGAAATCAACGTCGACATGGGATTGGCGTGTGTTGCTGACGCTCTTGATGCAGACAGCGTCAGCTGAAGGCTTGGTTCAAGGTCGCACTTGGACTTTCGGCGAACAGCTGTTGGTAGTCCTTGGCGAAATGGCCTCGGCTGCGAAAGCCAAAGTGCTGAGCCACCTCTGTGACCGTGTTGAGCCCAGCGGCCTGGCGTAGCTCTTCACAACGCAACATCCCTTTCACTTGCTCCAGGCGGATGCGTTTGAGAAGTTCGATCGGGCCGATGTCAAAGGTTTCCTTGGTGCCTTGGATCAAGGTGCGCCGCGAAGCATAGAGGGTTTGGCTGACCACGTTGAGATTGGGCTTTGTGGTGCTGTTCCTGAAGCCCCATCGGATCAGTTCATGCACCAGCTGCTGGCGGGGCGAGTTGGCGAAGGGGATGTAGCAGTCTTCTGATCTGTTGTTTCTGAGGCACTTGAGAAACAGTGTGTAGAGGTGATTCCCGACTTGTTGGCGTTGGATGGCCGTGGTCAAGGGGGTGTGGATCAACTGTTCAAACTCCTGTACCAGATACTGATGCATCAACGGCGAAATCTGCAGCGCATTGTTTGCTTGCATCCTTTCGATCAGATGGTCTTGCTCACGTCGTTCCAGGTAGGTATTGAAGCGTTGGCCGGAGGTGATCGCTAGATACGTGGTGGAGTTGGCTGAGAGCTCGAAGTGCGACTCCTGCATTCCCTGCCTGAAGCCATTGATGGAATAAGGCGCAATGGGAACGGAAAACACCCTGTGATCCTGGGCCTGGCCGGAGGCCTCAAGGCAGAAACTGATGCAGTCAGGACCTCGATCACCATTCAGCAACAACCGTTGCGTTGTGCTGATCTTGAGCAAGGCGACTGAACCAAGCCTGGCAAGAGCGAAATGTCCATTCAAACTGCCGGGGCTGAGTTGCAGAGCGTCGAATTGTTTCCCAGCCAGCATTAACAGCTGGGCAAGTTCACTGGCTGATCGAAAAGACGACTCCTTGGCCGCTAACCCAACGTGGGAGCTGACCCGTTGAGCTGAATCGTTGGAAGATGCTCCTATCAACGCCAATGAGCTGATCTTCTTAGCAAACTTAGTCGAATTTTGCATATTCGACTAAAAATGACCCGATCTTGAATGCAGATGGTGTCGTTGGTTGACCGACTGGTGGCCGGAGGGTGCATCGCACCTTCGACTCTGGCGTCAGCACTGCGTCGCAGTCGCGTGTCATGGCGTCGGTGGCCCCAGGCACTGGCTCTGGGTCTCAGCGGCGTTGCCGTTCAGCCTCTGGCCTGGCTGCAATCGTTGCTCTATAGCCGCGCATTGCGGCAGGTGGAACTGCCCTCTGATCCTGTGATCGTGATCGGTCATTGGCGCAGTGGCACCACCTATCTGCACCAGTTGATGGCGGCTGACCCCCAGGTCGCCACGGCACGCAATGCGCTCACTGTCGCCCCCCAGGCGGCACTCCTGCTTAAACCGCTATTGGTTCCCCTGCTGCGTCGCTGGATGACCGCGACGCGGCCCATCGATGCTGTGCCATGGGGCCCCATGGATCCCCAGGAAGACGAGATCGGTCTGGCGCGGCTGAGCTTCGACACCAACATGGCCGGTGTGGCCTTTCCCCAGGAGTACCCGTTTCACTTCCGGCGCTGTGTTTTAAGCAGTACGCCGGGCTTTCGTCGCCAATTCCTCCGCTTCTGCCGCCTCACCCTGCTGCATGAGGGCTCTGACAAGAGTCATTGGCTGATCAAGAACTCCGCGCACACCGCGCGGGTGCCTCTGCTCCTCGAGCTGTTTCCTAAGGCCCGCTTTGTGCTGCTGCAACGGGATCCAGTGGATTCGATTCGTTCCCTGGTCCAGGTGAAACAGAACCTGGCGGATCTGGTGGGTCTCCAGCACGCGCCGGATGCAGTGCGCCAGGTGGAGGAAACGGTGCTAGCTCATCATTTACTGATGGACGCGTTTGAAGCTGCCCGCACTCTGATCCCTGCCGGACGGTTGGTGGAGGTGTCTTACGACGCATTGCTTGAGGAGCCGTTGACCTCGGTGGAGCGGATCTACAGCACGCTGTCCATTCCGGGATGGCAACAGGCGAAGCCATGGATTGCTGCACGGGTGGAGCAGGCGAAGCACTACCGCGCCAGACCCGTGCAGTTGGAGCCGAAGGCAGAGCAACGACTGCAGGCTTTGATGAAACCTGCAGTCACTCCCTCTGCTTCCTAGGCCTTACTGGCCAAAGGCAACCTGGCAGGCGGCATTGAGCAGTTGCGCTTCGTTGGCATCTCGTGGCGTTCCGCCGTTGAGGGTGCCTTGCCTGCAGTTGGCCGAATAACGCACCGTTTCATAACCGTCGTCGGCTTCGAAAGTGACCACATCGCCAGTTGCTGTGATGCTCGGGTAGTAAAGCGAGTAATCAGAGCTGGGCACCACGATGTAGCTGACCTGTTGGCTTTGCGCTGAGTTCACCAGGCTGTTGATCACACTGAAGGTGGCCAGACCTGCCAACCCCCAAGCGGCTGCCTGGCCTGGGTACCAGCCCCAGTTGTTCCAGTAGGACCGGCCATACCAGCCGTAGGTCCATGGTCGGTTGTTGGTCCAACCGCTGCCGCTGTACCAACCTTTGCCGTAGCGATCCCAGTTGTTGATCGCCTTTCGGTAGGTGTCGTTGCGGATGTCAGTCCGCTTGGTGCGGTTGCTCTGGCGAATGTCGGTGCGATCGGTGCGTCCGTCCTGCCGGCTGTTGATGGCGTCGTTGCGATTGGTCTGCCGGGTGTCGCGGGTGCCCTGGCGTCCGTCCTGCCGGCTGTTGACGGCATCGTTGCGGCTGGTCTGTCGGGTGTCGCGGGTGCCCTGACGGTTGCTCTGTCGACTGCTGCTGTTGGAGCGAACGTCACTCTGTCGACTGCTGCGGTTGGTCTGGCGCGAACCTTGATTGGATTGGCGGGAGCTGCTGCGGGAACCACTGCTGCGCGATCCACTACCGCTGTAGGAGCTGAAACCTGTTCGACCACTACTGCGTGAGCCACCGCTACGTGAGCTACTGCGTGAGCCACTGCTGCGTGAGCCACCGCCTCTGGATCCACCGCCCCCGCCGCGGCGTTGGGCCAGAAGCTGTGTTCGTGAAGACTCCTCGGCGATGATCTCCTGGCTTGACAGAGCAGCCAAACCAGCTGCGGGCTGCAGGCTCAGGAGCACCCCCAGGCATCCAGCGATTCGTCGTGTGCAGACGTTGTTCTTCGTGGCTTGAGTCATTGCTTGATGGCCTCCTTGAGGCGGTCACATCCGTTGTCAAAACAGGCCACTTGAACGCGCCCGTTGGGGCCGAACACCATGCCGACCTCGGTGCGTCCCTGCATGGCATCACCGCTGTTGATCAGCACATCCGCCAGAAATGATGGGTTCTTCACACAGAAGGCCTCATCGTTGAAACACAGTTCTTCTGTTTTGAAGTTGATCAACGCGTTTTTCACGGAGATCCAGGGCTTGGCGTCGCTCCCCCGGCCTTCGATGCGCACGTAGGGATCTTCGATCACGCGGTAGCTCACGGTGCGAGAGCCGAACTGATGGCGGTATTCGGTGGTGTCGTCGACGTCCACAGCCTGGACGCGGCAGGCAAAGGATCGATCTCCGGTTCTGCAGGTGGTGTTCAGGCTGTACAGCTCCTGAGCCGTTACCGCGGGTGCGCTGAGACTGCCAAGCAGGGCCACGAGACCTGCCAGCACCCCACCGCTTCGCTGATTGAGCATGGATGTCTGGGGTGGCGGAGGCGTCAAGGCCTCCCTTTGATCAAGATGCCCACGGATCCCGAATCAGACCGTTTTTTTGCCCGATAGGGATCAAATGTTGGCGTGGCGTACGGTTGGCGCGCAGAAGCCAGCTCGGTTGTGTTTCGCTCATTCGCTGTCGCAGCAGCTTTTTCTTTGCTGGTGTCGCCCCCTGCACGAGCCCTCGACGACTGTGGCTTGATCAAGCGGCTGATGAACACACTGGGGTCTTCGATGGCACGCAACCGAATGTTGATTGCATCGTCTATGGCTTCTGGTGAGAACCAGGCGCAGGCGGAGGAAGCCAGTGCGCTCCTGGCGCGCCAATCCAAGGATTTTCGCGAGCTGCGGGAGGATTACGTCCGCAATCAATGCGGTAATGACTGGGACTAATTCACGGCAGCCTTCGCGCCGTCAGCGTCTGCATGAATTGCTGCTGGCTTTGATCGCTCGGGAGGAGGACCTTGAACTCATGGATGGTGAGGGTCCTGGTGGGTTGGTTGGCTCGGCGACAGGTGAAGGATCCGTTCTGGCGGCCCGCTGGTTGGAACGCAATCAGCGGGTTTTTCAGAAATATCAAGCTCTGGTCCGCACGGCGGTCACCCTTGATGCCCTGCTCGATGGTGAAGAGCGTTCTGAGGCTTCTGAGGTGTAGGCCCGCCTCGGTCTTTGGCTCTGCTGCTGGCGATTCCCTGGCTTGTCCGGCCAGGTCTGGCAATCTGGGGCGACTTTCCGCCGTTCCATGGCTCCCTTCGGTCTGTCTGCCCTGCGCTCGCTCCTGCGCCGCAGCTCCCGGCCGCAGGCCTGGACGCCGCCTGAAGCAAGTTGGAATCGGCCGTTCGGCCTGGGCTGGGATCAGCCTTACACGGTGCGCTACGCCAGCAATCTCGATGATGGTCCTTGGCATGGAATGCCCCTCGGAGGCTTTGGTGCCGGTTGCATCGGCCGCAGCTCCCGAGGTGACTTCAACTTCTGGCATCTGGATGGTGGAGAGCATTGGTATGGAACCATCCCCGATTGCCAGTTCGCCCTGTTCGAAAGCAACGGCAGCAGCAAGCGGGCCCATGCTTTGGCAGTGAAGCCCGAGACAGATGCTTCACGCCCCAACAGCGCTGAACCTCTGGCCGCCTGGGATTGGTATCCCGCCAGCACTCCGGAATGCAGCACTGGCACCTACGCCGCCCGCTATCCCCTGAGCTGGACCCGTTATGAGGGTGTCTACGACGCCGAGGTGAGCTGCGAGGCGTTCAGCCCGATCCTTCCTGGCGACTACCAACGCACCAGTTACCCGGTGGCCGTGTTCCGCTGGACCCTGAGCAACCCCACCGATCAACCGTTGGATCTGTCGTTGCTCTTGACTTGGCGCAACACCGTGGGTTGGTTCTTCAACACCGACCCCTCGGCAGAGGTGCACTTCCGCGACGACGGCAGCCCGGAGCACAACTACGCGCCGGCGATCGGCCAGGGCGAAGGACAACGCAACCGTTGGTTGGATCAAGAGGGTGTGTGCGGCATCGTGCTGGAGGGCCAGCGCAGTGAGCCCATTGGAGAGGGGCAGGGACAGTGGTGTCTGGCGGTGCCCGATGCACTGGAGGGTGTTGAGGTGCAGCGCTGCAGCCGTTGGGACCCTACGGGCGATGGCCAGGAGCTCTGGCAGTCCTTCGCTGCGGAGGGCCGCATTCCCAACAGCAACAACGATCGCGCCAGCCGATCGGGTGAGCAGGCCAGCGCAGCGATCGCTCTGAAGTTCACCCTGGCCCCCGGGGAATCCCGCGAGATCCCGATTGCGATCAGCTGGGATCTGCCGGTCACCGCCTTCGCCACCGGTGTGCGTGATCTGCGCCGCTACACCGATTTCTTCGGAGCCGATGGTTGCAATGCTGCGGAGTTGGCAACGGAAGCGCTGCGCGACTGGCGTCAGTGGCGTGAGCAGATCGATGCCTGGCAGGCACCGGTGCTGGCGCGCAAAGAGTTGCCGGAAGCCTTGCGCATGGCTCTGTTTAATGAGCTCTACGACCTGGCCAGTGGCGGAAGTCTCTGGACCGCGGCATCGAGCAAGGATCCCCACGGTCGCTTCGGCGTGCTCGAGTGCCTCGACTACGCCTGGTATGAAAGTTTGGATGTGCGGCTCTACGGCTCCTTTGCCCTGCTGCAGCTCTGGCCGGAACTCGATAAGGCCGTGTTGCGCAGTTTCGCCAGGGCGATCCCGGCGGCGGATGCCACCCAGAGGCCTATCGGTTGGTATTTCACCCAGGGGCGCGGCCGAGTGGAAGCCGATCGCAAGGTGGAGGGGGCCACGCCGCACGACCTTGGGGCTCCCAATGAAGTGCCCTTTGATGCCACCAATTACACGGCCTATCAGGATTGCAACCTCTGGAAAGACCTCGCCAGTGACTTTGTGCTGCAGGTGTGGCGCACCTTCAAGCTGGCACCCACCGGCGAAGACCTCACATTTCTGGCCGATTGCTGGCCTGCGGCGGTGCAGGCCTTGCACTACCTGAAGCGTTTTGATGTCAACAACGACGGCTTACCTGATAACGGAGGTGCTCCTGACCAGACCTTCGACGACTGGCCCCTGAAGGGGGTGAGTGCTTACTGCGGGGCGTTGTGGATCGCTGCGCTTGAAGCCGCTTTGGCCATGGCCCAAAGGCTGCAGCAGGAGCTGGGGCTGGACACGGGCCGCGAACAGCACACCTTCAGCGCCTGGCTTGAGCAGTCGCGCAGCAACTTCGATCATTTGCTCTGGAATGGGGAGTATTACGACATTGATGCCGAGAGCGGTACGCCGGTGGTGATGGCCGATCAGCTTTGCGGTGATTTCTATGCGCGCCTGCTGGGCCTGGAGCCGGTGGTGAGTGACGCCAACAGCCGCAGCACGCTCAAGGCCGTGAAGGAGAGCTGCTTTGAGAAATTCCAGAGCGGCAAGCTCGGAGTTGCCAACGGCTTGCGCCGTGACGGCACACCTCTGGATCCCAACGGCACCCACCCTTTGGAGGTGTGGACGGGCATCAATTTCGGCATCGCCAGCTATTACCAGTTGATGGGCGAAGGCCAGACCGCTGAGGCAATCTGTTCTGCGGTGGTGGATCAGGTCTACAGCGGTGGTTTGCAGTTCCGCACGCCTGAGGCGATCACGGCGGTGAACACCTTCCGGGCCTGCCACTATCTGCGAGCCATGGCGATCTGGGGACTGTGGGCGACCCACACCGATTGGCAACGGATTCCAGGAGCGGATCGGAATTAATCAGTTCAACGTCACCTGCAGAGGGCGATTGAGCTTCAGAGTTTCGTGATCGTTCTGGTTGGTGTCGCTCAGCTCCAAGTTGAAAAATGAGGCTGACTCCGTATCAAATAGAGGTCCCGCATGCCAGGTGCCCAGGTGCAATTTGATGCCTTCGCCGGCGTCGATGCGCAGCAGCCAGGCCGCTGAGGCATCGAGGACAGGCCCTTCGGTGTCGGGGGGAGCCAGCAGCAGCCAGAAGGGGCGTGCTTCTGCTGAGCTGAGGCACTGGGTGGCTTTCAGGTGGCGGGTCATTGCCGTGATCCGCAGGGACCTTCTTGGGATGCGCATCACGTAGTACCGCAGGGTCCCTGGACCGAAGTGCAGTTGTGCGTCCTGATCGCCCGGCAGGGTCATGTCGTCAACCTCGCGCAAGGCGGTGCCGCAGGTGGGCAGGCGTGGGTCCAGCAGGGATCCCGCTTTCAGGGGCTGATGCTCGATCATGGGAGCACTGTTCGCGCTTGATTCATGCTCGCGTTGCG
>WTFZ01000128.1 GCA_011523835.1 Synechococcus sp. CO36386bin_29 | reverse complement strand
TCACCGAAGGCTTCCGCCAGAACGGTGCGGCCGCCGCTCTGGACCCTTGGCAGCAAAATGCGCAGCCCCCAGCCCGATACGGGGAAATGTTCGATCAAACTGTCGGCCACAAACTCAGGAGGCACGAAATCCGCCTCCGAGCCCAGCTCCTCCAGGCATCTGGCGGTCTTGCGTCCCACCGCCGCGATTTTGAGGCTGGCCGGTCGATGAGCCAGTGTCCTCCCCTGCTGTTGAAGCCGCTGTTCCACGGCTTCCACGCCGTTTGCGCTGGAGAAGATCAGCCAGTGGAAGGTCTCCCATTCAGCAAGGGCATCGTCGAGAGCACCCCAGTGATCCGGAGGGCCGATCTCAAGAGCTGGCAAATCGAGAACCTTGGCGCCGAACGCTTCCAGACGCTGGCGCCCCTCGCTCTGCTGTGTCATTGCCCGGGTCATCACGACGGTGCGTCCCCGCAGCGGCAAGGTCCCTTCAGTCGTCATTGCGTGCCCTCATCCAACTTCACAATCCCGCTCACCCGGGCCTGAAGAGCCTCAGCTTCGTCGGTACGGTTTTGGGCATTGAGCTTGCTGATCGCTGCGCGGAAGCTGGCTCGGGCACCATCGATGTCGCCGCCCATCAGTCGTGCGACCGCGAAGTTCTGGTGGCTTTCCGCGTGATCGGGGTTGAGATCGAGTGAACGCTCGTAGGCTCGCAGGGATGCGCCGAGGTCGCCCCGGCGGCGTTCCATCAGGCCGAGGTTGTACCAGGCCAGCGCCACTTCAGGAGCACGCTGGCAGGCCGTGGTGGTGAGCTGAATCGCCTCATCCAGTTGATTGGTCTGCATCAGCAGGGCCGCCAGGTTCAGCCGGGCACCGAGGCTCAGGCGAACATCCAAGGGGAGGTTGAGTGCCTGTCTGTAGCAGCTCTCGGCAGCTGCAGCATCCTCCGCCCCCAACGCGATTCCCAGATTGAGCAACAACTCATAGCGCTCTGCTGTTCTGCCTTCACCATCAGGAAGCCGCTCGAGCCCTTGGCGCAGGAGCTTCACGCCGCGCTCATGATTTCCACTGCTCACTTCCAGTGCCCCGAGCTTGGTGCAGGCATAGGGATCACCCGGCTGATCTTCTAGCCACTGTTCCATCGACCGGCGCAGCCGCTCGGCCTTGTCACCCTGGTTGAGGAGTTCAGGTCGGTAGCCGTCGTGCAGCAAGGCCGGTTCCGCGCAGTTCGCCACTCGCCAGTGCTGTTCCTGCTGCAGGATCTCTGTGACGCTGTCGTCGATCATCGAGTGATAAGGCCGGCTCCAGCGGATTCGGGGGTCCCTTCGGAACAGCCGACTCACATTGGAGTAAGGGGCCATGGCAGCACCCAGTTCGTGGCGGAGCAGATTGATGACCAGCACATCCGGTTGAACCATCAGTGCGCGGATAGCCGGGATCGCCTCCTCACGCAGGCGTTCATCGGCGTCCAGCACCAGCACCCAGTCTCCCTGCACGTGCTCAAGTGCTGCATTTCTCGCTGGTGCGAAGTCCCCGGGCCAGTCCATCCGATGAACACGGGCACCGGCAGCTTCAGCCAGCTCAACGGTGTTGTCCGTCGAGCCGGTGTCGAGCAGAACCATCTCGTCGACGAAGCCTTTCACGGAGTGCAGGCAATCCTCGATGCGCTCGGCTTCGTCGCGGACGATCATCGAGAGGCTGAGCATGACGTCGTCTCGCACTGGCGCTGAGATTAGTGCCGTTCAGTCGGTGAATTCGTTGCCCAGCTCCAGCGTGTGCTCGTCCCCCAGCAACCGGCCCATCAGCATCTGCTGAGCCTCGGTCATCTGCCCAGGGCTGTAGGCGGCGGGAATGGTGCCGGGGAGAAGCGCTCGCAGGCTCTCCCACCGGTAAGGGCAGCCATACACCACCAGCGCTGCCAGGCGGTTCAGTCTCAAGAGCTGGCGGATGGCTGCCGGCCAAGGGTCATCACGATCCCGGCCTGCGCGGAAGGGATTGCCGCGTAGAAAAAGCTGAAGCAAAACCGGTCCTTCCCCGAGGCGGTCGAGGGCCAATGGATCGTCCTCCTGGGGAGGGTCATGCCAAGGGCTGATTCCAAGCTCGTGGCAGATGATCGGCCTGAACCCGCGGCGTGCGGGCCAGCCGATGGCCGGCGCTTCAGGGCGCAGGAACGGGGAGGCCAGCGCTCCATCCACCCGGATGAGGGTCACACCGCCATTGGGCGCAGCCTGGATTGGGCTTGGTCCCTGAACTTCGAGGGTGGCGCTCACCAACTCAAGGGCGAACCGGTGTTCGTCGTTGGTTTCGACAGAATTGATGGTTTCGACGGCATCCTGCGTGGAAATCCCTTCAGTCCTGTTCTGATCCCCGATGCAGCGTTGCAGCGCGTCCCTGCGTCTCTGAAGAGACTGCTCGAGGCGCTGGGAGGGAATGCGCCCGCTGGCGAGGGCAGAGCAGAGGGCGTCAATGGCTTCGTCGGCATCGGCGGGCATCAGGATCAGGTCAGCCCCTGCTTCAAAGGCCTGCACGGCAGCCTCACCCGGACCGACTAGACCTGTGATCGCCTCCATCACCAGGGCATCGGTAACGATCAATCCCTGGAAGTCAAGAGACTTTCGCAGCAGGTTGTTCAGCACGTTGGGAGACAGGGTCGCGGGCCGCTCCTGATCGAGAACCGGAATCACCAAATGCCCTGTCATCACGCTCTCAACCCCAGCCGCGATGAGTCTGCGGAACGGCCTGAGCTCGATCTGTTCGAGCCGCTCCCGGGAATGCCTCAGCACCGGCAGCTCCAGATGGGAATCCTGAGCGGTGTCGCCGTGTCCTGGGAAATGTTTGGCGCAACCGAGAACGCCCCCGGCCTGAAGACCGCGCTGGAAGGCTTCAGCTAGCGCACCTGCGGCTTCAGGGACCTGGCCCCAGGCCCTCACATTGATCACCGGATTGTCTGGGTTGCTGTTGACATCGCAGACCGGTGCCAGGACCCAGTTGAGTCCGCATCGGCGAGCCTGGTCAGCGGTGCAGCGTCCGTAGCGTTCCGCAAGGAGCATCGCCTTCGCCGGGTCGTTCGCTTGCAATCGGCCCAAGGCCATCGGTGGGACCAGCCAGGTGGCGCCCTCGAAGCGCTGGCCAACCCCTTCCTCCACGTCGGCACAGAGCAGCAGATTCTCACCACCGGACCAGGAGCGCAGCGTCCGGCAGCGCTGCTGCAGTTCCGTGGCTGTCCCCCCCAGCAGGATCACGCCGCCGACGCCGTTTTCAAGGTGGCGTTGCAGCTCCTCATTGCTGAGTTCCCATCGGGGGTATCGCCGCTGCTGATCGCCGGCATGACCGCTGGCTCTCACCACCAGCAGCTTGGACACCGCCCGCCGCTGCTCAGCTGCGTTCATTGTCGTGGCTGTTCTGAGCGTCGTCACTGCCTGCAGGGATCTCGCCACGCTCCTGGCGTTCACGCTCGAGGTCCCCGAGCAGTCCGAGAACGGAGGCCCCCTTCTCCAGGCCACGGTCGAGGTGGAAGACCACTTCCGGTGCTCGCCGCATCTGCAGGCGGCGACCGAGTTCGCCCCGCAGGAAGCCGCTGGCCGCTTGGAGTCCCTCCATTACCTGGGCTTTGCAGTCGGCGTCGGCCAGCACGCTGACGAAGATCTTGCAGTGCTGAAGATCACCGCTCACTTCTACTTCGGTGATGCTGATCAGCCCCTGATGCACCCGCTCATCGCGGATGCCATTGATCAGCAATTCGCTCGTCTCCTTGCGGATCAGAGCTGCGACACGTTCAACCCGGCGTCCAGGAGCCATCTCAGCTCATTGGTGTTGAGGACACCATGGCACGCAACACAAGCCCGAGGCTGATGAAGCCACTGACGAGGGCTCCGACCAGGGCCACAGCCGTGACGGGATTGCTTCGCCGACGGGCCAGGGGTTCCGCGACGGAATTCAGCACGCCGAGGCTGAACGCGATCAGATAGCGCGGGTAGCGCGTCACATTGACGAAGAACTCGCGCATGGCGATGGCATCAATCCGTTTGTGATGGCTACTCTGCCGGTCCCTGACCCGGCTTGGACATGTTGGAGCTCCATCAGTTCCGCCACTCGGCGTTCTGCCTGAAAGTGCGGATGACGCTCCACGCAAAAGACCTGAGTTTCCGTGAGGTCGAGGTCACTCCGGGGCTGGGGCAACTCTCTGTGTTTCGACTGTCTGGCCAGCGACAGGTCCCGGTCCTGGTGGATGGTGATCAGGTGCTCGCAGATTCCAGCGCCATCTGCCGTTACCTCGACACGCTTCAACCCGAGCCTTCCCTGCTTCCGTCCGATCCTCTTCAGAGAGCCCAGGTGGAGCTGATCGAAGATTGGGCCGACACGACCCTGGCGGCGGCAGCCAGGGCTGCATTGCTTCAGGCGGCAGTCGATGACTCTCAACTCAGATTGGCTCTTCTCCCTGATGACCTCCCATCGCCCGTCCGTCAGCTGATGTCTGGGCTTCCGGGTGGATGGTTGAGCACCCTTGGTGAGCTGCTCGGCCAGGAGCAGAGGGCATCAATGTTGTCCAGTCTCATGGCTCTGGCCGATGGTCTCGGCGACAACGGTTATCTGGTCGGCAACACACTGACTCTGGCTGATCTGGCGATCGCGGCTCAGCTTTCCCTGCTTCGCTTTCCCGGCTCCTCCGGAGACGGTTTGGCTGGCCGCGGCGTTCCTGGCCTGAGCGACCATCCCCGCCTGCAGTCGTTGTTCCAGTGGCGCGATCAGCTGGAGGCTCAGCTCATTCAACGGGATCCTGCGGCAACCGAGTGAGAACTAGCCGGAACCTGCTGCTGCGTCCGGCGAGACTCTGATCTGTCTGCAGGCCAGGGGGGCCGTAACTGACTTGGCGTTGATCGGCACAGATACCGGCTGCGCACTGGTCGTAATGAGTGAGCGTTTCGATCCTGCTGAGGCGGGGAGCCCCCGGGCCATGAACGATCTGGAGCACGAGTTCATCACTTAGGAACCCTTCCACGCCGCTTTCTGAAGAAACGACGGCCTCACGACGGCCGATCACGCTGGTCTCCAGCAGAACATCACCGCTGAGCCTTGCGAGTTGACGGTTCACACGCTCGGGATCCTGTTCAACCGACAGCAGTTTGTCCCCCAGCAGTGCCTTGCCGATGGCTCTGGCGTTGAAGGGTCTGTCCCCGACCAGTTCTCCATGGCGATTGCGTTGAAAGCGTGCTCTGTGGACGAGAGGCGGCTCACTTTCAAGGATTGAGCCATCGGGAGCGAGTGTTTCACTGCTGACCTGCCAGTCGCCTTCGAACCAGATGGGATAAATCAGATCCTGACGGGCACGAGGCCTGGGTAGAGGCGCTGGCAGTGACCATTCGGGCCAGTCCATCGCGCGTCGTTCCAGCAGTGATGCCTCGGTCTGTTCGGCGGCGTCAGCACCCGTTGCGATGCAGAGCTGCAGCAGCATGGTGACCATCACCTGCAAGAGCCGTCGCTTCATGTCTGACCCCCTGATTCGATCGCTTGACCACTATGTGGTGCTTGAGCCCGGCAAGGCGGAGCAGCTGCTCAGCGCTGCCGATACGTTGACATGGTTGGTCCAACGATTGATGGATCTCAGTCCATGGCCAGAGGATCTCCGTGGATGCGACGGTGCAATCGAGGCCGCAGAGCGCCTGATCGACACCGCCTGTGAACTGGAGATCTCCCCAGGGGTTTGCCTGCAGTGGTATGCCGTCCGCCTGGAGCCGCCTCAGAGTTGATGGTCAATCGGGTCGCTGCTTTGGGGGGTCCTGGATCAGCGTTGGCAGCAGTTTCAGAATTCCGTCCGCCACCTCTTCCGGCTGCTCAGCATCGATCACCACCGTGAGATCAGCTTCCGAATACATCGGCCGGCGTGCCGTCATGAGGGTCTCCAGGACCATCGCCGGATCCTCCTCTTGCAGCAGGGGGCGAGGGGTGTCGTCCTGCTCGAGTCGCTTCAACAATTGTTCCTGTTTCACGTCCAGCCAGATCACGATGCCCTGGTGCATCGCACCCCAGTTCTCCGGCCGGGTCACTGCGCCACCGCCTGTGGCCACGATAAGGGAGTGGCGCTGGCTGATGGCACTGAGCACCTGAGTTTCGAGGTTGCGGAAACCGGTTTCACCATCGCGTTTGAAGATTTCGGGAATCGTGCAGCCAGCGGCTTGCTCAATCACGGCATCGGCATCTACGAAGCCGTACTCCAAGCGTTGAGCGAGAGGTCGACCGGTGCTGGTTTTGCCGCTCCCCATCATTCCGACGAGATACAGGTTGCGGCCGCCGAGCCGCTGTCTGAGGGATGGGGTGGAATCCACCATGGCTCCGAATTGCCGTTAGCTCATTAGGATGCCTGCCGGCCGGACCTTCACATGACTGAAACGAAGTCGATTTCCCGGCATGGTCAGGGTCGCGGATGTGTGATCACCCGTCGAGCCTGTTTCAGCGCCAGTCATCGCTACTGGTTGCCGGAACTCTCAGCTGATGACAACACGGCACGCTTTGGTGCCTGTGCGCTGGCTCCAGGTCATGGACACAATTACGAGCTGATCGTGTCGATGGCTGGTGGCCTTGATGCCGATGGCATGGTGCTCAATCTTTCTGAGGTGAAACACGCCATCCGCAAGGAGGTCACCGATCAGCTCAACTTCCGCTTCCTGAACGAAGCCTGGCCTGATTTTGATGTGTCAAGACCGGAAGGCTGCCTGCCGACCACTGAGGCTCTTGTGCATCGCATCTGGCAGCGGCTTGCACCGCACCTGCCGATCACGGCACTGCGCCTCTACGAACAACCGGGCCTCTGGGCCGACTACCTCGGACATCCCATGGACGCCTTCCTCACCATCCGTACCCATTTCGCTGCCGCTCACCGTCTGGCCAGACCGGAGCTGAGCCAGGAAGAAAATGAGCGGATCTATGGCAAATGTGCCCGTCCCCATGGTCACGGTCACAACTATCTGGTGGACGTGACCGTGCGCGGTGCGATCGACCCCCGTACCGGCATGGTCTGCGATCTTTCCGCGCTTCAGCGTCTTGTGGATGATCTGGTGGTGGAGCCTTTCGACCACACCTTTCTCAACAAGGACGTCGCCTTTTTCGCGGAGTGTGTCCCGACAGCGGAAAACATCGCTCTGCACATCGCCGACAGGCTTTCCAGCCCAATCAAAGCGATCGGCGCCAGCCTCCATAAGGTGCGTTTGCAGGAGAGCCCGAACAATGCAGCTGAGGTCTATGCCGAAGTGCCTGAGCTTGAGATGACTCCTCCCGCATTGGCAGTACTGGCCTCTGCCTGAGTATTAGGACGGTGACCAGTCGCCCGACGGTCCGCTTAGTGCTTGCAATCAGTCTTGATGGTCGGCTGGCTTTCCCAAGTGGAGGAGCCTCCCATCTCGGTGGTCGCGGCGATCGTCGTGTTCTTGAGGAAGCCCTCACCAGCAGTGATGCCGCTTTAATCGGTGCTGGAACCTTGCGCACTCATCGGTGTACATGCCTCATCCGCGATCCGGTGTTGGTGCAACAGCGCCTGGATCAGGGGCGCTCGGCACAGCCTCATGCTGTGTTGGTCAGCAATGAGAGTGCATTTCCGGAGGATTGGCCTTTTTTCCGCCAGCCCCTTTCACGCTGGTTACTAGCCCCGATTCCCCCCCAATCCAGAGGTTTTGATCGCTGGATCCCTGCTGTGGAAGATTGGCCTTCACGGTTGGCTGCCCTGCATGAGGAAGGAGTGCTCAACCTGACCCTCCTTGGTGGTGCGCAGCTGGCAGCCGATCTGTTGCAACAGGACTGTGTGGATGCATTGCAGCTGACGATGACTCCGCGTTTGTTGGGAGGTGACAAAACGTGGGTGCCGACGACGGGCTTTTGTCTTCCTGACTGCCTGGGTTCTCCCAAGGCCTGGTCTTGCGCAGGTGTGGAGATCCTGGAGGATCAAGAGGTTGTATTGCGCTATGAACGTCAGCGGTCATTGAGTTGAGTATGCAATCAGCTTCAGTGCAGAGAAGCTGAAAAAAGATCATTGATTAGTGGCTGATTCTTTTTATGGCTAAAAGCCAATTAGTTGGCTTGGAACGATGATTAAATTCTCTCGGATGAGGGTACGTCCGCAATGGACTTCCTCACTGGATTGAAGGATATTAATTACCGTGTGAGAGTCTCTGCAGGGGATAACAAGATCTGGGCAAGCGGTCGTGATGACAGGATTTCGGCCGGAGAAGGGTTTGACCGGGACCGGGCTTCTGGGGGAAAGGTAGGGATACCTTCGTGACTGTTAATGGCGGTCAAGGCCATGTCACGATCACGGATTTTGAGATTGATGATGTGATCACTTTCTGCGGTTGCGGGGCAACTCAAAAAGAGCAGCGTGGAGATGACGCATGGATTGTCAAGGGCTCGGATGTTAAGGCTGTCATCCTTGGTGTGAGTGTGGATGAGATTGAACTTGACTATGTTTCGAAAACCATTGCGATGATTGGTTATGAAATTATCGCTTGAGATTGTTCCGAACGGTCCAGCCGCAGTCTGTTGGTGGCATCATTCTGAATCGATAGAGTCAGTCATCAATCTCTGGATTGACTAGCGATTTCGGTTTGGCGTTGCAATTCCATGATCTTCGCTTCCTGCCATTCCCCTGGTTAGGGTTCTTTCAGGCGTGTGTTTTGGCGTGAGATGACGTCTCTCTCGGCTCGCTGGCATCGAAGCATCAGCGAGATCCCGGAAGAGCGGTGGAATGATCTGGTCGGTGATCAGGTTTCTCCTTTTTACCGCTGGAGATGGCTGTTGGCGTTGGAGCGTTCAGGCAGCGTCTCCCCCGACCAGGGCTGGCAGCCCCTGCACCTGTCGTTGTGGCGTCACGACGACCAGCTCGTTGCTGTGGCCCCTCTGTATCTCAAGGGTCACAGCTATGGAGAATTCATCTTCGATCAGTCCTTTGCGCGCTTAGCAGGGGATCTGGGGCTTCGTTACTACCCGAAATTGATCGGGATGAGTCCAGTCAGCCCTGTGCAGGGATATCGCTTCCATCTAGCCGCCAGCGAAGACGCCAAGGAGCTCACCACTTTGATGATGAGCCTGATCGATGACTTCGCTGCTCGGCATGGAATTCTCAGTTGTAATTTTCTCTATGTGGATCCTGCGTGGCGGCCCCTGGCTGAAGCCGCAGGCTGCGCTAGCTGGCTGAATCAGCAGAGTCAGTGGTCCGCTGACGGACAGCAGACTTTCAGCGATTATCTCGCTGGTTTCAATGCCAATCAGCGTCGCAACATCAAACGCGAACGCAAGGCCGTTCGCAATGCAGGAGTCACCGTGACACCGATCACTGGTGACTCCCTCAGCCCTGCTTTGGTCGCGAGAATGCACGATTTCTACGAGCAGCACTGTGCTCGCTGGGGGGCCTGGGGTAGCAAATATCTGGATTCAAGCTTCTTTGATCAACTGTGTGAGCCCTCACTTGCTCAGCATGTTGTGCTCTTCAGTGCCCATCGTGGAGATGTGGACCTCCCTGTTGCCATGTCGCTTTGCGTCAGAGACGCCCGGCATCTCTGGGGTCGCTACTGGGGAAGTGATGAGGAGATTGATTGCCTGCACTTTGAGGTGTGTTACTACGCACCGATTGAGTGGGCTCTGCAGCAGGGGTTGGTGAGTTTCGATCCAGGGGCTGGTGGAAGCCACAAGCTGCGACGAGGCTTTTCAGCCATGGCCCGCACCAGCCTTCACCGCTGGTATGACCCGCAGATGGACGCTTTGATCCGTTCATGGCTCCCGCGTGCCAATGCCTTGATGCGGGAGGAGATCGAGGCCATCAATGCGGATCTTCCTTTCCGTGCTCAACCTCCTGATTTGGTGCGCAGACCTTCGGATTCGTAGTGTGATCTGATGACAGATGGCACCCTCTCTCTTGATGATCAGCTTTCCCAGCGTTTCATCGCCCTGGATCCCAGCGGATATTTTCTGATTCGGGTTGATGAAGATGCCGAGGAGTTAGTGGCTGAGCACTATCGCAATGATGTGGACTCCAAAGGCCGAGCCACCGATCCAGAGACCGGTGAGGTGCTCAGTTGCCGGGGGGGACGCCAACGCACTCCTGCCGTTTGTTATCGAGGACGAACGGCCAAAGAGCTGGGAATCGCGCTCACCGAAGGCGAAGGTCCCCATCCGGTGAGCCGTCTTGACCATGCTCTTTATCTTGGACGGGAACTTCAGAAAGCAGAAGAGTGTCTGTTGAAAGGAGCGACGTACGTTCAGGATTGAGCCGCTTTCAACGAAGCCCTCGTTCTCAGACCGGTTGAAGTTCCCGGGACGCGCTGGGTTCCTCAGGAGGTAGTGACTCGAGCTGTTCCCGGATTTCACGCTGAACAATCGAGCGGTATTCGAGGAAGTGCTCGTTGTGAGCAAGAACCACGAGGAATTGCTCCAGAAGAGCCGGATTCTGCATCGCCATACCCAGCATGTAACGCCAGAAGCGCCCACGGGTGTCCCGCTTTAGACCTTGGCGCCAAATCACGATCGACAGAGCCCGCAGGTCAGTCCAGGTCGGCAGCTTGGCGGCTGCCTTCCAACGGGGAGCACCCATTTTCAGGTAGTAGGAATACACCCTGTCCATGTAGGCATTGGGCTCGTACAGGGCACAGAAAGCCTCTACGTATTCATTGGCGATGTCCCGAATCGGTCTCGTCGGTTTGAAATTCAAGAGGTTGGTCTGATTCACGCCTTTGGCGGCGTCCTTGTCCTGAATCAGGCGCCCCTCTTTTTCGAGTCGATACCAGAGAGCTGTATTGGGCAGAGCCTGCAGCATGCCCATCATCGCTGCGGGGATTCCCGTGCGCGTGACGAAGTCCACGATGCGACGGCCCGCACCAGTTTTCTCTCCATCAAATCCGATGATGAAACCAGCCATCACGCGGATGCCATTGGCTGTGATGCGATCCACAGCCGCATCCAGCGGGTTGCGCGTGTTCTGAATCTTTCGTGAGGTTTCGAGGCTGGCTTCGTCAGGAGTCTCGATGCCAAGAAACACGCTTTCAAAGCGTGCTTCGTGCATCATTCTCATCATTTCGTCGTCATCGGCGAGATCCACTGAAGCTTCAGTGGCAAAGCTGAAGGGATAGCCCCGCTCCTCTTGCCAGCGCTTGATCTCAGGGAGCAGCAACTTGGCATTGCGCTTGTTGCCGATGAAGTTGTCGTCCACCAGGAAGATGGAGCGCCTCCAGCCGAGCTCGTAGAGGGACTGAAGCTCGGCAACTAACTGTTCTGGTGTTTTGGTGCGCGGTTTGCGTCCGTAGAGAACGATGATGTCGCAGAACTCGCAGTTGAAGGGACAGCCTCTGGAGAACTGAACGCTCATGGAGTCATAAGCGTCGAGTTCAAGGAGATCGAATCGGGGAACGGGTGTGGATGTCACATCCGGCTTGTCCCCTTCAGCGCTGAAGCGTCCGCTGCTGTCTCCCCGCAGGATCGCCTCAACGAACATCGGAAGGGTAATCTCCCCTTCATCGAGCACCTTGAAATCAGCGTCTGCGATTTCGGGTGCATCGGGTGTCGAGCTGGCGTAGGGCCCCCCTACGGCCACAGGGAGGCCGCGTCGTTTCGCTTCTTCGATCTGAGCCTGCATGTCGTCCTTCTGAACGATCATTCCGGAGATCACCACCAACTCCGCCCAGTCCCACTCGGCTTCGGTGATCTCGCGGACATTGCGGTCCACCAGCTTCATCTCCCACTCCTGGGGGAGAAGCGCAGCCACTGTCACGAGCCCGAGGGGCGGGAGTAGCACCTTGCGGTTCACAAGCTCGAGAATTTTTTCGTAGCTCCAGAACGTTTTCGGGAACAGTGGGTAGATGAACAGGGTGCGCATGATCCGGGTCGCGTGGTTGAGCTCTGTTGCTGACGGTCGACCCTGCGTGCAGACCCGTCCGATCCCTTTTGATTTCGTTGCATGCAAGCTTAGGCGGGATCTTTCCTTTGAAGCCCCGATCTCTGATCTAATGGATCAGCAATTTGTGATCGCTATGGGAGTCGTCATCTATCTGGGGTTAGTGGGCACAGGTCTTGTCACTGCAGCCGCCATCACCTTCGTCCTGAAGGGAATCAAACTGATTTGATCTCCGTCAAAACGGTGCCCCCTCGGCTGCGAATTTCCATCAGGGCGAGCACCATTCCGATTCCTCCTGTGATGGCGAATGTGGCAGGAAGGCCAACACTGATGCTCAGTTGAGCGGCGATCAGCCCGCTGATCCCACCACCACCGAGAAAGGCGATCTGACTGAGGCCAGCCATGCGGCCTCGAAGCATTTGGTTGGATCCCACCTGAGTGATGAGGTTGCTGCTGCTCAGGAGTCCGGCTGTTCCTGCACCGATCAACAGCGTCATCAACAGCACGAAGGGAACGTTTCCTCCTCGTGCCATCCCAAGCTGAGCGACAGCTGTCACCAGTGCAAACCCCGCCAGCGTGAGGGTTGGTCGTCTGCAGAAGCGGTGGCTGTTCCGTTGAAGCACGAGTCCTCCGGCAATGCTTCCCAAGGCCAGAACACTGGTGAAAAGACCAAGATCCATGGGATCACTTCCTAGCTCCTGGGCTGCGATCAAGGGGGCAAGGCCCGGGTGGAAAAAGCCGACAACGCACATCATTCCAGTGAACAGAACGACACGGCGCAATGTTGAGCCGCAGTCTCTCCACGCCACTCCAAGCGACGATTCCTCCGCTGAGGTGCTGCGCTGCTCTCGCTCGAGCCGAGGATGAAGAAGCCAGATCACGCTTGCAATCGGAAGCAGATAGGTGGCCGCATCGAGGGTCAGCGCCGTGGCCGGACCGGTGAGTGTGACCAGCCAGCCACCGATGGGCGGCCCAACCAACTTCCCCACATTGAAGACCACAGAGAAACTGGTCAGGTAGGGAGCAAGCTGGGCGTTGTCGTCAACAAGCAGTGCGCAGTATTTGTTGCGGGCGGTGAGTTCATAGGCTCCGGCGATTCCCACCAGAAGCGTGCTGGCCAGAAGCATCAGCACCTGAGGCAATCCATCCAGAAGGGGAATGGCCAAGGCTCCGACAAGGCCTGATCCCAGCAGTGCCCATTGCGCCTGAACCAACACCGTTTGACAGCCGATGCGATCGGTGCGGACTCCTGCCGGTCCGCTCACCAGAAGTGTTGGCAGAGACAGGGCAGCGAAGTGAAGCGCCAGCACCATTGGTGCGGCCGTTTCATCCATCAGGATCCAGCCCTTCGCCGTTAATCCGGCGAAGGATCCGGCGGTGCTGACACCGGAAACGATGAGGAAAATGATGCGTTGGCGTTCGTGCAGTCCACGCGCGCTCACAGGCTGGACCGTGCCGAGGCCACCATCGATGCAGCTCCCACGATCTCGGCGCGGAGGTCGTAGATGTCCGATCCAGTGATTTGAACGGGGATCATGGTGCCTGGAGCCGCCTGCAATCCATCCGCCCTCGGTTCGATGTGAACCTCTCCATCCACCTCTGGCGCGAATCGTGCACAACGACCGATCATGGCGCCGGTGTCTGGGTTGTGCTGTTCGATCAGGGCATCCACCGTGCGTCCCACCCAGCGAGCATTTGCTTCAGCAGAAATGGGTTGCTGAAGTGTCATCAGACGATCTTTTCTGGCCAAGGCGATGTCGGCATCAACGGGATCGGGTAACTCCGCGGCAGCTGTTCCCTGCTCTGGCGAAAAAGTGAACACCCCAACGTGATCAAATCGCTGCCGCTCCAGAAAACCCGCCAAATGCTCAAACTGCTCCTGAGTTTCACCTGGGAAGCCGACGATCAAGGTGGTGCGCAGCACCGCATCGGGCAACTGGTTTCTGATCTGATCGAGCAGTCGCTCGTTCACATCGGCCTGCCAGGGGCGATTCATGGCGCGCAGGACGTCTGGATGGCTGTGCTGCAGAGGCAAATCCAGATAAGGCAGCACATTGGGCACGTCTCGATACGCACTGATCACCTCGTCGGTCAGGCCTGTCGGGTAGGCGTAGTGAACGCGGATCCAGGGAATTTCCACCTCCCCGAGGGCCTTCAGCAGGTCGGACAATCGCGGACGTCCGTAGAGGTCCAGACCGTAATTGGTGGTGATTTGGCTGATCAGGATCAGTTCTTTTACGCCTTCTGCGGCCAGCTGATGGGCTTCAGCCACGATTGATTCGATCGGTCTTGAGCGCTGATTCCCTCGCAGGTGGGGAATGATGCAGAAAGCACAGCGGTAGTCACAGCCTTCGGCAACTTTCAGATAAGCCACGGCCTCGCCGGTGGTTCGGTGGCGTGGAAGTCGTTCATCAGCCACGAACGTGGGCGTGCTGCTGACGCGGTTCACCCGTTCGCCGGCCTCCACCCTTTCAAGCACTTCCACGATGTGCTGGTAGTCGCCTGTTCCCACAATCGCTTTCGCTTCCGGCAAGGACTCGAGAAGCTCTTCCTGAAAGTGTTGGGCCAGGCAGCCGGCAATGATCAGTTCCTTTCCCTGCTCCGCCAGCCCTACCAGCGTCCGGACGGATTCCTCTCTGGCGTCCTGAATGAAGCTGCAGGTGTTCACAACCACCACGTTGGCGTCGGATTCATCGCTGCTCACCCCGTAGCCCGCCTCGCTGAGAAGACCGAGCATGTGTTCGGTATCGACTCGGTTCTTTTCGCAGCCCAGATGGGCGAATGCCACGGTTGGTCTGAAGCTGGCCCCGTCGCGGCCAGGACTTGGGTCCGGGGACATGGGCATTGTGAATTAATCAATCACCTTAAATCCCGTCCTCACTACTGCCACAATTCACTCATTCTCTGCAGTTCGCATGGCCGCCAGCAGACTCACCAGCCGACGTCGCCAGGACCAGGGCTCCAAATGGGTGCGGATTGCAATGGCGGTGCTAGCCACCGTGGGTGTGATCGATACCGGGTCGATCACATTGAAACGCTGGGGCTTGCTGGGCAACCTCACCTGCCCGATGGGGGCGGACGGTTGCGACAAGGTGCTCAACAGTCCCTGGGGAACCCTCTTTCAAGGCGATGGCTTCAGTCTTCCGCTCTCGTTTGCGGGTGTTTTGGCTTATCTGGCTGTCTTGATCATGGCGCTGGTCCCTCTGTTGCCAGGGCTTTCCGAAAACCGCGGTGATCTCTCGCGGCGCACCTGGTGGGGGCTGTTCGTCGTGTCCCTCGGCATGGCGGTCTTCAGCCTTGTGCTGGTCGGTCTGATGGTCTTCAAGATTCAGGCGTTCTGTTTCTTCTGCGCTCTCTCCGCCACCCTGTCCATTCTTCTATTGATTCTCGCTGTGGTTGGCGGTGGCTGGGATGACCCATCCAAGCTCTTCTTCCGAGGTGTTCTTCTGGCTCTGGCCGTGCTTCTGGGAAGTCTGATCTGGGCCTCCGTTCTCGATCCTGAGCGGCCGGAAGCGGCAGTGACTGGCCCTGGAGCCCCTCCTCTGGTCACGACCGAAAGCACTCCGGAGAAGGTGGCTCTGGCTGAACATCTCACCGCAAACGGAGCCGTGATGTACAGCGCCTACTGGTGCCCCCATTGCCACGATCAGAAACAGGAGTTTGGACAGGAAGCAGCGAAGAAGCTCACGGTGATTGAGTGTGCTGCGGATGGTCAGAACAGTCAGCGTGCACTCTGTGAGAGCAAAAAGATTGAAGGTTTCCCCACCTGGGAAATTAACGGGAAACTGGATTCAGGTGTCAAGCCTTTGGACGTGCTTGCTCGTCTTTCCGGTTTCAAAGGTGGAACTGACTTTTGAGGTGGAAAGCCGGGTCCCTTCCTTCAATCGATGACTGGACGGGTGTGGATGCTTTTGCCCTTCACCTGGCGGCTGTGGCATCGCCATTGCGGGAGCGATGCCGGAGAATCACTGCGGTAGTGGCCTCCTCTGCTTTCGGTGCGGAAGAGACAGGCCTCCAGCAGCAGTTGACTTGCTTGCTGACGATGGTGAAGATCAAGAAGAAGATTGAGTTGGCTGCGGCAGGTTTCCTCCAGCTGGAAGCAGCGATCGTTCTCCTGATTGCGCATCGCCTCAAGCAGCGGGCTGCATTGCAGCGCGGCGTTGGCCTTGAGGACCTCCCGCAAGGTCTGCCGCATCCCGCTCACGTTTCGATCGACTCCTGCTGTATCCCAGCAGGCTGATCGGAGTGCGTCGATCGATCGGTTCAGGGCCTCCGCGGCAGGCCCCGGCGATGGCATCGGATCCTTTGTTCGGAATGCTTCCAGTTCTTGGGTTGAGCGCCTTGACGGGTGTGTGTCGTTGAGCGCGATGTCCCTGAGCCTGCCTGCAAAGACAAGACACTCCATTAATGAGTTGCTGGCCAGCCTGTTGGCACCGTGCACTCCTGTGCAAGCCACCTCCCCGACAGCGAAGAGCCCGGGAATCGTTGTGGCAGCCTGCAGATCCGTGGCGACCCCTCCCATCCAGTAGTGCGCGGCTGGTGCCACCGGGATCGGACTCTGCAAAGGATGGAGTCCGTACTCCCTGCAGCGCTCAAGAATCGTTGGGAAGCGTCGTTTTGCCTGTTCTGAGGGAATTGGAGAAAGATCCAGCCCCAGGCTTTTCAGTCCCTGGGCGCGCATGCATCGGAGCAGGGCTCGGCTGACCTGATCACGTGGCGCAAGATCGCGTTGGGGAAGTGTTGCCACAGGACTGCGTCCAGATGGATCCACCAGTACGGCGCCTTCGCCACGCACAGCTTCTGAAATCAGGAAGCAGGGCGCGTCAGCGAGTTTCAGCGCCGTGGGATGGAACTGAATAAATTCGAGATCGTCGACAGCAGCACCGGCTTGCCACGAGAGAACGACTCCTTCCCCGCAGGCCTGGGTTGGATTCGTGGTGTTGGTGTAGAGATGTCCACCTCCACCTGTGGCCAGAACGACCGCTCGGGCTGAAATCCAGTGGAGCCATGGGCCATCAAGAATCTGGACACCGCAACAGCGGTGGTCTTCAACCCAGAGCTGTGTGACCCGCACCCCGCGGCGGTGGACCAGTCCTGGTCTGGCCTCGACGCGCTCTCGGAGCACATCCACCAAGGCTCTGCCGGTGCGGTCCTGAACGTGAAGCACCCGATGGCGGCTGTGGGCGGCCTCAAGCGTCGTCGCCAGAGATCCGTCGGGATTGCGATCGAATGCCATGCCAAGGGAGAGCAGGCGCTCGACGCAGTGGGGAGCCTGGTCCACCAGAAGGCGGACGGCATTGCCGTCACACAGTCCTGCCCCGGCTTTCAGAGTGTCGTCACCGTGGAACAGCTGAGAGTCTTCTGGGCTTGTGACAGCGGCGATGCCTCCTTGAGCCCAGCGGCTCGACGAACGCCTCCCGGTATTTCTGTTGAGAAGGAGAACATTCAGGTCAGGAGGCAACTCCAGGCAGGTCATCAGACCAGCTGCACCTGCTCCAACAACCACAACATCCCAGGGGCCGCTGTGGATCGGATCCTGGGATGTTGATCGCGTTCTGCTCATCGGAGCCTGTCGTCAATCACCGGCAGTTCCGGCGAATCGACTCTTTCGCATTGTTCAGCGGTATTGACCGTCGTTAATCCTGTCGAAGCCCTCGTTCAGGGCGATCGACGCCTCGGTCACAGTGAAATTCTCGCGGTACTTCTCAAAAAGCTCCTTCTGGCGCTCGGTGAGATCAAGTGAAAGCACATCATCCACGCTCTCGTAAGGACCGCCCAGCACAATTTTTCCAGCGAGCGTTGGGTACATCCCAGGGAACTGCTGGAAACGCCGCACGGAAGAGTTGTTCAGATCAACCTTGTCGCCGCGTTCGGCGATTTTGTCGTCAGCCACATTGCGAATGTCAGCGGCCTGAACGCCTGATGGGGTGGCCAAACAAAACAGCAAGCCAGCCATGACGACGAGACCTGTCAGCCAGGACAGCAGACGCTTCATGAAATTCTCCGTCTGAGAATCGGATCGGGATGATGCCGGAAGAACCGACCAGCAAACATTACAAGTGCTCTTCCCTGGCTATCGCAGAAAGCCCCAGGGTTTTTGCAGTTCGTTTCAGATGAGCCCGCTCAGGCTTGGAGCCAGCAGGGAAACCCCCAAGAACACCCCGTCAATCACCAAGGTGGTGAACAGCACCGAGGTCGCAATCGCCCATGCGGTCGAGCTGTCTCCAAGCCGATCAGCGCGGGTGCGGCATTCGGCAACGAGTTTTGTAATCACCGCCGCTGCCAGGATCACCACGACAAGAGACTTCGGTGTGAGGACCTGAGCGGCAGCCGCTCTCAACAGTTCAGGAGCTTGGTCGGCCGTGGCCGTCACCACGTCGGGCCAGAGGGTCATCACCCCGGACATGGCCATCGAAAGATCGGTGAAGGCTGTTCCGATGAGGGATGTCAGGTAGAAAGCGCCTGCGCAGCGCCAACGGGTCGTCAGTCCTGCGAGCGCCAGAGGAAGGGCGAATGCTTCCACAGGCAAATGCAGAACCGGGTGGGCTGGCAACCATCCCCAAAACAAACTTCCAGCCATCCAGCTGCCGCTGAATCCCAGAATGAGGGCTCCAAGATCGCGCTGTTCGCTCCGATCAGCCTTAAGGCTCAACAGGATTCCCGCGACTGTCAGAGCGAGTCCAAACAAACAAGCGCTAAATGGTTGCTGACGGACCCATGGGGCCTGGACGAACACAGGCATCACCACGAGCACAGACGCCCAAAACGGGAGGGATGCCAGAACCGCAGTGGCAGAGAGCCTCTCCCTGCCCGCGGTTGGGTTTTGCATCAGCCCGCTGGACAAGGCCGTACCTCCGCAATGTGAAGAAAGAAACGAAACCTTAGAAGATTCGAGCCTGTCTGAGGGCTCAGCCCTCAATGTTCAGCAGGACTGGCGTCCTCGGCCTGTTGGGCATAGCGTCCGACCACCCAACCCTTGGAATCTGCGGTGTCGGAGCCCGGTCTTCTTGAAGCCATCTGGAGAGATTTCGTTCTCGGCGTCGTGCAGGGGCTCACGGAGTTTCTGCCCATCAGCAGCACGGCTCACCTGAAAATCGTGCCGGTTCTCGCCGGGTGGGGCGATCCCGGTGTCTCGGTGACCGCTGTGATTCAACTGGGCAGCATCGTGGCGGTGATCGCTTATTTCAGAAAGGATCTGGCTGGTGTGCTTCGCGGCATCAGTGGTGCACTTCTGAGAGGGCAGTGGCGCGAGCCTGAGGCACGACTGGGGATCGCCATGGCAATCGGAACCCTGCCCATCCTCTTCGCCGGACTTGCGATCAAGTTGTATTGGCCTGGTTACGAAACCTCGCCGTTGCGCAGCGTGCCTGCGATTGCCGGGGTCTCCATTCTGATGGCTCTGCTTCTTGCTCTTGCAGAACGGCTTGGACCACGTTCCAAGCTGCTCGATCAGGTGCAGGGCCGCGATGGACTGGTTGTGGGATTGGCTCAGGTTCTGGCGCTGATCCCTGGTGTCTCCCGCTCCGGCAGCACTCTGACGGCCTCGCTGTTTGACAGTTGGAAACGTCCTGATGCCGCTCGGTTCTCGTTTCTGCTCGGAATCCCAGCCATCACCATTGCAGGGTTGGTGGAGCTCAAGGATGCGTTCTCGGAGCCCAGTGCGGGCGGTGTTCTGCCTCTGTTGGTGGGCATCGTTTCCGCTGCGGTGGTTTCGTGGCTGGCCATCGACTGGTTGCTCAAGTTTCTGCAGCGACACAGCACCTGGGTGTTTGTGATCTATCGCTTGCTTTTTGGAATCCTTCTGCTGGTCTGGTGGGCCGGCCCTGGCTCAAACTGACATCAGTTGAATCCATCTCGTGTGGAATGAACCTTCCGCAGGTGTGGCTGTTGCCGCTCTCGATCCGTCCAGTGCTGGTCGCCAGCCCCAGCCTGCAGTCGTCGCATCGGTGGAGCCTGGTTCGATCGGTGAGGAGCTCGGTTTCGAACCCGGCGATCAGTTGCTCAGCATCAACGGTGTTCGCCCGCGAGACCTGATTGATTACCGCTATCTGACCGTTGAGGAGGATCTCACTCTCGAAGTACGTGACAGCGCCGGGGCGCTTCATTGCGTGGAACTCGAAAAGGACGCGGATGACGGTCTCGGGCTTGCGTTCACCGAGGCGCTGTTTGATGGCCTAAAGCAATGCACCAACCGCTGTCCCTTCTGTTTTATCGATCAACAGCCGCCAGGACATCGCGACAGCCTTTATCTGAAAGACGACGACTACAGACTCAGCTTTCTCTATGGCTCCTATCTGACACTGACCAATCTCAGCGAGAGTGACTGGAGCCGCATCGAAGAGCAACGCCTTTCCCCTCTGTTCGTGTCTGTGCATGCCACAGACCCAGGCCTGCGTTCCCGACTGCTGGACAATCCCAGGGCGGGTGATCTGCTCAACCAGATTGACTGGTTCGCGCAGCGGAGCTTGCAGATCCATGCCCAGGTGGTGGTCTGCCCAGGACTCAACGATGGTGAGGCCTTGGTTCGCACACTCACCGATTTGGCACGGTTTGGTGAAGGTGAATGGCCCGCCGTCCTTTCAGCTGCCGTTGTTCCTGTGGGCTTGACGCGCTTCCGCCCTGCTGAGGATGGACTGCGGGCCGTATCCCCGTTGGATGCTGACAAGGTGATTGAGGCGGTGGAAGCGCTTCAACCCAGATTTCAGCAACAGATCGGCACTCGGTTCGCCTGGCTGTCGGATGAGTGGTATCTGATCGCTGGACAGCCTCTTCCTCCCAGGCGCAACTATGAAGACTTGCCTCAACAGGAAAACGGAGTCGGCACGATCCGGGCCTTTCTCGAGGCCCTGGATCAGGCCACGGAGCAGCTGCCTGAGCGCATTGCTTCTCCTGTTCACAGCAGCTGGGTCGTGGGTCGGTTGGTGGATCAGGCCTTGGCACCGGTGCAGGCGCGTCTCAATCAAGTCGATGGTGTGACGCTCACGTTGAAAGGACTCCCGAGTCCTTACTGGGGCCAGGATCAAGTCGTGACCGGCTTGCTCACAGGAGAAGATCTTCTGCATGGACTCAGAGACCAGGATCTGGGGGATCAGCTGCTTCTTCCCTCCGTCACGCTTCGCCAGGGAGAGCCTGTGTTTCTCGATGACATGACGCTGGATCAGCTTCAGGAGCAACTCTCAGTGCCGATCCGGATTGTGCATGGAGCAGCTGACATCGTGTCTGCTGCCCTGGGCTTGTCAGCCAGAACCCCCTAAAATCCTCTCAGCCCCGGAAATGTTGTGCCTCGGACTTCTGCACGTCTGTTACTGATTGCAGGGGTTTTGCCCTTTGTGATTGGAGTCTCATCAAAGGCACAGGACACGGCATCAGCTGATCCCGCATCGATGTCTGAGGGGCCAGAGCTCATTGATCAGTCAACGCTGCCAACCGCGACGGAGACCAAAGGCGAAAGGCC
>WTFZ01000179.1 GCA_011523835.1 Synechococcus sp. CO36386bin_29 | reverse complement strand
GGGCCGGCTGCGATCAAGGTTTCCTTGTTGGCCAGGGCCAGGTCCTTGCCGGCGCGGATGGCCGCCAGGGTGGGCAGCAGGCCGGCGCAGCCCACGATTCCGGTCACCACGAGATCGGCTGTGTCCCAGGAGGCCGCCACATTCAATCCGCTGGCCCCACCGACGAGCTGAGGCTTGCGTTCCGGCTGGCACTCAGCAGGCAGAGCCTGGAGACGCTCCTCCAGCTCTGGAATCAACGTTTCATCAGCCAGGGCGACCAGTTCGGGGCTGTGGCGCTGGATCTGCTCCACGAGGAGGGAGAGATTGCGGCCCGCTGAGAGGGCGACAACCCGGAACTGCTCGGGAAAGTCCTCAACGATGTCGAGAGTCTGTGTACCGATTGAGCCGGTGGAGCCCAGCACGCTGATGGCTTTCACACGGATCCCGGCAAGTGAAGCCATCCTCCCACTTTGTTTCCAGATGCTGGCAAACTTCCGCCGAGAGAGCTGGAAAGCACGTTCATGGCGGCGGTGAGAAAAGAGCAGTGGCAGTCCGGCGTCGGGTTCGTGCTGGCGGCTGCCGGCAGTGCCGTTGGCCTGGGCAATCTCTGGGGATTTGCCTACCGAGCGTCCCAGGGGGGCGGGGGCAGTTTTGTTCTTATGTACCTCCTGGTCGTTGGCGTGATCTGCCTGCCCGTTCTCGTGGCGGAGATGGTGTTAGGCCGCAGTACCGGCCGCAGTCCACTGCTCGCTCCAATCAAGGCTGCCGGTCAGGCTTGGTGGCCGATGGGTTGGATGTTCATCGCGGCATCCTGCGGAATCCTGGCCTTCTATGCCGTGCTGATGGGCTGGACGGGACAGACTCTTTTTCATGCCCTGTTCGTCGGATTACCCGAGAGCAAGCAGGCCGCTGATGCGTTCTTTGATGCTCTCAGCGGGGGCAACAGTGCTCTGGCCGGTCAGGGAATCAGCCTTCTGCTCACGGCCCTTGTCGTGGCTGCCGGTGTTCAGGGGGGCATCGAACGACTGTCGCGCTGGGCTCTTCCTCTTCTGCTTGTTCTGCTGATCGGCCTGGTGATCTGGGCCAGCACGCTTCCGGGGGCTGGCGAGGGCTATCGCACATTCCTGTTCCGCTGGGATGGGGCGCAACTCTTGAACCTCACCACCATTCGCAATGCCTTCAGCCAGGCCTTCTTCTCAATTGGGACAGGCATTGGCTCGATCATGGCTTACTCCGTCTATCTGAGCCAAAGGGCTCGTCTGCCTCAGCAGGCTGTGGCTGTGGTCGGTCTCGACACGAGCGTGGGGCTTCTGGCCGGCATGCTCACGTTCCCAGTGGTGATCAGCTTCAACCTGTCGGATGTCGTGAGCGACTCCACAATCGGAGCCATCTTCATCGCTTTGCCCACAGGACTGGCCTCGATCGGTGCGACCGGTCAAGTGGTGGCCGTTCTGTTCTTTGCCTTGGCTTATCTGGCCGCAATCACCTCCTCGGTGTCCTTGTTGGAGGTGCCGGTGTCGTCATTAATGGATCGCCTTGGTTGGACCCGCAGCAAGGCCACCTGGATCAGTGCCGCTGTGATTTTTGCGCTTGGCATCCCCGCCAGCATGAATCTGGAGGTGCTGGGGATCATGGATGCTCTTTTCGGCAATGTGTTGCTAATGGCCGGTGGCCTGCTCATTGCCGTTCTGATGGGGTGGGTGGTGCCGACATTGTTTCTGAACGATCTCAAGGACAGTGACGCTTCATCTCCTCGGATGCGACGCCTGTTGCTGTTCTGTCTTCAGTGGATTTCCCCTGTGGTGATCACCGCTGGACTGCTGGTCAGCATTGTGGATCTTCTCCAGAACTGGTTCGCAGCGTCTTGAAAGATCTCAGATCATGCGATTGAGGTGCTCGGATGCAAGACGCACCTCTCTGAGAAAACAGATGGCTGCCACCATCACCAGACCCATCGAAGAGATGAAAATCGGCACCACCACCGGTGTGAAGTTCACTCTGGAGATCACAGAGAAGAACATCGTCGCAACCACGGCAGCAATCAAAAGGGTGGTGGCTGTCAGTAGCTCGATCGAGCGGATGATCAGCTTCATGCGCCGCCTGATGAGCAGACGCTCGGAGTCGTCCACGACTGCTCCGGCATCAGCAGTACTGCGTAATTGTCTGGCGTAGTCAACAATCCTGGCCAAGCGCCCCGACAGGACATTCATCAGGGCGCCGATTCCTGTCAGCAGGAACACCGGAGCAACAGACAACTGAATCGCTTTGGAGAGACTTTCCGGCTGCATGCGCTGGGAGTCAACCGTGTTTTCCGGAACCTAAGCCTGATCCGTCTTGAATCCGGTAGACAGGTGCCCTGATGCTGGTACCCCATGCTTTGGCTCAAACGCTGGAACTTCATCGAGCGCGCTCGGCTGGAGCGGGAGTTGTGGGATGCCTTCGAAGCCAGGGAAAATCCAGAAGCCAAGATCACGGCACTGCAGGCCTGGATCGACGCTGCGGATCCCACCGATCCCACGCTTGGCGATCAACGCTTTCGGCTTGAGGTTTGGACCACCACTCTCACGAGAATCCGCAAGATCGAAGCGATGATGGCCAATCAGCAGCGCAAGTCCTGAGCGCTGCCCTTCAGCCCCGTCGCCATTCGGTGATGCCGCCAGGTTTGTCGATCAGTTCGATGCCCTGGGCGGTGAGCTCCGCTCTGATCCGATCCGCTTCCGCGAAGTCCTTCGACTGTTTGGCTAACCGGCGCGCATCAATCGCTGCCTCGATGGCCTGGCTGTCGAGGTCGGACTCCTCTTCGGAGTCTGAGGGGTGCTCCAGCCGTAGACCCAGAACTCCTGCGAGCTCCCTGAGCAGCAACCAGCGCTGCTGAAGCTCCTGGCCTTCGTCGTCGTTGTGGTCCGCAGCGTCGCCCCGGTCCAGGCGATTGGCCAGTGCCCTCAACGGACGGGCCAGGTCGAAGAGCACCGCAAGCGCTCCGGAGCTGTTGAGGTCATCGTCCATGGCAGCGCTGAAGCGCTGCCGGGCGCTGAGCAGTGTGTCGATGGCAGAAGGCTCCGAGGAGAGAACGGCGCCGCTAACCATGGGGGCCGCGGCGGCCCATCCCAGGGCTTCAGCATGGAAATGTCCAAGACTGAGTGCTGCGTTCAGTCCTTTCCAGCCGGTTGTTGCGGCATCGAGGGCTTCAGCTGTGAAGTCGAGGGGCTTGCGGTAGTGGGCTTGCAGCACAAACAGGCGCAGGGTCATCGGCGAGACGCCGCTGTCGAGCAGTGACCGGATCGTCGTGAAATTGCCGAGTGATTTCGACATCTTGGTGCCGCCCACATTCACCATGCCGTTGTGCATCCACAACT
>WTFZ01000015.1 GCA_011523835.1 Synechococcus sp. CO36386bin_29 | reverse complement strand
AGACTGCTGGCCACATGGCTGATCAACAGCCTGGCGTCATTGACCGACAAGCGCTGTTCGCGGATGGCTTCCTCGCTGGCCAGGCGGAGGCGCTCGAGCATCAGGTCAGGGTCGTGCTCCATCGCTTCGAGCACATCGGAATTGGTGTCACCTCGCACCACGTGGTCCAGCAAATAGCCACCGCCTGGGGCCAGGCGGATATGGACGGCATTGGTGCTTCCGAACAGGTTATGCAGGTTGCCCATCACCTCCTGATAGGCACCAGCCAGAAATAACCCAATCAGGTAGGGCTGATTCGGCCGGGGCCTGTGCAGTTCCAGCAGGGATTTGCTCTGTCCCCCCTGAATGAAGCGGGCGAGCTTGCCATCGGAGTCGCAGGTCAGATCAGCAATGCTTCCGAGCTGATCGGGTTGTTCGTCGAGCCGATGGATCGGCATCACGGGAAACAGCTGATCGATCGCCCAGGTGTCAGGTGCCGATCGAAACACCGAAAAATTTCCGTAGTAGGTGCTCGCCAAACTGGCGCGCAGATTGCGGAGTTCCTCAGGGCTGTTTTCATCAGCAGGCAACAGAAGGCTGATGCGTCTTGCACAGGCCCAGGCCAGTTGTTCGGCCCTTGCCCGTTCCGGAAGGCTCAGGTACCCGAGTCGGAAGGCGCTCAAGGCATCACCTTTGAATTTCAGAACGTCGTTCCAGGCTTCCTGCAGGTTGGCTGTGCTGATGCCGTCGAAGGTTTCATGCAGGTTGCGCAGGATCAGGGGATCGTTATCCATCGGTTCCGGCCGCTCGTCGGGCGCATTACCGGTGCCGAGGATGTCGAACACCAGCACGCTGAAATGGCTGGCAAGAGCGCGACCGCTCTCGCTCACCAGCGTGGGCACCGGAACACCGCTGGGCTCACAGCATTCCTTCACGGTGGCCACAACGTCGTTGGCGTAGTTCTGCAGCGAGTAATTGGTCGAGGCCGCGGTGGCGCTGCGGCTGCCGTCGTAGTCAATTCCGAGGCCACCACCCACGTCGAGGAAACCCATCGGAGCACCAAGTCGGTGCAGTTCGCCGTAGATCTGTCCCGCCTCCTGGAGGGCATCTTTGAGTACGGCGATGTCGTTGATCTGACTGCCGATGTGGAAATGCAGCAGGCGAAGCTCCTGTAGAAGGCCTGCTTCACGAAGAGCTTCGGTGGTGGCGAGCAGTTCGGGGATGGAGAGCCCGAACTTGGCCCGGTCTCCCACGGAGCTGCTCCAGCGACCCGTACTGCGGGTGGAGAGGCGTGCACGGATCCCGATCATTGGAGCTGCGCCGAGATGTTCACTCGCCCGGATGATTCGTTCCACCTCGTCCGGTTGTTCGATCACCACCACCGGCTGACGTCCGAGCTTCCGCGCCAGGATTGCCGTTTCCAGGTACCGCTGGTCCTTATACCCATTGCAGATCAGCAGAGCTTCCGGATCGTTCAGCAGCGACAGGGCGATCAGGAGTTCGGCTTTGCTGCCGGCTTCCAGGCCGAAGTGCCAGCGCTGGCCACTCTCCACAAGACGTTCAACCACGTGGCGCTGCTGGTTGCATTTCACAGGGAACACGCCCTGATAGCGGCCCGCATAGCCGTAGTGAGCGATGGCACGGTCGAAGGCTGCGTGCAGTCGCTCGAGCCGATCTTCCAGGATGTCGTCGAAGCGGATCAGTAGAGGCAGGCCGAGGTCCCTGGCCTGGAGTCCCTGCACCAGTTCGATCAGGTCGATGCTCCCCCCTCGGTCGCCCTGGGGTTGCACGGTGATGTGGCCGCGGGAGTTGGTTGAGAAGTAAGGATCACCCCATCGATCCAGTCCGTAGAGATCGGCACCGTCCTGCACGGTCCATGGTCCAGCGTTGCTGGTGTGGGCCATCAGCGTCAAACGGTGGTCTCCAGGCTCTGTGCCGCGAATCTAGGCAGGGTTTATCGCCTCAACAGCCCGGGGCAGCCTGCTTGCTTGCCAACCGGGCCGGCGGCCGCGGACGATGGCGACGGTTTTTTGTTTTCTCATGGCCTCGGAACGCTCCTTCATCGCCATCAAGCCCGACGGGGTTCAGCGCGGCCTCGTCGGCGAGATTCTCGGTCGTTTCGAGCGAAAGGGCTTCAAGCTCGTGGGCCTCAAGCAGCTCACTCCCAGCCGCGAGCTTGCGGAGCAGCACTATGGCGTTCACAAGGAGCGCCCCTTTTTCGCTGGTCTGGTGGACTTCATCACCTCGGGCCCGGTGGTGGCCATGGTTTGGGAAGGCGATGGGGTGATTGCCAGTGCCCGCAAGCTCATCGGCGCCACCAAGCCCCTGGAGGCCGAGCCCGGCACCATTCGCGGTGATTTGGCGGTCAACATCGGTCGCAACGTGATTCACGGGTCTGATGCACCTGAAACCGCGCAATTCGAGATCGGTCTCTGGTTTCAGCCCTCTGAGCTGAGCGATTGGACTCCCTCCGATCAGGGATGGCGCACTGAAGGCTGATCCATCAGCGCGAGCCCGGCCCTCTCTGGGGATGCGACGCATCATGAGAGGGCTTGGTCAATCCCGTTGTGAGTGAGAGTTCATCCCCTGCGCTTCAGCCCTGGTTGAAGCGCGCGGCGATCACATTTGTGAATCACGCTGGTGCCCCTCTTGTGAAGGTGGTGTCCCGCCGCCATCTCCACCAAGCGGCTGATCTGGGTGTGGGGTTTTCTCCGGTGGCCGACGCCTTTGGGGTTGATGGATGCATCGCTCCGCAGCATCGCTGTGCCCGACCTGATGAAGATCTGCGGCTTCATGCCGTGGCGGAGGCGCTGGCCCCTCTGGAGCCCGATCGCGGATGGGCCTGGGCCCCAGGAGAGCGACGTTGGCGTGATGGACGCGCTTACGAAGCTGATCAGCGCAGTTTCTGTCGCCTGCAACAGGATCAACTGCTGCAGCGGGGCTTGGAGCTGCAAGCGGGCTTCGAGCTTGAGTGGATGGTGTTTGCAGCTGATGGGGCGACCGGGATGGCCCCCGCATTTTTGGGCGGGCCCTACGGGGCTGATCGCTTGGTGGAAGGCCTCGACTACGCCTCTGAGCTCTGTGATGCCCTGGATGCCGCCGGGCTGGACTGGCTGCAGTTTCATCCCGAATACGGCGCGTCCCAGTTCGAGTTGTCCTTGGCCCATGCCTCTGCCGTGGAGGCCGCCGATCGCTTGGTTCTGGCTCGGTTGGTGATTCAGCGCGTGAGCAGGCGGCTGGGTCTTCGTTGCAGCTTCACACCCAAGCTGTCGGGCGATCAGGTTGGAAACGGGGGGCACGTGCATTTCAGTCTTCGGCGTCAGGGCCAGCCCGTGCTGCAGGGAGGTGATGGTCCAGGTGGCGTGTCGCCGGAGGGAGCGGCTCTGATTGCGGGCGTGTTGCATCACTTGCCGGCGTTGCTGCCGATCGCCTGCCCGCTCTCGGCCTCCTACGCCCGCCTGGCGCCCAGCTCCTGGTCGGCGCCTTATCAGGTCTGGGGGATTGAAAATCGGGAGGCGGCCTTGCGTCTGGTCCCTACCTCCGCGGATCAGGTTCCGGCCCATCTCGAGCTGAAAGTTGCTGATCTGGGGGCCAATCCCTATCTATTGCTTGGATCGCTCCAGGTGTTGGCGCTGGCAGCTCTCAGCGACGTCGTGCCCTTGCCGGAGCCTGTGCGCGGTGATCCGGCGCGCGCGGACGGCACAACTGCAGCCCATCCCCGTTTACCTCAGTCTCTGGCGGAGGCGCGTACGGCATTGGCATCCAGTGCTGTGCTGTCGGTGGCGATGGGCGAGTTGCTGCACGGGAGCGTTCTCGACAGCATCGACGCTGAGATTGCTCGCTGTGATGGTCTTGCTTCAGATCAGGTGATCGCCAGCACCCGCTGGTGGCCACTGGTGGGAGGTCTCAGCTGACGCCGGAGTCAAACCGTTGCCACCGGAAACAGGGCAGCAGTGTCTCGAGATCACCCCGGGTCCGACCAAGGCTCACGCAGTCCGCGATGGCTTCGGCTGTGGCAGCAGCCATCAGCACCCCGTTGCGGTGATGGCCGCAGGCCAGCCAAAGCCCTGGAAAGGGGCCCTTTCCAAGTAAGGGCCCTTCATCCGGTGTGCAGGGCCGAAATCCCCACCAACGTTCCATCGGCGGCCAACCTGAGGCTTCCGGAAGCAGCGAGGCAATGCCCTGCTTGAGAGTGCTTTGCCCTTGAGGGGTGAGGCCCTCGGCAAACCCCGCCTCCCGCTCTGAGGTGGCGCCCACTACCACCAGGCCGTCTTCCCTTGGCACCAGATAAGTGCCAGGTCCAAAGATCACGCGCTTGAGAGCGCCCCGGGGAGCCTGGAGGGAGAGCATCTGCCCTTTCACGGGAAAAATCGGCAGCTGCGGCAGGAGCTGACTGCTCCAGGCTCCGGAGCACAACACAGCGGCGGCGCCATTGTGTTCTGTCTCCGTGCCTTCTGCGTCACGAATGCGAGTCCCAATGCGTTGCGCTTCGCTTTGAAACAGTTCCAGTACCTCCACGCCCTCAAGAAACTGCACGCCCCGCTCCACGCACGCGCTTTCCAGGGAGCGCATCAGCTGACGGCGATTGTCGATTTGGCCGTCCTGCTCGAACAGCAGGCCGGCTTGCCAGGTTGTGGCGATTCCCGGTATCTCCCGTTCCAGCTGACGGCGGTTCAGGGCACTGCCGAAGCTCGCCGTGGGGTACTGATCCCGGTCCTCGCGGGTGGTGAACGGCACCACGATCCCTGTGGAGCGCAGCCCACAGGGCAGACCGCTGTCGGCTTCGATCTGGGCGACCCAGCTCGGCACCCGCTCCAGGCTCAACTGACCGAAACGCAGCTGATCGCCACTGAGCCCTTCGGCGTGGGGAGCCAGCATGCCGGCGGCCACGAATCCTGCGGCCTCGCCGCGCCTTCGGCTGATCACGCAGACCGGCAGATCCCGACGGGCCAGCTGATGGGCGATGGCCAGACCCATCAACCCGCCGCCAAGAATCAGAACGGTGTCAGCAGAGAGGGTGCTCAGGGCGGTCATGGGTTTGAAAGAGGCCTCAGTGCGCTGGTGTGGAGGTTGTCCAGGATGGCGTCCGATGTCTTTCCATAGGATTGCCGTGCTCTGAACGTTCCACACAGCGGATGGCGGCACCTGCAGCAACAGACCAGGCTTGGGAAGCGGTGATCGGTTTGGAGACCCACGTTCAGCTGGGGACTAACAGCAAGATTTTCACCGCTGCATCCACGGCGTTCGGAGATGACCCCAACACCCACATCGATCCTGTGGTGTGCGGCCTTCCGGGGACGCTTCCGGTTCTCAACCAAAAGGTTCTGGAGTATGCCGTGAAGGCGGCGATGGCTCTGAACCTGAACATTGCCGAGCACAGCAAGTTCGATCGCAAGCAGTATTTCTACCCAGATCTGCCCAAGAACTACCAGATCTCCCAGTACGACGAACCGATTGCGGAAGAGGGCTGGATTGAGGTGGAGGTGGCTGAGAAGGGTAAGGACACCTACCTGAAAACCATCGGCATCGAGCGGCTCCATATGGAGGAGGACGCGGGCAAGCTTGTGCATGCTGGCAGTGATCGTCTGGCTGGCTCCACCCATTCGTTGGTGGATTACAACCGCGCCGGTGTTGCGCTGGCGGAGATCGTGAGCAAGCCGGATCTGCGTACGGGCCGGGAGGCAGCGGAGTATGCCTCGGAAATCCGAAGGATCATGCGCTACCTCGGTGTGAGCGACGGCAATATGCAGGAAGGTTCACTCCGCTGTGACGTCAACATCTCCGTCCGCCGAGGGCCAGAGGCGCCGTTCGGCACCAAGGTGGAGATCAAGAACATGAATTCGTTCTCCGCGATTCAGAAGGCCTGCGAGTACGAAATCCAAAGGCAGATCAAGGCCTATGAAAGTGGTGAGCCCATCGTTCAGGAAACGCGGCTCTGGGATGAGGGCAAGCAGCTCACCAAGAGCATGCGCAGCAAGGAGGGGGCCAGCGATTACCGCTACTTCCCGGATCCCGACCTCGGCCCGATTGAGGTGAGCGCGGATCAGCGGGAGTCCTGGCGCGCTGAATTGCCTGAGCTGCCGGCGGCCAAGCGGCATCGCTACGCCGATGAGCTGGGTCTCTCCCAGTACGACGCGCGGGTGCTCACCGATGAGCGACCGATGGCAGACTATTTCGAGGCCGTGGTGGGTGCCGGCGCTGACGCCAAGCTTGCGGCGAACTGGATTACCGGCGACATCGCCGCCCACGTGAACAGCAATCGGCTCAGCTATGCCGAACTGCCCTTCCGGCCGGAGCAGTTGGCCGAGATGGTGCAGCTGATCGATGGCGGCAAGATCAGCGGCAAGATCGCCAAGGAGATCCTGCCCGAACTGCTGGAGAAGGGTGGCTCACCCAAGGCAATCGTCGATGAACGCGGCCTCGGCATGATCAGCGACCCGGCGGCGATTGAGGCCATCGTTGATGAGCTTCTGGGGGCTCACCCCGCTGAGGTGGAGGCGTTTCGCGGCGGTAAGACCAAACTGCAGGGCTTCTTCGTTGGCCAGCTGATGAAGAAAACCGGCGGCAAGGCCGATCCCAAGCTTGCTAATCAGATCCTTAGCAAGAAGCTCAAAGGTTGAACAATGGCCATTGGGAACAAAGCTCCAATGGCCTGAACAATTGAGCACTCACAATTTCACTTGCTGTCATTAATTTGAGAAACTATCCGTTGATTCGGAAATGAGTAATCTGCTTTTAAAAGAAGATTATTTTGTGTTGATTATTGTATTCATTAATTGGTAATGTTTGCAGCCGTCATTCTTCTCTTTTAAGGAGTTGAGGGTTGGGTGCGCCAAAGTTCTATTGACCACAAACTGCTTTAAACGTATCAATGGTGTGACCAAAATCTCCCAAGGCTTTCTCCCACTTCTTGATTCGTTTTTTGATTTTTTTAGCACGTTCTTCGTCAGAGGAGAGGCTTTTTTCAAGACTATTGATATTGCTTGCAATGAGTGCCCTTAATTCGTCTTTGTATTCTGAAGGCGATTCGTTTCCTTGGAAATTATTCAAAGAGTTTGCGGTAAAACTTTCGCTGTAATGTTTATTTTCATAGCTAGATTCATCGTATAGCTTTTGAGCGGCTTCAAAAAAGAAGAAATCTTTTTTGAGCTTGTCTCGTAAAAATAATTTGAAATCGGCATCGTCATGAAGATCGTGTTTGATTTTTTTTGAGTCTTTTGACATTTGACGCCTAGGAACTTCTAGCCATTCACGTGTTTTTTCGTAAACCAAAGGGACGGATTCTGATATTTTCTCCGTCGGCATTATGTATTTAAAGAAAGATAAAAAATTTGTGGATGTTGGGTCTAGAGATTCAGGGCCAAAGACGCTTCCGTATTTGTTGGTGTGCCACTGGATGGTATCCATCCTTTTCTCTATGAAATTCTCGGGAGTGATTTTTGATCTATTTGATTTGCCGTATAAGGCTTGATAGTAAGAGGACCAAAATAACGAGATTGGATCTCGGATGACTAAAACAGTGTTTAAGTTGTCAATGTTTCTTTTGTACCATAAAAGTCTTGAATCATTTGTATGACCGCCAACGTAAATGATTCTTTCCATGAGCTCAAAAAGCTCTTCGCTGTTGTTTGATAGGCAAAGGCTGAGTAGCTGCTTGTTTGATGGTTGTGTTGAAGCCTTGCCGAGACGAAGGATCTTGTCATCTCCATATGCATTCGTAAATGCATATTGAATTGAGGTGCCCCCAGTTTTTGGTCGATGAACACCGTAAAACATGATTCAGGACAACTGAATTTTCTTTAGGCATATTAAGGCTTGAACCGGTAAAGGGGGAGTTCTGAGTGGCTCTTACGCTAATTCATTAATATGTCTAAACCGCAGTCAGATGTTGCTTTGGTTAGAGCCTCGTCTCAAAGGGCCATCTTGTAGCAAAGATGGAGTTGACCTACACAGATATTTTAAGTTTAGTCTTGAAATCTGCAGGGAGTTTCGGCTTGGTTAAAAACTTGCTCGGCTTTTTCTCTAGTAGCCAAAATTCCTTGATTCAATCCGTCTGATGCTTCTTGATTCTCACTCTTTGGATCGAGTCTCAACTCAAAAGTCATGGTAACTCGATATCTCTTTGATTGTGCAGCAGGAGAGGTGTTGTCAAATAATATCCTCGCAAATAGTTGAGAGCTTTAGGAAAGTTAAACATTAGATTTCTATTCTTGATGCCGTTGCGATAACCGTTTGCTTTGGCTTGGATGAAGGTTTTGGGGCGTAATCGCTGATAGTGGGCGATTGAATTCTCCCAAGGCATAACATCAATGTAGCGACTGGCGTGAGTCTCGTAATTGAGGCACGCTCGTCTGTTGTATGGGAGGCTGGTGCTCTGCTACGCATAGAATATAGATTTGCACTTGTTGTCGGTACGAGTTTCCTCGAGCAGGAATTTAGATCGTTTGGCTCAATGTGTTTGCCATCAGGCCTTTCGCTAAAGCTCTAGCGAAACGTTCAGTGTCTGCGTTGGTCTTGGATGTCATAATTCTGTCGCCAATTGTTAATCATTGCCTGATGAAAATCTAACGTTCTGGTCTTTGTCGGTAAGCATTGATCGTGAGGTGAAATGCATTGTGAGATTGAACGGACTGTTGCGGTGGTGTATGGATGAAAATTTTTGTAAGCGTCAAAGTCTTCCTGGGAGTTGATTCTGATGTCGGGATATGGAAAATCTTGGAAGTCTGGTTTCGTTAAAGATCTAGATGTTTAGCTGGCTGCAGTTCAGGATTTCGTTGTGGTTGATACCCCTGGATCCATTCAGATTGTGTGCGCCTTTTCAGAATTGGCAATTGCTGTTGCTTTCATAATGCTGTGTCGATGTTCATAAGTTGCTTCCATTTGGATTACCGCTGGTCTACACGAGGTGGTTTCGTTCAAGGTGCAGTTTGAGGCCTCTATTGATGTAGCAACTCTTCTTCAAGACTATGTTGTCTGCCTTTTCATGGATGGTTTTTAATGAGCTGTGCGGAAACAAAACCTTCGTTAATGTCTTTTGGTCAGCCACAGAAATTTTCCTTGGTTCGGAAGGTCAGGGTTGTTCTATTTCAGCCAGATCCAACGCTTGAAAAAATCATTTGGTCTAAAGTGGGCTTGCGCAAATTTCATCGGTCTGAGGGTGTGATTCGGCGAGGTTGCTCGGGGTCTTGGGAATGCACGTCCTGAGTTCCAATGGCCTTCTCCAGTCTGTGACCTCGCCCCCGAAGGACTTTGACGGTGCTCAAAGAAGACTGAGCACCTTGGGCTTCCAGGCATCCGGTGCGTTGCTGTTGTCGATCACTTGATCTGCAAGTTGGCATTTGCGTGACAGAGGCCATTGAGCCTGGATGCGTTGTTCAGCTTGCTGAGGTGTAAGACCATTTCTCTGGATCAGTCGTTGTCTCTGTTGTTTCTCAGTGCAGTTCACAACCCAGATTTCCGAGCAGAGGCTATCCAGCCCGGATTCATAGAGCAGAGGAATCATCAATATGACGATGGGTGCCTGCTCTAGTTGTTGCAATTCATCGGTGAAGGCCTTTCTTACCAGGGGGTGGACGAGGTCTTCAAGCCATCGACGTTCCACTGCATCGGAGAACACGATGTCGGCTAGCGCTTTTCTGTTCAGTTCAATCTTCTCGGTCTTGTCCCGATGGGAAGCAACGTCGGTGCCGTAGCGCTCCAAGACAGCTCGGCAACCTGAACTGTCCGGGGCTATGGCATCCCGGGCATAGCGATCGGCATCCAGCACAGGGATGCCGTGATCGCTCAGCCAGCACCCCACGCTGCTTTTGCCGGAGGCGATGCCGCCGGTGAGACCGATTCGACGTTGGCTTGGCATGGCGCAGCGGCAAGATGCTCTCAGTGTCTCGCGAACATCCGTGGTTGACGCCGCTCAAAGGGTTTCATCCGACTGGTTGCCAGTGGCAGGGGGAATCACTGCGCCACAGGGATTCAGGGCCTCAGGGATCGCTGCTGGACTAAAGGCTTCTGCAAAGCCTGATCTCGCCTTGGTTCTAGCCCCCGAAGGCGCTGCCTGCGCTGGGGCTTTCACTCGATCGGTGGTGCGTGCCGCCTGTGTGGATCTTTGCAACGAGCGGCTGCGTGAAGTGGGCGGTCAGGCGCGGGCGGTGCTGATCAATTCCGGCCAGGCCAATGCCTGTACAGGCGACCGGGGTCTGATCGACAGCCAGCGCGCCACCCAGGTGCTGGCGGACCGTCTGGGTCTGAATGCCGAGGCGGTCCTGATCTGCTCCACCGGGGTGATCGGAGTGCCGATTCCGATGGAGGTGTTGCTGGTTGGTCTGGACCCTTTGGTGGAAGCGTTGAATGCTGAGGGTGGAGCTGCTGCTGCCAAAGCCATCCTCACCACGGACCTGGTGGAGAAAGAGATCGCTTTTGAAGCGGAACTCGCTGGCCGCACTGTGCGGATTGGTGGAATGGCCAAAGGTTCCGGGATGATCCATCCCGACATGGCCACCATGCTCGGGTTCATCACTTGTGATGCCGCGGTGCCTCCCCCGGAGTGGCAAGCCATGGTCCAGCGTGCGGTTGAACGCTCCTTCAACGCCATCACCGTCGACGGAGATACCAGCACCAATGACACTGTGCTGGCATTCGCCGCTGGAGAGCCTGTGGCGCCATCGAGTTACGGCAAGCTTGAGGAAGGTCTGACCCTGGTGGCGCAGCATCTCGCTAGAGCGATTGCCCGGGATGGGGAAGGCGCCACCTGTCTGATCGAGGTTCAGGTGGAGGGAGCATCCACCGAAGCTGAAGCACTTCAGATCGCGCGGACGATCTGCGGCTCATCCCTAGTGAAAACGGCTGTTCATGGTCGTGACCCCAACTGGGGACGAATTGTGGCGGCGGCCGGTCGTTCCGGAGTGGTGTTTGATGCCGATGCTGTGGCTCTTTGGATCGGGCCCCACCAACTCATGTCGTCCGGCCAGCCCCTGGCGTTTGATCGTTCTGCTACTTCGGCTTATCTCAGTGAGCGTGCCTACGGTCGGTACCTCGTAGATGATGCGGTTCAGATACGTCTTTTGGTGGGTTCGGGGACCGGTGAGGGTATGGCTTGGGGGTGTGATTTATCGGATCAGTATGTGCGTATTAACGCCGACTACACGACCTGACCCGAGAACGCAGTTATGCCAGTTGTTTTGGACTCCTTGGATGCACTAGTGCAAAAGAGGTGCAAAATCATATCTCACGTATCTCGCTCAAAATCAAAGGGTAGGTAGTAAAAAAGACCTTTGAGATGTGCATCCCTCAGAGGTCTATTCGCCCTCATGATTCGACCTCTTCAGACTGCTCTGTGCGTCTCTCGATGAAGAGTAGGGTAACCGACCGAACAGGTGGGGGGACCACTTTTGGTTTGGTCGTCCGCTTTTTTGCTAATTAAAATATTGCCAGACTTTGTAAATACAGGCGCCAAAAGTCAGTGTTGAAATGTGACTTATCTGATTGCGATCTGGAAAATATCTCGAGAGTTGAGAGATTTTTATCTAAAGTTGATTGCGGTTGGAACATTAATCTTATATCTTCTTTTTGGCAAAAACAAATAAGCTCTTGCTTGAAATCTTCTATGAAAGCAATTGGCAGTGCATTATTTCTGTTCCATGGATCACAAAGCAGAATACACTTTCCTTTGGCAATTTTTGGAAATAACACAATGGGCTCATTAAAATTACCACCTGGAAGGTTTATGAATAAGTCGTCTCTGCGTAGTATTGCATGCTTGAGAGCAGTGGAAATTGGCTGAAATCGTGGCAAATATTTTAGCGGTTGTATCCATTGACCAATAAATATTATTTGATCAAAATCGCTGAGATCTAACCTTTTATCGGGTTCTGCACCGTTATCGCCAACGACCGAACCCTCAACAAAGTATCTTCCACCTTGGATAGACCACCTTTTATTTTTTGGGCCGGCAGTAATATAGAAAGAATTAGTAAATTCTGTAAAGTGAGATTCAATTATTTTTTTTGCATGACCAAGGTGAGAACCTCCACACCAAAGAATTTTTTTCATTTCCCAAATGCCTCCATTAAGGCCTCTTCACATTGAATATCTTCTTTAATATCTTCCGATAAATTAGATTCTAAAGTGTGCTCTTTTTTGAGCTCAATAGTGGGATGTTCAGCAAAAAAATGCTTCATGACCATTTCAACTGTTTCACTTTTGACAGATCGTAAATTATCGGAAAATCCATTTGAGCGCATCTTGGGATTGGTCACAATCTCATAAGAAGGAAAATAGTCGATATTTTCTTGATGCATCGACAGGTGTCCTGCGATACTTCTAAGCGTTGCTTTAGAATAACAAGTAGATTGCAATACGTGCTTGCCACTTGCAGTTGCTGTTAGAGGTACTGGAGAGACTGTGAGCAGAATTTTGAATGGCTTGTTTTTTCTTATCTTAAGTAGGGTGTTCTCGAATGCCTCAAAGTCTTGAAGAATACTCATAAATGTGGCGTTCTCGAACTGGTAAAGTTCATCGTCAAACACACCGGCCAAGGTGCCAGGTGCTGTTGGGTAAACAGTTCCTGACTCCTTGTGTATCCACATTTCAGTCAATCCAAGAGTAAAAATAAGGCAATCAAATTCCTGGAAAAGTTTTTTTACGTTTTTGATGTGGAATATGCGATGCTCGACAACTTCTTCAGCTGAGTCAAGTCCTTCTGGCTCTACTGCAGGTCTAAGTGCATCGTAGAACTTTCCGTCTTTCTCCCAGATGTAATTTTGAGGACTCCAATCACCCACTACTTCTTGTGAAAGCTGCAGCAATTGACGAACTGAATAGATATTGCCGTACCTAGCGGAATACATTGAAAACCCAAATTTCTGATGTCTACTTTCTGGCAGACCCCGCGGAGCCGGTTCTACGTCTAAGACGTTGTAGCCGTTTTGCTTTAGGTGACGAGAAATATGCTGAGCAAAGCAAGATCCTGCCGTGGCGATATTTGCTTCAGGTGGAATAGTAAATTTCTTTTGATAAATCCCCTCTACTTTGTAAGGTGTCTCTTGAGCAACACCAGTTTTCCAGAAGGCATTCTTCGGCAGACTAGTGTAAGGGTTGCAGCGCATAATAAAAAATTTTGTTTGATTTTAAGTTCTGCACTTGGTGCGCGTGTGCCTAAACATACCACACTTGTAATTACTGTTTGTTGTACCAATGTTAAAATTAATTATAGCTTGAAAGGGGTTTTTCTGCACGATTGATTCATAAAATAGAAACTTGATTAAGAAACACTCTTCACTGCCTCCTCGAGTGAATTTCTTGAGGTGTAAAGCATCAATTAATGCCGGAATTTTTGTTCTTTTGGCTGATCGTGTAGTGCCCATTCGCTTCTGTGACTAAGTTATCCACACTTGTCGGCAGTGATTGTATGTAATCATGCCATGACTTCATTGCTTGCTTGTATAACCTCTGACTCTCTGGGCCGAAATAAAATTTTCTGCCGGTTCTTTTTTCAAACCTTGTAACGTTCAGGCTGTACTCAATGTCGATTGTTGCAATAGATATCGACTCAAATTTATTGAAAAATGAAGACGCAAATATCTTCGACAGATGCCTTTTTATTTTGCTATCAATTTGCAAATCTACTGGTCTTAAGGGGGCGATTTCAGCAAATCCTCCCAGGTAAGGGCTCATTAAGAGGTTTGCTAGATCTAAATGGAGTAGAGTTTTTCTGGGAAGTTGTTTTTGTATGCATAAGATTGGGATGTCTGTAATTTGAAAATAGGTCCCCTGTAACATTGCTCTTTCGAAACTGCGACCTTTGACGCCTTCAAGATCGGTGAGCAGTTTTCGGGTTTCTTGGGATAATATTTTTATTTTTTTGGGGCTTTTGCAAAAGATCTCGTTGGTATCTAATCGAGTTGAATTTAAAAATGTACTTTTGCCACATCCTGAGAAGCCCGCCAGTATATATAAGTGTGGAGTAAAGCTTTCACTCGTAGGCTGATTTTTCAGGTTGTTATCTGAGCAGCCTGCGTCAAGCTTTGTTCTAAGTGAATTTGGGCTTAGTGATAATTTGCTATAGATATCTTCTTGGTAAATGCGGTTTGCTAAGAACCTTTCAAGTCTTTCATGCTCTCTATAATCTTTTTCCCATAGAGCAATATCGCTTAGCAAGGCGATGAGCGGAGTGTTGTCGTTGCTTCGCGATATCCCTGATTCGGCGATTGAGCGCCCTATGTTAATTTGCCCTGACAAAGCAAAATTTAGAGCAGCATTTTTATATCCAATATGGCTTGAGGGGAAGTATTGAATTAAACACTCCGAATACTCGAGGGATTTTTCTCGGCACCCCGCTTTGTAGTGCAGCTCAGATCCAATTTTTAGTAGCTGAAAATTATTCGGGTTTTTTGCTAGTCCAAGCTGTATCGTTTCATGAGCCTCAGCAATTTTATTGAGTGCAACTAGATCTTGTGCTAAGCGATCATATCCTTGCCAAGTATTTGGGTGATGCTTAATCAGATGTCTGGCATACTGCTGAGACTTTTCGCGATTGCCTGACGCACGGTAAATATCAGATGCAATAGTAAGTAGATTGAGTTGGTTTTTATGTTTTTGTAGTCCCTCCTGAATTTTTTCGCGCGCTTGCACTTTGTTGAATCGTTTTATCGCATTTAAGTCTTCTGCCGCGCGTCCATATCCATTCCAGTGACTGGGATGATGAATAATCAGAAGTTCCGCATAGTTGAGAGAACCCTCCAAGTCTTTTGACGTGCGACAGACATCAGATCCAATGGTTAGGAGGTTAAGGTGATTTGGGAATTTTTCTAAGCCCTGATCAATTTTCTGCTGTGCTTCTTCTAATCTTTTAAGTGCTGTCAGATCTTGAGCGGCACGCCCATAGCCAATCCAAGTCTCAGGGTGATGAATGATTAAAAGTTCTGCGTATTTTAGTGAGCTTTTGCGGTCGATTGCTGCACGAAAAGTTTCAATTGCAATGGTTAAAAGATTGAACTGGTTGGGAAACTTTTCTAGGCCTGAAACGATTATTTCTTTTGCTTCTTCCAGCCTATGAAGTGCTGATAAGTCTTCGGCTGAGCGCCCATAGCCAACCCAAGTATCAGGATGATGTTTAACGAGAAGTTCTGCGTGCTTGAGCGATGTAGAGCGGTCGCTTAATGCGCGATACACATCCGATGCGATAGTCAGTAAATTGAGTTGATATGGATGTTTTTTTAGTTCCTCTAGAATTGCTTCCTTTGCTTCATGAATATTGTTTCCTTTGATTAGAGCGCTGATCTTGTCTGAGCACCTTGACCATTCCTGCATGATCCACTTAAAATCCTCTTAATACTATCATTGACTTCAATTGCTTTTTGGTTAATTGCTGAAATTTTTAGTCTGAGTCTCTTCCAGCGCGTTTGGTTTTCGCGGTTTGGGGTTGATTTGTCCCTGATCCAGTTCTGGTGGCAACAAGTGTGATTCCTGAATGCAGATTTTTGTGCGGGCTTTTGTGGATGGTGAATTCTTCTGCATGTGCGATGTCTCTATGCATTTGTGTGCGAGGGGTTGAGTGCTTTTTATTAAGTGAAAAGGTTTTTAGGCCTTCATTGTCCGACTTCGGATGCGACCCGTTATTTCAGGTCTCCTGAGCAGGGTTGAACACGACTCATCTTCTGCGGCCATGGTTTGAGGATTGGCCTGAGATTCCCTACAGAAGTAAGGAGGATCCAGTCAGGATCTTGTTAAGGATTTAGAATTATTTTGCTGTTAAGGTGATTTCAGTGTGAGTTTGCCTGGCTGAGTGCATTTGGGGCGATCAGGGGCGAAGATGGGCGTCCCCGTCAGCAACGCTGTTTCTCGAAATACTATTAACGATGGCTTCCTCCACCTCTGAGCAGCAATCCCCCAAACGACCGAGGTGTTGGGTTGGCCCCTTGGTGGCCGGGGCTTGTTTTGCTTTGGGATATGGAATCACTCAGCGCATTGTTCTGATGCGGGCCTCCTGGAAGGAGCCCCAGCCGGAAGCGTTTCCTCAGCAGGTTTTTCCCGGTGAGACGCTGGAAGCTCTGAGACGTCGATACGGTGCGGATCAGGCGCTGATGGGTGATGTGGCGGCGCTTGAGGCCGTTGAAGCTGAAGAGCGCAAGCGCCAGCAGGCGAAGGTGGAGGCTGAGGCAATCGCTGCCGAGACTGAACGTCGGGAGGCAGCGCAGCAGGCTGCTCTCGTCGAGCCTGTTGTGAATCAGCCCACCTGGTCCGCGACTCCCTTGGCAGCGCCAGCCGTTGAGCTCCCACCACTTGAGCAGGAGCTCCAGCAGCCAGCTGAAACCACCCTGGCTCCAGTCCCTCAGCCTTTTGATGTTGAGGTGGAGGAGGCCTCGTTTGATGGGCCCGACCTTGATCTCAATGCCGTGGAGGCGTTCATGGCTGAGCCTGAGTTCATGGAACCGTTGGCGGGGGATGCCCAGGAGTTCCCTCTTCCGCCAGCCGCTCCACTCAGTCCTTAAAACGGCCTCTCCGATGGTGTTTTGATCTGCCACAGTTTGCACATCGGCAGATCGTGATGACTCCTCCAGATGCCTTGCTGCGAGCCACCATCAACCGCCTGGTTGCAAGGGTTGGTGAGGGAGTGGCTGATGCTGCCGTCGGCGTGGCTGTGGCAGTTCAGGATGCACCGGAACGGATTCGTCAAGAATGGGACTTGTTTCAGGAGGAGGTGAAGGCGGAAGCCGAACGTCTGCAAAACGAGACCACTCCTCCGACATCCCAGTCATCTCAGTCAGAAACGGGCTCCCCCGAAGACTCTCTTCAAGATCGGATTGATCGCTTGAGGGCCAGGGTTGCGGACCTCGACAACCGCTTGGAGGAGCACACTTGAGTCGCGTGAGGTTGTTGATGGCCCCCTGGCGCCGTGGCATCCGTGCGTTGCGGATTTGGCGTGCCGTGGTGGTGCTGCTTGCGCTTCTTTGGTGGGATGGCCAGGCCTGGACCTATGCGGGTGGCCTCACTCCCGAGCGCCGGGACCAGCGGCAGCAGCGACGGGCCCGTTGGCTGACGAGGGAACTTCTGGAGCTTGGCTCTGCGTTCATCAAGCTGGGACAGTTGCTGTCGGCTCGCCCGGATGTGCTTCCAGCGGGGTGGGTGGCCGAGCTGGCTGATCTTCAGGACAAGGTGCCGGCCTTCCCCTTTGATCAAGCCCAGGCCTTGCTGGAGGAGGAACTGGGTGCCCGCTGCGCCGAGATCATCGATCTTGATGAGGACCCTCTTGGAGCGGCTTCTTTGGCCCAGGTGCACCGCGCCAGCTTGCGCAGCGGCAGGCAGGTGGTTCTCAAGATTCAGCGCCCAGGTCTGGAATCGGTGTTCCGCCTCGATTTGGAAGTGATGCAACAGGTGGCGGCTGTTCTGCAGCGTCACCCCCAGTGGGGACGAGGTCGTGATTGGGTGGCGATTGCTCAGGAGTGCCGGCGAGTTCTTCTGCGGGAGCTTGACTTCCGCCTTGAGGCGCAGCACGCGGCGCGTTTTCGCCAGCAGTTTCTCGATCAACCCCGCATCCAGGTCCCCGGGGTGATCTGGGAGCTGAGCACCCGCCGGGTGTTGTGCCTTGATTACTTACCAGGCATCAAGATCAACGATCGACCTGCTTTGCTTCAAGCGGGAATCGATCCCGGTGAGGTTGCTGAGATTGGAGCGGCCAGCTATCTCCAGCAACTTGTGCGGTACGGCTTTTTTCACGCCGATCCCCACCCCGGCAATCTCGCCGTCGCTGCTGATGGGTCACTGATCTATTACGACTTCGGAATGATGGGGCAGCTTTCCGAGCGACTGCGCAGGAGGCTGGGATCAATGGTCAGGGCTGCGGCGTCGAGGGATGCTGCAGCTCTTGTGGAGGAAATGCAGGCAGCGGGAGTGATCGCTGGTGATGTGGATGTGGGACCTGTCCGCCGCCTTGTGCGTCTGATGCTCCGTGATGCCCTTACGCCTCCGTTCAGCGCCAATGTGATCGACAAGTTGTCGGGCGATCTTTACGAGCTGGTGTATGGCCAACCCTTCCGGTTGCCCGTGGAAATGATTTTCGTGATGCGAGCACTCTCCACCTTCGAAGGCGTGGGCCGCAGCCTCGATCCCGGCTTTAGCCTTGTGGGGATTGCCAAGCCCTATCTGCTGCCTCTGATGACATCCAGTGGATCCGGTTCCAATGATCTGTTCAATGAACTCGGCCGTCAGGTGGGGGCATTGAGTTCCCGTGCTGTGGGAATTCCCCGACGTCTTGATGAAAGTCTGGAGCGTCTGGAGCAGGGCGATCTGCAATTGCAGATTCGCATGGGGGAATCCGACCGGCAGTTCCGCCGCATGGTGACGGCTCAGCAGTCCATTGGTCAGTCGGTCTTGTTGGGGGGGCTAGCGGTTGCCGCAGCGCTGATGGGTGCCAGTGCCCGTCCGCTGTGGGCCCTGCTTCCTCTCGGTGCATCCGTTCCCGTTGGCATGGGATGGCTGAAACTTCAGGTGAAGTTGCGCAAGGACGCGCGGCTTGAAAGCCTGTCCTCAGCTCAGCGCTGAGGACAGGTCCTAGTCGTCGGTCAGGCGTTTCCGCGCGGACCCTGGCCGACGGCACCGGCGTAGACGGCCTGGCTGCCCAGCTCGTCTTCGATGCGAAGCAGCTGGTTGTATTTGGCGACCCGCTCGCTGCGGCTGAGGGAGCCGGTCTTGATCTGTCCGGCGCGGGTGGCGACGGAGAGGTCGGCGATGGTGGTGTCTTCGGTTTCGCCACTGCGGTGGCTGATCACGCTGGTGTAGCCGGAGCGGCCTGCCAGGTCGATGGCCTGGAGGGTTTCGGTGAGCGAACCGATCTGGTTCACCTTGATCAGGATCGAGTTGGCCGTGGCGCTGTCGATGCCCTGCTGCAGACGCTTGGTGTTGGTCACGAACAGGTCGTCACCCACCAGCTGCACCTTGCCGCCAAGGCGTTCGGTCAGCAGCTTCCAGCCATCCCAGTCGTCTTCCGCCAGGCCGTCCTCGATCGAAACGATCGGGAATTTCTCCACCAGTTGTTCCAGCTGGCCCACCATCTCGGCGCTGGTGTAGCTGCCGCCATCGAAGGCATAACGGCCGTTCTCGAAGAATTCGGTGCTGGCCACGTCCAGGGCCAGGGAAATCTGTTCGCCCGGTTTGTAACCGGCTTTTTCAATGGCCTCCACCAGGATTTCACCGGCTTCCACGTTGCCGAGGTCCGGTGCAAAGCCGCCTTCATCGCCCACAGCGGTGCTCATGCCCCTGGCGCTGAGCAGCTTCTTCAGGGTGTGAAACACCTCGGTGCCCATGCGCAGGGCTTCGCGGAAGCTGGGGGCACCGTGGGGGACCAGCATGAATTCCTGGAAATCCAGGCTGTTCGCTGCGTGGGCACCACCGTTGATGACGTTCATCAGAGGTACGGGCAACAGGGTGGCCATCGGGCCGCCAAGGTAGCGGTACAGGGGCAATCCCAGACCGTTGGCCGCAGCCCTGGCATTGGCCATGCTCACGGCCAGGATTGCGTTGGCGCCCAGGGACGATTTGTTTTCGCTGCCATCGAGCTCCAGCATGGCGGCATCCACAGCGGCCTGGTCCAGAGCTGAGAGCCCGCAGAGCGCCGGAGCGATGCGCTCTTCAATGTGATTCACGGCCTGGGTCACGCCCTTCCCCATGTAGCGCTCGCCGCCGTCGCGCAGTTCATGGGCTTCATGGGCTCCGGTGCTGGCACCACTGGGCACGATGGCCCTGCCGCTGGCGCCTCCCTCCAGGAGAACTTCCGCCTCCACGGTTGGGTTCCCGCGGGAGTCGAGCACCTCACGGGCCACGATGGTGTCGATAACGAGGTCGAGGGAATCGAACACGTGCGGTGAATCGAAGACTGGGGGATCCTATGGGTCGCCCTGCTGACTGCAACTGTGCCCATCAGCACGAAAGGCAAGCGTCCTTGCCCGCGCTTCCGCCAATCAGGGGAATGCACCATGCTGGTGAAGAGCTGCTGAACCTGTCGATGCGCATGCTGCACACCATGCTCCGGGTGGGCGATCTCGAGCGTTCACTCGCCTTCTACACCGACGTTCTGGGCATGCGCTTGCTGCGGCGCAAGGACTACCCCGGCGGACGCTTCACGCTCGCCTTCGTCGGTTACGGGGATGAGTCGGAGTCCACGGTTCTAGAGCTCACGCACAACTGGGATACGTCCGAGTACGACCTCGGAAGTGGTTATGGACACATCGCTTTGGGCGTGGATGACATCCAGGCGACCTGTGCAGGCATTGCTGGCCAGGGGGGTCGGGTTGTTCGCGAACCAGGCCCGATGAAGCACGGCAGCACGGTGATCGCCTTCGTGGAAGATCCCGATGGCTACAAGATCGAGCTGATTGAGCTGTCGTCCCGTTCCACGTCTGCCTGAGCCACTCCCTTGATGACGTCTGCATTCGAAGGAAGCCCCCAGCCTCCAGCCAGTCTCACCGCCGAGCCTGAACGGTTCAGCGATCAGGCCTGGGATCTGCTGCTCAGCGCCCAGGACGTGGCGAGGCGTTGGCGCCACGGAGACCTCGATGTGGAGCATCTGCTCCAGGTTCTGTTTGCAGACCCTCGCTATCAGGCTGAAGTGGCCGCGCTCTCTCTTCCTCGTGACCGCCTTCTTGATCAGCTCGAAACCTTTCTTGCTGAGCAACCCACCGCCCGCGGCCAGGATCTGTTTATCGGGGAGGATCTTGAACGGTTGCTGGAGTCGGCGGATCGTGTGCGGGGGCTCTGGGGCTCTCGCCTGATTGATCTGTCCCACCTGATGATTGCGATCGGTCGCGATCCGCGGATTGGCGAAGACCTTCTATCCCGCTTCGGTTTGACGTCGGATCGCCTGGAGGCAGAGCTGCGAAGGGCTCCGGACCCTCGTTCTGGAGCAGCGATCCAACCCTCCTCTCCAGCGCCGTCGTCTCAAGCGTCCTCTGCCCCAGCACCGCCGCCTGCATCTGCATCTGCACCGCCATCGGCGCCTGTTCAGACGACCGAAGTGGTGCCTGAGCCAGTCCCTGCCGCAGAACCAGCAGCTCTGGAGCGGTATGGACGGGATCTCACGGCAGAAGCTGCGGACGGCCAGCTGGATCCAGTGGTGGGCCGGGATGCCGAGATCCGCAGCCTGATCAAAGTGCTGTCCCGCCGCGGGAAGAACAACCCAGTGCTGATCGGTGCTCCAGGGGTAGGGAAAACGGCGATTGCCGAACTGCTGGCCCAGCGGATGGTGGCTGGTGAGGTCCCGGAATCACTTCAGGGTCTGCGGCTTGTGGCCCTCGATTCAGGGGCGCTGATTGCCGGTGCCAAGTTCCGTGGACAATTCGAGGAACGCCTGCGCGAGGTGTTGCAGGAGGTGAGTGATCCCGAAGCGGGTGTGGTGCTGTTCATCGATGAACTGCACACGGTGGTGAACAGTGATCGCAGCAGTGCCGATGCCGGCAGCCTGCTCAAGCCTGCGCTGGCCCGGGGGGACCTCCGCTGCATTGCCGCGACGACTCCTGAGGACTACCGGCGCACTGTGGAGAAAGACCCGGCATTGAACAGGCGTTTTCAGCAGGTGCCCATCGCGGAGCCGTCCATTGATCACAGCATCGAGATCCTCCGAGGGGTGAAGGAGCGCTATGAGCTCCACCACGGCGTCACCATCACGGAGGCAGCAGTGACGGCGGCGGCCCGGCTGGCCGACCGTTACATCAGCGACCGCTGTCTCCCTGATAAGGCCATCGATCTGATTGATGAGGCGGCCGCTCAGCTGAAGATGGATGTGACCTCCAAGCCCCAGGTGGTGGAGGACGCGGAGATGGAGCTGCGTCAGGTGGAGTTGTCGGTGCTCGCCGCAGAACAGGCCCCTGAGGCGGAACGCGTTCAATTGCAGCGTCAACGGCTGGAGGCCTCAACGCGATTGTCCCGTCTGAGGGAGCGCTGGCAGGCCGAGCGGGGGCAGCTGGAGGAGCTGCGCCTGCTGCTCCAGGAGGATGAGGATCTGCGCCATGCCATCGCTGAGGCCGAACGCCAGGGAGACCTCGAGGAGGCTGCCCGTCTTCAGTACGACCAGTTGCATCGGCTCCAGCAGCGCCGCACCGACCTTGAACAGGCCCTCAGTGATGCCCAGGCTGCGGGAACTGCACTGCTGCGAGAACAGGTGGAAGCTGCGGACATCGCCGACGTGGTGGCCCGCTGGACCGGGATCCCGGTCCAGCGACTGCTGGCAGGGGAACGCCAGAAACTGC
>WTFZ01000163.1 GCA_011523835.1 Synechococcus sp. CO36386bin_29 | reverse complement strand
AAGGCCAAGGCCATCAGCTGAAGCCAGAGGAGCGGCTCTCGGCGGGTGATCATCAGGTGGTGAGCTTGCGTCGCTGGGTCACCATCTTGAAGGCTTCGATCCGGTCACCGTCCTTCCAGTTGGCAAAGCGATCGGTGCCCACACCGCACTCGAATCCTGTGGCCACCTCCTTGACGTCGTCCTTGTTGCGACGCAGCGAGTCGAGATCGCCGGAGTAAACAATCTCCTTCCCGCGATGCACACGGACTTTGCAGTTCCGGTGCAGTTTTCCAGTGGTGACATAGCAACCTGCCACGGCGCTCTTGCCGATCGTGAACACGGCACGCACCTCGGCCTCGCCCAGTGCCTCCTCGACAAGTTCAGGTTCGAGCAGACCCTCCATGGCCAGCTGAATATCCTCCAGGAGTTTGTAGATGACGTCGTAATCACGCACATCCACTCCGGTTGCATCGGCCGCCTTGCGCGCCCCGGAGGCCATCGAGGTGTTGAAACCAACGATCACTGCACCGGATGCTGCAGCAAGGTCAACATCGGTTTCAGTGATCTCGCCAGGAGCGGAAAGCAGCACCCTCACCTGCACCTCATCCTTCGGCAATTGTTCAAGAGAGCCAAGAATGGCTTCAACTGAACCCTGCACATCGGCCTTGAGAATGAGATTGAGTTCCTTGAGATCGCCCTCATTCGCCTGACCGGACATCGCGGTGAGCGAGACACGGCGTGAGGCCATCTGCTGCGCAAGCCTGGTGGCCCTGGCATCGGATGCGCGGTCACCGACCACAGCACGGGCCGACTTCTCATCCGGGTACACCTCGAATTCGTCACCGGCTGTCGGCACCTCGCTGAATCCAAGGGCCTCGACTGCACAGGATGGGCCTGCCTCCTTGAGGCGAACGTTGGCGTCGTCGACCATGGCACGGACTTTTCCGAGCACAGGGCCGGCCGCCACGACATCGCCCGTTCTCAATGTTCCGTTTTGGACCAGCAAAGTGGCGACAGGCCCCTTGGCCTTGTCGAGGTGTGCCTCGATCACAGTGCCACGGGCCAGACGGTCGGGATTGGCTTGGAGATCCTCGACCTCCGTCACCAGCAGAAGCATCTCCAGCAGCTTGTCGATGTTCTCTGATCGGATGGCACTGACGGGCACCATCACCACATCACCGCCCCACTCCTCGGCCAGCAGGTTCTGTTCAGACAGTTCCTGCTTCACCCGATCCGGCGAGGCCCCTTCCTTATCGATCTTGTTGATCGCAACGACGATTGGAACTTCGGCGGCGCGTGCATGGCTGATGGCTTCGAGTGTCTGAGGCCGCACTCCATCATCGGCAGCCACCACGAGAACAGCCACGTCAGTGACTTTCGTCCCGCGGGCGCGCATGGCTGTGAACGCTTCGTGACCGGGGGTATCGAGGAAGGTGAGCTTGCGAGGTTCGCCACCGTGCTCGATCTCCACCTGGTAAGCACCGATGTGCTGGGTGATGCCACCGGCTTCTCCCGCTGCCACACGAGCTTTTCGGATGGCGTCGAGCAGGCTTGTCTTGCCGTGATCCACGTGGCCCATGACGGTCACGACGGGTGGGCGGCGGATCAGATGATCGAGATCCTGTTCCTCGATCATTTCCACTGTCTTCTTCGCGGCTTCTTCGACATCGTCCTGAAGGACCGGAACGCCGAATTCATCAGCCACGGCTTCAATCGTGGGCATATCGAGTGACTGGGTCACCGTGGCGATGATTCCCTTGAAGAACAGGGATTTGATGATTTCCGAGCTTTCGACACTCAACATGTCGGCCAGCTCCTGAACCGTGAGGTTGTCCTCCGGCACAACAATCATTTCCGGTCTGACCTGCTTGGCTTCCCGGGCAGCACGCAATTCCATGGCCCGACGGCGCTGTCGTTGCCGGGTAGTTTCCTTGCGACGCTTGCGCATGGCCGCAATCGGTTTGGGTGCGGCTTTTTTCTGGGATTTCGGCTTGGCCGGTCGCGCCAGGCTGGCCGACAGGACCATATTTTCCTGCTCACCGGCGAATCCCCCGGTCTGTGCGGCCAGGGAATCGTCGTTCTCGCCGATGATGTGAACTTTCTGGCGCTGCTTCTGCGGTGAACGGTTGCGCAGGGCCTCGAGCTTGGCACTGTCGTCCCAGTCGGGACGGCCAGGCCGCCGTTGTCCACCCGGACCCGCGCCAGGTCTGAATCCACCGGGTCGCCTTGGTGCTGTCGCAGGTGACGGCGGTGTCGCGGTTGGCCGTGATACCGGTGGGGTCGCCTTAGGCCCGTCTGCTCTGGGGCTGACGGGTGTTCCATCGGGTCGTCTCGGCGGGGGGGCCGCTGGTCGTCCGGTTGGTTTCTGCAGCTGCATGAGCTCACCGGGGGCGACCGGTTTGCGCATGCCGGGCGGCATGGCTGGACGGTTGCCGCCTGGTCCGGGGCGTTGTCCCCCTGAGCGGCCAGCCTCACCCCTTGCACCGCCGCTATCCCTGCGGATCGGCTTACCGACGAGCTCGAGGGTGTTGCCACCAGGGCGAGTCGGACGTCCTGATCCGGTTCCCGGTCGTGTGGGCGCACCCGGTCGTTGGGCTCCGGCAGGTCGCTGGGGGATGTTCCTCTGGCTTCCCGGTGCAGTGGGTCGAGGGCTGACAGCCGGTCTGGGGGCTCCTACCCCTGGAGATTGTCGGGATGGTGGTCCTGCCGGCCGTTTCGGTTGAGGACGGCCAACCAGTTCAGGTTTTGCAGCCGGCCGCTGCGGCGGGGGGACATTCCTGTTGACAGGGGTTTTGGGCTGGGGACGGCTCGGAGGAGCATTCACCGGCCGTGGTGCTTCGTTGGGAGAAGCCCTTCGAATGGGTGCGGTGTTGCGGGGTTTCGATGCAGAGGGTGAGGGTTGCTGGGGAACCGGGCGTGCAGGAGGCGATGGGGGGCGATTCGCTGTGCGGGCCGGGGCTGGTGCGGCTTTCGGCCTGGGAACCGGTTGCTGGACTGTTGGCTGTTGACGCACCACTGGTTTTTGCGGCGCATTGTTCTGCGGAGCTGCAGCTTTTGGAGCCGCTGGCCGCGCAGGGGCCGCAGGCCTGGCGGGAGGCTTCTGGGGTGCACTCGCTTTGCTGGGTGCTGATGGAGCGGGAGACGCCAGGGGTTTGTTGGCCGCAGGCTTGGTGGCTGCCGGTTTTGGCTGAACCGGGCGCGCCGGCGTGTTGCTGCTCTGACTGGCTGCTTTCTGAACGGAGAGGATGGCCTTGCCCGGCGCGGGCTTACCCGGGGAGGCTGCGGGGCGGGATGCGCCACCTGCTTTCAGGAGGCTGCGGATTTTCCCAGCCTCTGTCTCGCTGATCGAGCTGCTGTGGCTCTTCGCCGCAATGGACAGCTTCTCCGCGGCATCAAGCACGTCTTTGTTGTCCAGGCCAAGGTCCTTGGACAGCTCATA
>WTFZ01000157.1:1601-3428 GCA_011523835.1 Synechococcus sp. CO36386bin_29 | reverse complement strand
CCAGGATCAGCGCATCACATCGATCACGGTGTCGTCTCCGAGGGATCCAGGCAGAGACAGCGTCGTCCCCACCCGTTGAACCTTCGTTCCCCCCATGGCATCGAGGAAAGGCTGCACGCCTCCCTGGTCACAACCCTTGGGCGCATCGCCGCTGACGTATTGCACAGGAATGACACGTCGCGGATTCAACTGCCTCACCACATCGGCGGCTTCCACGCCGTCGTAAACCTTGCCACCGCCGCCCACGCCAATGATGAGCACATCAGGGCGACCAAGAAGCACTTTGTCTTCGCCGCTCAAGGGGGCCGCGGTTCCTCCGAGGTGGGCGAAGCTCAGACCACCCTGTTGCCAGCGCCAGATTGTGGCGTTGCCGAAGCGTCTGCCTCCGACGCGGTCGTGGGGGGCTGAGAAGCCCTCGAGGTTCAGCCCGCTGACGCGATAGGAGCCTGGTTTCACCAGATAAGTTCCACCTCCAAACCGGGCCCCTTCGTCGGGCAGTTCCGAGCTGGCGAGCGTCACGGTGGCGTTCACGCGCGGTTCCCGCAATCCCTTGGCACAGCCAACGGCCTTGAAAGGATTCACCAGAACGGAGCGTCCTCCACCGCGGATCAGCAGGGCGCTGTGGCCATAGCTGGTGATCGTCACTCCTGCGGCCTGGGCGGCAGGGACGGAGACTGAGGTCAGGAGAGCAGTCGCCGTCAGTGCCGCAGCCATGCTGCCGGCACTCCGTCTGTGCAGGAGATCGGTCATGGGGGCCTGTCGGTGGAGTTGGAAGTTAGCAGTGCTGCAAGCGACTTTCCGCCTGCTGCAGGAAGTTGGCCAGGAGGTTGTGGCCGGCCTCGGTGAGCACACTCTCCGGGTGGAACTGAACCCCCTGCAGATGGTGGTGATCGCGGTGGCGAAGCCCCATCACGGTGCCGTCTTCCAGTTCGGCGGTCACCTCAAGGCATTCAGGCAGGCTGCTGCGTTCCGCAATCAGACTGTGGTATCGCGTGGCCGTGAGTGGTTGCGGCAGGCCTGCGAATACCCCTTCTCCTCGGTGCTGCACAGGGGATGTCTTGCCATGCATCAGTTCCGGGGCACGAATGATCCGGCCGCCGTAAGCCTGTGCCAGGGCCTGATGCCCCAGGCACACCCCCAGGGTTGGGATCTCTGGAGAAAGCTGCCTGAGCACATCCAGGCACACGCCTGCCTGATCGGGATCTCCAGGCCCTGGAGACAGAAGGATGGCGTCGGGCTTGAGCGCGCTGATCTCCTCGATGGTGAGAGCGTCGTTCCGTTCCACCCGTAGCTCGGAGGCGAGGGGATGCTGGGCCGCTAACTCGCCGAAGTACTGCACCAGGTTGTAGGTGAAGCTGTCGTAGTTATCGATGACGAGGAGCATCGGTCAGAGACTGAGGCGAAGGGTCAGAGGAGGGAGAAGGAGCAGCAGAGCGATCATCAGGGAACTGATGGCTGCCACCAGCACTGCTGCAGCAGCGCAGTCCTTGGCGATTCGTGCCAGAGGGTGGAAGCGTCGACCGATGGCCAGATCCACCACCGCTTCGATGGCCGTGTTGAGCAGCTCGAGCACCAGGACTGCGGCCACAGTGAGCACGAGCACGGCCAGCTGGATTGGGGGCAGTTGAAGCCAGAGCCCCAGGCCGAACACCACCGAGCCGATGCTCACATGGATCCGGAAGTTCCGCTGACTGACAAACCCGTAAACCAGTCCCTGGGCGGCGTAGCGGAAACTGGCCGGGAGATCGCCAGCGATGCGCCAGGCGCCCCGTTGGGCGGCTCGATGGGCCTGGTGCGTGGTTCGCTGGCTGATCTCCTCAGGCAACG
>WTFZ01000157.1:0-1501 GCA_011523835.1 Synechococcus sp. CO36386bin_29 | reverse complement strand
AGGCTGATCTCCTCACAGGCCGTCAGTTCAGGCACTGTTGGATCGACGCGGTTCTCGCGCAGCGCCTCGAGCCAACGGCACAGGTCCCTTTGCCAGGGCGCCACGCTTCTCAGGCGCTGGAGCGATGCATCAGCACCCAAGGACTTGATCAGTTCATCATCAGCGCCTGAAAACGCCAGGTCGAGGATGACCGCATCGCATTCTTTTGTGCTCATTGCGGCAGGGTTGGGCGTCCAAGCCAGGCCACCACGAGGATGAATCCGATGAAGCCTGCTGCAGTGAGTCCGAAGTGGAACAGGCTCTTACTGCCTTTGCGCACCATGTTGCGCATCGCCTGCTTCACAAAACTCGGCGGTGGGGTGGTGGTTCCTTCCTGCTCGGGCATGGTCAGCTGTCCTCATCCTGTCCAGGGCTGTCCACACCCTGGCGCAGCAAAGCCTGGATGAACGGGTCCAGATCGCCATCCATCACGCCCTGCACATCGTTGGTTTCTTCCTGAGTGCGCAGATCCTTCACCATCTGATAGGGGTGAAACACATAGTTTCTGATCTGATTGCCCCAGGCGGCTTCCACGATGTCGCCGCGGATATCGGCAATCTCCGCTGCCCGCTGTTCCTGGGCGATCACCAGCAACTTCGCTTTGAGAAGGGCCATGGCCTTCTCTTTGTTCTGAAGCTGGGACCGTTCCTGAGTGCAACGCACCGCAAGGCCCGTGGGGATGTGAAGGATGCGCACGGCGGTTTCCACCTTGTTCACGTTCTGACCGCCTGCACCTCCGGACCGTGACGTTGTGACTTCCAGATCCTTATCAGGAATGTCGATGTCGACATCTTCCTCGAGTTTGGGCATCACTTCCACACCAGCGAAGCTTGTCTGGCGTTTGTCGTTGGCATTGAACGGCGAGATTCTGACAAGGCGGTGTGTGCCTTTTTCATTGCGCAGATATCCGTAGGCATAACGACCCTCGATCTCGATCGTGGCGCTCTTGATGCCAGCCTCTTCTCCTTCGCTGAGTTCGTCCACCGTCACTTTCATGCCGCGGTCTTCAGCCCAGCGGGTGTACATGCGCAGGAGCATCTGGGCCCAGTCCTGGGCGTCGGTTCCACCAGCGCCAGCATTGATGGAGAGCACGGCCCCTTCTTTGTCGTACTCACCACTGAGCAGACGTTCCAGTTCCCAGCGATCCAGATCACGGCGCAACTGGGTCAGACCGCTCTGGGCCTCGCCCAGCATGTCGTCGTCGGGCTCAAGGTCGTAAAGCTCGAGCGTGGCCTGCGCGTCGGAGACCGCGCTCTTCCAGGTGTCCAGCTGTTGCAGCATCGCCTTCACTTCATCAAGGCGCCGCATCTGCTTCTGAGCATTCTGCTGGTCGTCCCAGAAGTCGGGCTGCGCAGCCAGTTGTTCGAGGTCCTGCTGCCGTGCGTTCAGTGCAGGAACGTCAAAGACAGTCCTGGGCATGGCCCAGGCGGTCAGTGAGCTCGGAGAGGTCGCGCTTGAAGTC
>WTFZ01000038.1 GCA_011523835.1 Synechococcus sp. CO36386bin_29 | reverse complement strand
AAGAGCGTTAACTTCTCATTCAGAGGATATTCGAGTTCGATTTCACCACCCCAGTCAGTTCTCTGGTCGAGGCCCGAATAGCTGCCAGGAATGTAGAAGCGAGGTCCTCCAGAAATGGTGACATTCAATTGGTCGTAATTGAAGCCAAAACCAACCCAGGTGTCGGTGTAATTGCCCAGGTAGGTGCCATCACTTTCCCATCCAGTCCTGTTTTCTGCTGAGACGAACAGTCCATCCACAACGCTTTCAAGACCATCTCCCAGCGCAAAATTGACATCGCCATCGCCAAAGGCATAAACAACTTCGGTTCCGATTTCATGCTTGAAGCCTCGCACGTCTTCAGCTTGTGTTGCGCTCACCCAATAGGGTTTCCAATCGGCGGAAATTGAAAGTTTGCTATTGGGTTGATAGCGAGCTGCCAGGTATCCCTTGGCATCAACGCGGCGGTATGGGCTTCCGTCTTCTTCTTCCTCCTCGGCACCTTCTTCTTCGATTTCGACGCGCCCATAGAAGTGTTCGGCTTCGCCGTAAACAACGGCTGGGCCAAGTTGCCCTTCGATGGTGAAGTTTGAATTTTCGCCAAGACCCCACTCGAACACGCCTCCGAATTGGAGATCAATGGCTGAGTGGTAAGGCTGCCCTTCCAGGTTGTTCTCAAAGCCTGTATGTCCTTCGATGGTCAGCACAGGAATTGCTCGAAATTCGCCGGCTTCGAGTTCTTCGTCTTGGGTTGCACCGCCATGGGCACCGTGGGCGTGTGCCTTTGCGCAAAGACCTTCGCTGATTCCGAGTGTTACGCCTATCAAGGCAACAGCGGCAAGGCGCCGAACAACGGGGTTCATGGAAATCGAATAATTTATTTGTGAGAACGATAATCATTCTCGACATTGGCGCAAGAGGCGCGTTGCATTTGGTTGTGCTGAGCTCGTGGCGCTAGCTCTGGAGGGTGTATGCCTGCTGCGTGTGAGTGAGTCGCCGTCTCAATCCGATATCCCCGGGCTGGCGTCCCGCCGTGTGGCCTGGGAGGTGCTTGAAGCCGTGGCGGCTGGGGCTTACGCCGATGTCGCTCTTGAGCGGGCCCTGCGCCAGCACCCTTTGCTGGCTGTCGACCGCGGCCTGGCCACTGAATTGGCTTATGGCGCCATTCGCTGGCGTCAGTGGCTGGACGCCTGGCTTGACAAGCTTGGAAAAGTGCCGGCACGCAAGCAGCCTCCACGCCTGCGCTGGCTGCTTCATCTCGGCCTGTATCAGGTGTTGCGCATGGAGCGGATTCCTGCAGCAGCGGCAGTGAATACCTCGGTGGAACTGGTGAAACGGGGCAAGCTGGCGCGTCTCGCGCCTGTGGTGAATGGTCTTCTTCGTGCAGCGCTTCGGGCCCAGGATGCTGGCGACGGTTTGGTTCGGCCGATTGACCCGGAGATGGCGCTGGCACAGGATCAGTCGTTGCCGCTCTGGTTCACCCGGGATTTGCTGCGTTGGTGCGACCCGGCGCAGGCCGCTCAAGTGGCGCAGGCTTGCAACCAGGTGCCGCCTTTGGATCTGCGCATCAACCGGCTGCGTTCATCACCAGAAGAGATGGCTGCACAGCTGGCGCATCGGAAGATTCCCACGGCTGCAATTCCTGGCTGTCCGGACGGGCTGCAGGTGTTGGAACCGGCTGGGGATCTCAGGCAGTGGCCGGGGTATGAAGAAGGGCACTGGTGCGTGCAGGATCGCGCCGCTCAGTGGGTGGCGCCTCTGCTCGTACCAGAAGCAGGGCAGCGGGTGTTGGATGCCTGCGCAGCGCCTGGTGGCAAGGCCACCCATCTGGCGGAACTGATGGGTGATCAAGGTGAGGTCTGGGCTGTCGACCGCTCAGCCGGTCGCTTGCAACGGGTGGCGGCCAACGCTGCTCGTCTCGGCAGTGGCTGCATCAATGCTCTGGCGGCGGATGCAGCACAGTTGCTCCAGGACCGCCCGCAATGGAGGGGCTTCTTCGATCGCATCCTGCTGGATGCTCCTTGTTCTGGTCTCGGCACTCTGGCCCGCCATCCCGATGCCCGCTGGCGCATCACCGAGGCTTCGATCGCCGATCTGGTGAAGCTTCAGGCCAGCCTTCTGGACGGACTGTTGCCGTTGCTCAAGCCTGGTGGCCGCATTGTGTACGCCACCTGCACCGTGCACCCTGCAGAGAACACCAATCAGATTCATGGCTGGTTGCAGCGTCATCCCAGTCTTGTGCTGGTGTCTGAACAGCAACGCTGGCCTGATCCGCAAGGTGGGGATGGGTTTTATGCGGCTGTGATCACTGCACCGGCAGCGGCCTGAAATTTTCATCCACAGGAGGTCCGCCCGGTGGGGCTACATAACGGGGGCGGGCAGGAGCCGGTGCAGTTGGCGGTGCAGCCCCCCCCAGAAAGGGTTCATCACCTGGAGCCATGAGATCCTGCTCCGGACTGTATTCATATCCCTGATAGGGGGCCTTGTTTCTCCTTGCAGACGGTTTGGCTTGGCCCGGCCGTTGGAATCTGCGCGTGAGGACAGGTTTGGGAGGGAACTTCTGCACCTGGAAGCTGCCCTTGACGTCTTCCATGAACTGCTTCCAGGCCCAGGCCGCTTCCCCGCTGTTGCTGTTGGTTTCGTTGTTGTTGTCGTACCCGAACCACACCGCGGTGGTGAGTTGAGGGATCGATCCGATGAACCACAGGTCGCGGGTTCCCTCCGAGGTGCCGGTTTTGCCGGCCACCGGACGGTCGTCCAGGCGTGCGGCTGCACCGGTTCCACCACTGACGACCCGCTGGAACATCCAGTTCATGGCGTCGGCCACCTCGCTGTCGAGGGCCCTCCGTCCTTTATCGCCGTCCACCCGCCGGCTCCAGAGCACGTCGCCGTCGGGGCCTCGGATTTCCTCGAAAGCTGTGGGTTTGACGTAAACCCCGCGATTGGCCACGGCGGCATAGGCGGCTGTCATGTCGAGAACGGTCTGCTCGTAAGCCCCAATGGCCATGGGGTAGTACTTGCCAAGTGGCCGCTGATTACCGATCCCCAGCTTGTTGGCAGTGCTGATGATCGCGTCGAAACCGACCTTGTCCTGCAGCTGCACCGCCACGGTGTTCAGGGAGTTCTTCAGAGCATCAGCCAGGGAGATGACGCCGAAGTACTTGTTGCCGAAGTTTTTCGGGCAGTAGCCATTCCAGCAGCGGGGCTTATCCACGAATTTGTCTTCCGGTTTCACACCGGCACTGATCGCCGCGGCATAGGGGAACAGCTTGAAGGTGGAGCCCGGAGAGCGCAGGGCCTGGGTGGCGCGGTTGAACTGGCTGCTGCTGAAATCCTTACCTCCCACCATCACGCGTACGAGGCCTGTACCGGGTTCCATCGAGACGATGGATCCTTCGGTGTTGAACGGAGCGAATTCACGCACCACGGCCTGGGCTTTTTTCTGCCACTTGAGATTGAGGCTGGTGCGGATTTTCAGGCCGCCCACTTCCAG
>WTFZ01000005.1 GCA_011523835.1 Synechococcus sp. CO36386bin_29 | reverse complement strand
CATAAGACTGTGTCTGCCCACTGATACTGAGCTTGAGACCTTCAGCAGATTGCAACGAGAATCGAGCCAGACCATGAAGAACTCCATCAACAACATTGCGATCAAACCAGCCAGCTAACCGTGCAAAACTTGCGACGACATTCACGATGGTGAGTCTGTAGAAGCGCTCTGTATAAAAATCGTTTTCAAAAAGATCCTGACACCAACGCAATGCAGGGTTGAGTGAGCGAGACCAGGCTTTATTCAAAGGAATGAAACAACCAATCAAAAGACCGACCATTCCACTGATGACCACAACAGCCGCTGCCCATCGAGGGAATGCCAGCAAGCCGTCGAGGGATTCCAGGCGAATCAGAAGCAGAGGCGTCAAAAGCACAATCACCGACAATGCCACCATCGGCAGTGCCATCAGCCAGTTCACTTCTGCGGCGCGTCTGGTCTTGGCAAGAGACTGACCAAGGAAGACCTGCCTGAAAACCCTGGTGAGATTCAGAGCCGTGAGACTATTCGTCAGCAAAAAGACAGGAACAAAAATTGCTTGACGAGAACCAACAAGCTCAATGGCTTGCGCAAGGCAAAGGAATCCACCGAGTGGCAGCAGACCAACAAGTCCAGCACCACCGATCAGAAACGAGCCTGTTGTCGCTGGCATGCGACTGGCCAGGCCACCGAGCTCGGTGATGTCTTGGCAATTGGTTGACGCGATCACACCACCAACGCTCATGGAAAGCAGCGCTTTCGAGACCGCATGGGCGTAAAGAAGCAATAAAGCCAGAACAGGAACTTGGAGAGAGATCGCAATGAAAACCAGACCTAAATAAGCAGTTGTGGAATATGACAGTGTCCGCTTGATATCCACCTGGGCAATCGACACCAACGACCCACCCAGTGCGCTGATCACTCCAATCACCTGGAGCACAATCAAGGTGACTGGGGCGTTCTGGAGGAGAGGCATCACCTTCAGCAGAACAATGGCACCACAGGTCACAACGACTGAGTTACGCAGAATGGAGGCGGGATTTGGTCCTTCCATCGCTTCATCCAGCCAGAGATGCATCGGAAACTGGGCACACTTTCCAGTCGGACCAGCAATCAATCCAAGCCCGAGAAGCGTCGCCGACAGTGGAAGAAGCGTTTGTTGAGCGGACCAGCTGTAGAGATCATCGAAGCTTGTGACACCGGACCATGCCGTGACCGCGACAACGCTCATCAGAAGCAGCACGTCTCCGACGCGTTTGGTGAGAAACGCATCACGGGCAGCAGTCACAACCAGTGGCTGCGCATACCAGAAGCCCACCAACAGATAGGTGGACAGCGTGAGCATTTCAAGAAGGAAGTAACTCTGAAAGAGTGAATCACTGAGAACAACACCTGACATCGCCCCCTCAAAAAATCCCAGAAGGGCAAAGAACCGAGCCAGCGCCCACTCCTTGTCCATATATCCAAGTGAATAAATCTGGGACAGGAGGCTCAAGCCAGTAATCAGCTCAAGCGCAGAGACATTGGTCAGGGAAAGGCTGAAACTGATTTCGAGGTTGAGGTCTGCAACCGAAAGCCAGGGAACCTGAATCAAGGCCGGCCCAGTGAGCATGACGTCTCTGAGCACAAGACTGCCGTGGACCACCGCCAGCAGCGTCAGCAGGATATTGAGATAAGCGGGAGGCTTGTGGGCATCGCGGCGAAACCAGCCGAAAGCCCATGGGAGAGAGACGATCATCCCGGCCAATCCATAGAGCGGAATGAGCCAGGCGGTCTGAAGTGGCAGCGTCAATGCTGAAGTCAAAGGAAACGAGACCGTTTGGATCTTCGTATGGCGTGTTGGCCGGGGAATCTACTCTGAAAACCCAAGAGAATGTCACTCTCTTCAACCACGACGACGCACATTCGTCGCAATCAGCGAAGGCTCAACTTCCTGATGCGGCCTGGCAATGATGTGAGCCGCAACCAGCCCATCTCCAACCCGCTCACAGGCATCAGCGCCGGCTCGCACGGCAGCATTCACAGCCCCCGTCTCTCCACGAACCATCACGGTCACGTAACCGCCACCGACATACTCACGGCTCACAAGCTGAACCTCTGCAGCCTTGGTCATGGCATCCGCAGCCTCGATCGCAGGCACCATGCCACGGGTTTCGATCATCCCCAAGGCGATCCCCTTGATGGGCTGGGAAGCAGGCGATGAGGACGTGGACGCAGTCTTGAGAACGCCGCCCTGACCACCGGATCCTGTTGCAGCTCTGCTGCGAGCCGTGGAGCGACTCGAGGCTGCACCAGACGTTGACGATCCGGCTGCAGATGTCGAGGTCGTGCTGGTAGCCGATTCAGTTGAAGCGGAAGCGACGACAGGCTTCACATCAACGGTCTTATCGGCAGCTGCACTGTTGCGGGTTGTGCGGCGACGGGGTGTGGAGGAAGGGGTGGCCATGACTTAAGGAATGTGGAAGCGGAACGGAAACGGAGGAGAGAGGGAAAACTCCCTATCCGTCCGGATTCCAGTGATCGATGATGCCGCCGATCGTCAGATCGGTGAGAACGGTGTTGTCAGGGCAGGCATGCCGGGCAGCCGAACCGCTGGCGGTGAACACCCAGTTGCCCTCACGGGCACCCACGGGGTCTACGGCTACAAGCTTTTTGCCCTTGTTGTTCTGAAGAATGCGCAGGTGCATGTGATCGAGACCGGCCACCCGAAAGGTGCAGACCAGAGTTCCCATCACCTGCATGATCTCCATCAGGATGCACCTCCCTGCTTGGGCGCCGTGGTGGGCTGGGCCGGTGCTGGCGCTGCTGAAGAAGAGGGTTTCGGGGGATCGGGCTCCCAGTGGTCAATGATGCCGACGATGGTCAGATCACTGGGATACGACTTGCTGCCGGCCGCCTCGCGAGCCGCGGAACTGCTCACACAGATGACCCAGTCACCGGGTTTGGCGCCCACGGCATCGACAGCAACCTTTTTGGCACTGCCGTCCTGCACCACCTGCAGATGCTTGTGTTCGAAATCGGGAATCCGGTTCGTGGAAACGAGCGGCTTCAGGACCTTGACGATCAGCATGGTCAGTGAGCCTCCTGCTGGACGGGATCGAGTGTGGAACCTACCGCCACCGCCGGTAGAGGCTGGTCGCGGTCGCGGATGGTGAGAAGGGTGTGAAGCAGACCGTCCTTCACCAAGGCTGCGTAACGCTCATCGATGGCCCGCTGAATGCGTTGGCAATCAGCAATGGCCCGCTCACGGGCACCGGGAACACGGCCGGAATAATCGAAGCGAACCACCACGGGGATCGGCAGATCTCTGGAGACATTCAGCCCCTTGAAGATCTTCACGCCCACGTCCAGATCGGGGGCACCCTGCTCGACGGTGTCGAGGTGGGCGAAATAGGTGAGGTTGCGCAGATGCACCTCCTTGAAGCCAATGCCTACACCGATGAAACGCTCGGCATGGCCCGCATCGGGGTAAGGCCCGCGATGGAGGGAGCGCACGTAAT
>WTFZ01000099.1 GCA_011523835.1 Synechococcus sp. CO36386bin_29 | reverse complement strand
CCGCCAGGCGTTCCCAGCTGTGGCGCTGGTCAGAGTCTGGGAGCAATTGCGCTGCCAATCGATTTTCTCCGATTGCCCCCAGAAGCCTGATGAGCGCAGGACGCAATTCATCTGGTGTCGGTGGCAGGAGACTCCAGGTCTGCCACTGCGCGGCGGTTTCCGCGTCGCCACAGGACCGGCGCCAACGAGCAATGCGTTCAAGCAGCAACGGATCGGGGTCTTTCTCCTGAGCCAGGCGGGTCAGAGCCTGCCGCAACTCGTCTGAAATCCTCGTACTGCTCATAATTACAATGATGCCAGAGCTTCTGCAGCAGGGCTTGCGTCATCGCCTAGGTCGATAGGGAACGCCAGAGGGCCTGCATAAAGCCATTCCTGGAGGGGCATGGGGGTGGTGCCCGCTTCGAGTTTCTGGTGCCGTAACTGACGACGGTCGATCAGACCATCGAAATAGGGCGGTTGGTAGGCGGGGTTGACAAGTTCAATCACTTCCTTGCCAGCAGGGGCAGCCAGAAGATTGGCCATTGCCGCTCCATGAGGGGCGATCACGAGATCGACTTCCATCACCTGCGCTTGTTGTTCAGGGATGCTGCTTTGTTTCATGAAAGGGGCGCGGAGCTGGGTGCTCCAACGTTGTTCACCGATTACCGCACGATGTAATGCTCCTGATCTGCCGAACCAAAGGCGAGTGTTGCCCTTCGCAGTCGTCGTTCTGGTGGCTTCTGATGGATTTGGAAGGTCCCAGAAGCGCTCTAGCCAAGCGAGGTTCGCCGAAGAAGGTTTGCCGAAGCTGCTGGCAAAGCCAGGCACGATCAGCGTGCTCGCCCACAGGTGGTCGCTGGTCGCAAGGAGGCGGCTGCGGTCGATCCCCAGTCGCTCCAGACCGTCCCGCACATACGACTTATCACCTCCGTTGTGCCAGACACGCAGGTTGGGCCAACGTTTGAGAGCTTCCCCCCATACGCGCCCCAGCCTGGGAAGCAGCTCCAGCTGCCAGTGAAAGAACATTTCTCCAGAGAGTTCAGCGACAGCGAGAACGGGGCTGTCAACAACCTGGGCTTTCGGCAGACTGGCTTCTGCAGCTTGCAACATCTGAAGACTGAGCGGTCCGAAAGTCTCCTGATGGCGGCAACCTGGCCATGGCCAGGGGTAATGCCGGCAGAGGTTTTGTTCGAAGCGACTGTTCTGGTTGATCACTGCCACACCGTGGCTGTGGCCCCAGACGTTGCGATGTCGTTGCACCCAGATGCGACCGTTCGGGATCGCATGCAGATAGAGCGGAGGGTCCTCAGGGGGGGGGAGCGACTGGCAATCGAGGCATCCCGAGGCTTGACAGGGAACGATCGGCCAGGGCTCCGGTGGATCCTTGGGTTCCGCCAGCCAATGGGCCCCGCTTCCATAGCCGAGCCTTGCATGCAGGTCGGCGAGTTGTTGATCGAGCCGGTCGTTGTGGCCACAGCTCCAGGCCCGTTCAAGTAATTGCAACGCTCGTGAGGGCACCTCCGGCAGTGCCACATCTCCCCAGCTCTGCAGGAGCCGTCCGAGCTGGTGTACTTCTGTTTCTGTTGGCGTGTGGACCAGTAAGCCATGGGCCAGTTGGATCGCCTGTCGAGTGATCGAAGCCACAGGATCTGTTTGCAGAGTTGCTGCGGCAGCCTGCAGATGTCGATGCACTGCGGCGCTGTCTTGCTGAAGCAGCGATTGCCATGCTTTCAGTGTTTCCAGCGGTCGTCCCGCTTCCAGATCAGCTAGGGCCTGGGCATGGAGAGCTGAAGCAGTTTCCGGAGTTGGGCTCATCGCTGCAAAATCATGGATTCCGCTTGCCTCCAGAACGAGCTTGCTAACAATTGCCCACGATCGAATGGTGATCCGACCCGCTTGCTGCTTCGGTGCATGGCTTCGATCAAGTGCACCGGACGTCGTACGAGCGGATAGGGGCAAGATTCCACAGCACCCTTGAGTAATTGCAGTGCCAGGCTGGTGTTTCCAGCTTCCCAGGCTTGCCATACGGCCCAAGTGGCCGTGCTGTAGCGCTGTTCTTTAGCCCAAGTCACCTGCGAATCCGGAAGGGTGTTGAGATGATGGTCGATCACTTTCAGCAGCCCCTTGAGTTGTGGATCCAACCGGCCGCTGGCATTGCCTGAGTGAATCCGGTAACGCACAAGTGGTTCACGAATCCAATCTCCCTGATGGCCGGCTGCTGCCAAGCGAAGAATCAGGTCGACGTCCTCGGAATGGCGCAAGGAAGGATTGAACCCTCCCACCTGAAGCAACGCGGATCGGCGGACGGTCCAGGCGCTGGGAAGTACAGCCTTGTGCTCCATGAATTGGTGCCAGGTGAAGCCAGCCCCTTCCTCCCAAGGGCGGACGGGCTGCTTCAGCTCCCCATGGGTGTTGCAGCGCCACCAGCCGCCATGGACGTGGCTGAGCCCGGGATTGCACTCCAGGTGACGCAGGGGGTGGCTGAGTCGCCCGGGTAAGGGCCGATCGTCGGCGTCGAGAAAGGCAATCACGGCGGCACGGCTGGCCTCGATGCCCTGGTTGCGAGCTGCGGAAACACCATGTCCCCTGCTCTTGAGCAGTTGCCAACGTTCCGTAGGCCAGTGAGAGCACAGCTGATAGATCAGATCAGCGCTGCCGTCCTGGCTTCCGTCATCGACCACCACCAGCTCGAAGCCCGTGTCCCATTCATGGACCAGGGCTGCCAGCAAGCTCGGCAACCAGGGTGTTGCATCGCGCATCGGCACCACCACAGACACGCTTGGGGTGGCGGGAGGCATCGCTGAATCAATGCGGTGAACTTCGCACTCTGCCGGATGCTGCGAGAATTACTTCCATCGATGGCTTGTTATGCCACGCTAATCGCCTCAAAGAGCTGATATTTGGGCCTCGTCGCTGGCTTCCCCCACCGGGTGCAGCGCTCAGTCTCAATCAGGCGAGAACACTTCTCAACTCTCTACGACCTCATTCAACGTGGTACCGATGCCTTCTGACGCCGCACAACCCAGCCAGACCAATGGCGGGATGGCTGATCGCTACTACGAGATGGCGGAGTCGATGAATCAACGTGGGGCCATGGAGCTGGCGGTTCCGTTTTATCGCCAAGCGGTGGCACTTCTGCTGGCTGAACGTGAGTCGTTGCAGCAGCAGCTTGAGGGTGGTGTGGTTTCTCCCGCACTTTCAGGAAGTACTGACCTGGACGCATTGCATGGCTTGCTGGAAGCCGCGGAAGTGCTGACGGACAGGGCCGTGGCGACTGATCCCGCAGCACAGTCGGATGAACCTTCTGCGCAGCAGGAGCCTGAAGCTCCATCGGTTGATCAAGAACAACTTGAAGCTCAGATCGCTGAGTTAGCGGAAGAGTTGTCGTCCAAGACCGCTCTTCAGGTGATGGCTGGTTTGAAAGCATTGGCTGACCAAACCAAGGGTCAACTGCCTGCTTCAGGCCTGGGTTTGCTGGGCAAGACCCAGATGGTGCTGGGGAAGCCTGC
>WTFZ01000094.1 GCA_011523835.1 Synechococcus sp. CO36386bin_29 | reverse complement strand
TGTTCATCTCCATCTGGGTGCTCGTGATCCTGGGAGCCGTGTTCAATGCCCTCACGATCACCCGACCGGTGAAAGAGTTGCTGCGAGGCGTTCGGTCGATCGCCGATGGCGACTTTCGCGCCCGCATCGGCCTCCCCGTGGGCGGTGAACTTGGCGAACTGCTGGAGGGCTTCAACGCCATGGCCTCCCAGCTCCAGGTGTACGACGCAGCAAACATCGAGGAACTCCAGGCTGCGCAGGTGAAACAGGCATCCCTGATCGCCACCATGGCGGATGGCGCTGTTCTCCTCGATGGCGATGGACGAATCGTGCTGGCCAATCCAACAGCTCGGCGTCTGTTCCGATGGGAGGGACGCAACCTGGAAGGGCAAGACTTTCTCAACGAACTCCCCGAGCTCCTCGCCGTCGAGCTTCATGATCCGATTGAAGCAGTGTCGAGCAACAGCACCGACACCAATGAGTTGCGCAGCAGCATCGGCGATCCTGCGCGAACACTCCGATTCGTTCTGCAAGCCGTGCGAGAACCCAGTGGAGAAACCTTGAAAGGCATTGCGGTCACGATTCAGGACCTGACCCGCGAAGTGGAACTGAACGCCGCCCAGAGCCGCTTCATCAGCAATGTGTCCCACGAACTACGGACACCCCTGTTCAACATCAAGAGCTACGTCGAAACCCTCCATGACATGGGCGATCAGCTCAGCGATGAGGACCGCCGCGACTTTCTTGGCATCGCCAACTCCGAGACTGATCGCCTGACGCGACTGGTCAATGATGTACTCGATCTATCGCGGTTGGAATCGAGCCGCAGCCTCGCCTTCGCGCCAATTGAAGTGCGTCCGGGATTGGAGCAAACGCTGCGCAGTTATCAGCTCAATGCATCCGACAAGAAAGTGGAGCTGAGCCTTGAAGCGGATTCAGACCTCCCGGACATTCTGGGCAACTGGGATCTGCTGCTCCAAGTGCTCGACAACCTTGTGGGCAATGCTCTCAAATTCAATCGTGAAGGCGGTCAGCTGATGATCCGTGCCTACACCTGGCCAGACAGTTGCCAATTAGCTCCATCTCAGCAGGAGAACGAGGGTCCAACCTGTCCGCTTACATCCCCGCTGCCCCGCATGCGGGTTGAAATCTGCGACACGGGTTATGGCATCAGTCCCGACAATCAACAGCGCATCTTCGAGCGTTTCTACAGAGTTGAAAATGCCGTGCACACAGAAGTGGGGACCGGTCTGGGCTTATCGATCGTGCGCGGCATTCTCGAAAAGCATGGAACCGAGATCCGCATGGCCAGTGAACCCGATGTCGGGACCACCTTCTGGTTCGATCTGCCTCTGGCTCAGGAAGATCCCGACGAACTGCAGTGGAAGGCTGAACGGCAGCGAGAAGCCTGATCAGGCATCGGGATCCACGCCCCGGGCAATGCGCAGGAGTTCGCTGCGCTCGTCGGTGGTCACGCGATGGGGAACGCCGGAGATGATTCGCTCGAAATTGGAGAAAGAGTCTTTGATTTGAGGACCGTTGCCCGTGATCACGAATTCGCGGATCCCTTTGTCGTGCCATGAGCCACGCATCTTGAACACATTCAAGGCCCGGGCCATCTCCCCTCGGATTTCCACGTATTGCAGCAACAGAATCGTGTCAGTGATGGTGGAGATATGGGAGTCTGTGATCGAGTGGCTGCCCATGAACTCTTCCGAGGTATTCGTGAAGAATCCTGCGATCTCCTCCTGCTTGGCATAACCGGTCACACCGATCACAAACTGCCGGAACGCGTTGTGACTGACGCCACGGGCCAAAGCAGAGAGCGAATCAATCGCCATCCGCGACGGCTTGAACTGACTAATCTCAGTTTTGATGATCTGAAGATGATCCTCCAGACCTGTCGACTCGGGATAAGCACAGATGATCTTCAGAAGCCCGTCCTGCTCCATCTGCTCGAAGTCGATGCCCCAACTGGTGGCATTGCGCAGCAGCTGGGCGCGTGATTCCTCGTAGGCGAACAGGATGGCCCGCTCTTTATTCCGGCAGGCGTCCTCAATGAACTTCGACACCAGCAGGGTCTTGCCGGTTCCGGTGGCACCGGTGGCGAGAATGATCGAATCTTTGAAGAAACCACCACCGCACATCTCATCCAACCGCGGCACACCGGAGCTGACCCGCACATTCGAAGATCGCTGGGTTAGGCGCATCGCTCCGAGGGGGAAGATGCTGATGCCATGAGCTCCCATGGTGAAAGGGAACTCTCCCTTCATGTGCGTGGTTCCCCTGAGCTTGAGGATCTCCACCGTGCGCCTGCGACGCTCACCCTCGAGCACATTGCGCAGGATCACCACGTTGTCGGAGACGAACTCCTCAACGCCGTAGCGTGCAATCGGACCGTACTCGTCGATCCGCTCTGTGGTCATCACCGTGGTAACGCCGATCTCCTTGAGACGAGCGATCAGGCGAAAAATCTCACGACGCACCACAAACACCGCGTCGTACTGCTGGAAAACCGCCGTGATCGAGTCGATGGCCACCCGCTTCGCTTTGTACTTACGAATGGCGTAATTGATTCGTTCGATCAGACCGGAAAGATCGAAACTTCCAGCAACATCCTGTCCATCGGGATCAGGAGATGCATCAAGAATGAAAAGTTTGTCCTGCTCCACCATCTCCTGCAGGTTCCAGCCGAAGCTGGCTGCGTTGCGCAGGATATCCAGGGGCGACTCCTCAAACGTGACGAAGATGCCAGGTTCGTCGAAATGCGCGATGCCGTTATGCAAAAAGTGCAGTGAGAAAACAGTTTTACCAGTTCCTGACGTACCACTGATCAGGGTGCTGCGTCCGATCGGCAGCCCGCCCTGACAGACATCATCAAATCCCTCAATCCCTGTTGGGAGCTTCTGAACCTGCATCTGTGGCGAACCACTGGAGCTGGAGATCTGCATGATGGCGAGCTTATGGGAAAACGCTAAGTAGAAAAACGAAGCTTGCGGTCAGGCACACCGTTGGGCTTAAGAATCTGAACCCGCCGTGCCTGCGTCCTCCAACGCATCCATCAGGGTCGACGTGAGGCTGTTGTCGGCGAGTTCGTCGTAGAGAAGATCAAGGCCGATCAGCACCCGTTCGCGATCAGAAAGATCCCCGATGATGCGACGCACCGGAGGAGGCAGGATTTTGGAGAGCGTCGGGGTCGCCAGGATCTTGTCTTCTTCAGCCAGCTGAGGATTCTTGAGAACATCAATCACCTTCAGGGCGTAGACACCCTTGAATTCTGTTTCGAGGATGTTTCGCAAGGTTTTCAGCGCACGCATGGAATTCGGCGTATTCCCAGCCACATACAGCTTGAGGATGTAAGTCTTGCGCGGGCTCATGAAGAAACCTCCGAATCCATCAGAGAAAGGCGTTGCTCTGAAGAAACATCCAAAGCAACCTCGGGGGGGATGGAGCGTCGATACATCTCGCAGAGATGGGCCATGACGTCGAGCAGAGCGAGCCGATAGTCCTGGAGGAAATCGTTCTTGTGCCC
>WTFZ01000017.1 GCA_011523835.1 Synechococcus sp. CO36386bin_29 | reverse complement strand
TGGGCATCAGGCAGCCAGGTGTGGAGAGGGAACATCGGCAGTTTCACGCCGAAGCCAACCAGGAAGCCGAGATAGCAAAGCAGGCCGAAACTTCCACCAGGAGACCGCTGCGCAAGCTCGTTGAGATTCAGTGTGAAACTGTCACCGGACAAGGCCAGTGCCAGACCACTGATCAGGATCAGCAGTGATGCGAGCGCTGTGTAGAGAATGAATTTTGTCGCTGCATACTGACGGTTCTGACCGCCCCAGATGGCAATCAGCAAATAAACAGGAACGAGTTCGAGCTCCCAGGCCAGGAAGAAGAGCAGGAAGTCCTGAGACAGGAAGACCAGGCCCTGAGCCGAGGCCTGAACCAGCAGTAGGCCGAAGTAGAGACGTGATTTATGGGTGACATTCCAGCTTGCTGCCACCGACAGCAAGGTGACGAGACCGCTGAGAACAACAAGCGGGGCTGAGAGACCATCGGCGGCGAGAGACCATTCAAGACCGATGGCTGGAAGCCAGCTGACGCGTTCAACGAGCTGGAGCTCACTGCTGAGCGGATCAAAATTTCGGCTGAAGACGCCGAGCATCAACACGAGGTCCACCAGCAGAACGCCGATCGCGAGATTGCGAGGGAGCGGTGAAGGTGACTGATCATCGCCAGGCAACAGGGGCATGACCAACGCCGCAGCTGCCGGCAGCAGCACGATCAGCGACAACCAGGGGAACCCTGCGTCGGACGCAACCGTCGTTGCCAGATTGGCGTCCATGGCGTCCACAAGATTGTGATTGAACTTATCAGCTCCGAGGGTGGAGTTGAGTACAACTACCCAGCATCGCGCGGCTGCCAGTGGCTTCCGGCCGTCTGCAGGTTGAGGAGTGGTGCTCGGCTTGCGATGCCGACGGCTTCCCAGGCTCTCACCATGGCTTGGCTGACGCTGGGACCCTTGTCCTCCGAGCAGAGCGCCAGAACGCTTGGCCCGGCTCCGCTGATGGTGCAGCCCCAGGCGCCAGCTCCAAGTGCTGCTTCGCGCACCTCCTGCCCCCCTTTGATCAAGCGCCATCGGTAGGGTTCATGAAGCCGATCGTGCATCCCGTCAGCAATCAGGTCGCCGTTGCCTGTACGGAGACCTTGAAGAAGGAGGGTTAAGGCACCGAGATTCACGACTGCATCAGCCACTGGAACGGCTTTCGGCATGGCGCGACGGGCCTCACTGGTGCTCAGTCGGATGGCGGGAATCGCGACAACCGCTTTCACGCTCTGCATCCATTCGCAACGCACAACTCTCCAGCGCTGCGATGCAGCTTTCGCGGTCATGCAGAGGCCGCCGAGAAGGGACGGAACCACGTTGTCGGGGTGCCCCTCGATGTCGATGGCGAGCTCCAGAAGTTTTTCGCGGCTCAGAGGCTCTCCGACCAGGGCATTCGCCCCGACAAGTCCGGCCACAATGGCGGTGGCACTACTTCCAAGGCCGCGAGCCGGCGGAACAGCCAGGCGAACTCTGGCCTCGAGAGCAACAGGCTCTTCACCGGCAGCCTTCCAAACTCTCTGAGCGGCCCGATACACAAGATTTTCAGCGCCCCCGCGGAGATGAGATCCCTCCTGCCCTTCGATGATCAGCTCGAAGCGTTCACCATCCCCCTCGATCCGCCGCATGGTGAATCGGTTGTTCAAGTCCAGGGCTGCACCGAGACAGTCGAAACCTGGTCCGATGTTGGCTGTTGTGGCGGGAACATCCACCACAACGGTTTGGCCTATGCGCGGCTGCGCCATCCCTACTGATCCACTCAGGCCAGTGTCCCACCCGACTCCGCCAGATCGCGTGCTCTGCAAGCCGCACTGAACAATCCGGCCTCTGGATCGGTCACCGCCCGGATGGTGAGGCTCTCGATCAGCGGCATGAAGCGTCCTTTTCGGCGAAGGGGCTCCAGAAACTGCGAGGAGCGCAGGCCATCGATGACCTTTTCTGCTGTACCACCGCCGATCCAGAGTCCCCCGACACAGAGCTCCTGAAGGGCCAGATCCCCTGCTGCGGATCCATAGGCTCCAAGCCACAGCGTCATCGCGGCCTGCGCCAACTGATCGCCGGCACCAGCTGCCTTGCTGGTGTGCGCTGGCAGATCCTGGTGCTCCGGGTGGTCTGCCGGCAGCGTTTTCCAGGCTTTGGCCTTCCCCTGGAGGGGGTGATCAGCGTTGTTGTGCGTGGAGAGCATCCAGCACATCACATGCCCCAGTCCCGTGCCGCTGACGACGCGTTCGATCGACAGTCGGTCAAGTTCAAGGTCGCTGCGCATCCATTGAGCCAATTGCCATTCATCCTCGGTTCGCGGGGCGAATTCCCGGTGCCCGCCCTCGCTGGGCAAGGCAAGCCACCCCCCGGTGACTGGAAGTCCTCGAGCCATTCCCAGGCCTGTTCCCGCACCAAGAATGGCGACTGCACCGCCATCGTGCCCTGCCGGTGCGGGTGTGTTCCGGCCGCTTCCGTTCTGCAGCACGACCTGTTGCGATGCCTTGAAGTGCGAAAGGCCATGGATGAGCACAGCAAAGTCGTTGACCAGTTCAAGACGCTCCAGTCCGGAGGCCTGGCGGAGCGAGTCCTCGCTCATGCTCCAGGGAAGATTGGTCAGCTTTGCGGTGCGGTTGTGGACTGGTCCGGCCACGGCGATGCAGCTGGTTTCCGGTTTGGAGAGTCCTGGGGGGAGAGTCTCGAGAAAGTCGCCGAGCATCGACTCGAGATCGCTCCACTCAGCCGACGCGTAGCGCCTAGCATGATCTTTCTGTAGTCCCTGATCGCTTTCGCTGTAGAGGGCCAGCAGGGTCTTGGTGCCTCCGAGATCACCGGCCAGGAAGGTTTTGGCTGCCATGGAGTGAGATCAGGCACTGATCCCAAGGGTGGAGATGGTGCTGTCAAACGGCAAGCAAACTGAACGACATCCTCGAAGGATCGCGTTCATCAGGGCTGATCTTCGCTGCCTGTGGCATGAAAGAAGTTCAGTGGGAGAGGCCCCCAGGTCGTGCTGGGCTGACTGTCGTCATCACCATGCCCAGTGATCAGGATTCCTTCGCCGAGGCCATGTTCAATGCGGATGCGGATGGACTCCCCTTTTTGATTGGCCTTGAGGAACACGGGTCCTTCCTCTTCGGTGCTGGCCACCACAGTCATGGGATCCCATGACTGGCTGCGTTCCAGCGACCGAAGAGCCTCGAGGGCCTGAGCGGCGGAGGGGGCCATCACGCCGATGGTGAACCAGCTTGCCTTGGCCATGGCCTCACGCAGCTCGGACCGCAGGCGGGCGGACGCGTTTTCGCTGAGCTCCGGAGCACCGCGCAGACGGGCCAGATCGGAGAGGGAGGAGATCGGAGAATCGCTCATCAGTTCAGCTCCAGACCTGCGGCGCGCTGGCTGTTGGCCGTCTTGGCGGCATTGAGCAAGTCAGCGACTGCCGTGATTCCAATGTCGCCGTCCCTTCGGCTGCGCAGGCTCACGGCGTTCTGTTCGGCTTCCTTGGCACCGATGACCGCCAGCAC
>WTFZ01000065.1 GCA_011523835.1 Synechococcus sp. CO36386bin_29 | reverse complement strand
CGCACCTCGTCTTCGGCGTGGGTGTGTTCACTGAGAAACTTTTGGCGCAGGGCCTGGCGATCCGGATGATCAGGCTTCATGCGGATGGCATCAACGGTGGGGTAATCGCCGAGGGCCTGGATCCTTTGAATCTCCTCGGCATAGGTCGAGAGAATCGCGGCCTGATCGGCATCAAGCGCGAGCTCCGCCCTGCTCGCGCAGCGATCAAACGCAATGCCCCGCAGGCTTAGTTCGTGTTGGATGCGCGCCGAATCGTCCGTGCTGAAGACAGGCACGCCTCCCTGCTCGGAATAGATGCTCAGCTCACTCATGGCTTCGAACCCTGTCTGGCGTGTTCTCGTTGGTGTTGTTTCAGCATGCTGGAGCGGTTGCCGCCTTCTTCCCAACGTTGCTCAAACCTTCAGGGCCATCGTCGAATTCCCTAACGCTAGTGGGGGTAGGCCCCGGAGATCCGGAGTTGCTCACGATTGCTGCCGTGCGGGCTGTGGAGCAGGCGGAGGTGGTGGCCTATCCCGTGGGCCGGGAGGGAGGCGCAGGGATGGCGCTCACCATTGCCGAGCGTTGGCTGAAGCCTGATCAGCAGCGCTTGCCGCTGTTGTTTCCGATGGTGGCGGAAGCGGGTCCCCGGATTGATGCGTGGCGCTGTGCTGCTGATCGGCTGGCTCAGCTGGTGGAGGAAGGTTGTCGGGTTGTGCTTCTTTGTGAGGGAGATGTCTCTCTGTTCGCGACCGGCAGTTATGTGCAGCTGGCCCTGCGTGAGCGCCATCCTGATCTTCCTTTCCGTTTGATTCCCGGTATTCCTGCGGTTTGTGCGGCCGCCGCTGCCGCGCCATCGCAGGGCCTAGATCTTCCGCTGGCTTTTCAGCAGGAAGGCTTACTCATCCGTCCTTGCCCCGAGTCCAGCGCTCCACTGGAGAACCTTCTTCAGGTGGCTGAAGAGAACCGCACCGTGCTCGGCCTGATCAAGGTGGGGCAGCGCTGGCCTTGGGTCCGCACCGTTCTGCAACGGCGGAACCTTCTTGAACAGGCTGTGTTTGCTCAGCGGGTGGGCTGGCCCGATCAGTGGATTGCCCGCGCTGCTGAGGTGTCTGAGGAGACGAAACCCTATTTTTCTCTTCTGCTGATCCGACAGTTCTGGCCCCAAGTGTTGCCCTGATCGCATCCTTCCCCTCGCTGACCGCTGTGCAGTGGCTGGCGCTGGCGCACCCGGTGCTGATCATTCTGTTCGTGTATCCCGTGATCGGTGCCACCATCCGCCTCGGCATCCTGGCCAGGGAGCGGCGGCTTCAGATCAATCCCATCGCTGCCACGGTTCCCGTTGAGCATGCGGACCACGGCCGTTGGGCCACCGGGGGATTGCTGGTGGCCGTGTTGCTGGCGTTCAGCCACGCTTTGGCCTCAACGCAGGCAGGTGTGCTCGTTTGGGGCAAAGCCGCTGTTGCGGCCTCTGTGGCCGTTGGTTCGTTTGCGTTTCTGCTGCACGCAAGGCGTCTAGTGCCGAGGCTGATCGCTGCCTGGGGCTGTTGGCTGATGCTTCTTTTGATGGCTCTGCAACCTCTCCCAGGTGCTGCTGAGGCGCTCGAGAAGAACATGATCTTGCACTCCCATACCTGGGGCGGAGTGCTGCTCCTGGCGTTGTTGCTGCTCACCATGGCCGTTCAAAGGGAAATAGCTTCCCGGCTCTGGCTGCGACGGATGCATGTTCTGGTGAATGTGTTGGTGGCGCTGCTCCTGGCCACCCAGGCCATCAGCGGCACCCGCGACCTTTTGATGCGCTAGGCCGCGGCCTCAACCAACAGGGCCTTTCGAATCGGTGACTGCAGTTTGTCGCATCAGGCAGCGTTGAAAGGGGCCCCTCGATGGTGCAGTGAACAACCTGGTCAGCAGAACGGCCAGGGCTTGCCACTCCGGAGGAGCCATGCGATCGCGCCAGCAGTTCGGACGGCAGAACAGCCAGCGGATCAGCTGCTTGCGCTCCACGGCGCTCAAGGGGCCCCAGCGGACCGCCAATTCCAGGCCTCTGGCTATCTCCAGTTGCACCGGTAAGGGGGGCACCTCCTTGCACCACCTGAGGGTGGTGCTGGATACCAGCGGTGTTGTCTCTGCGTGCAGTTGCAGCTCGGCACCGCTTTCACTGATGGCCTTGAGGGTGCAGGCATGGCGATGGCCTCCAGCATCTTGAAGCCAGGCCATGGTGTCGATGGCTTGCCATGGTGATGGGTCCTGGGACGGGGGGTCCCAGCAGGCCCGCAGAGCGATCACGAGGCTCAAGAGGTTGACTACAGCCCACAAAAGGCCGAGAGGACGACCGTCGAATGCGCTGGAATCCAGAGCACTGTGTGGTTTGAGCAGACCGTGGAGATTGAACAGGTTGAGGGCCAGCAGGGCCAACAGGGGGAGCGAGAGTTGCAGGCTCCAGCTGCCCCGGTCGCGCCGTTGGTGCTTGGGTGTCACCCTGAACCCATCGATGCGTCCCATCAAATTCGCCAGCACGGTCACTGTGAGTGGAACGGTGAGAACCCAGCCCGTGAGTTCGCTGAGGAAAGCGGTGCGCGATCCGCGGTTCAACCAGCCCACTCCCGTAAGGAGCGTCGCCCAGAGAGGTAAGAGCAGACTCACGGCATCGTCTGCGGTGATCAGGATCGGCACGGTCCCAAGGAGTCCGTAGCTCAGGGGCATGAGCATCAGCACCAGGCGCGGCAGGTTGTTGATCCAGTGCACAACACCCTCTAGATACGCCACCCTTTGCCAGGGCGTGAGGCCGCTTCCGCGCAGAGGCCCTTCCGCCAAGCGCAGGCTCTGCAAGGTGCCGCTTGCCCAGCGCTGCCTCTGGCGCACGAAGTCCGCCATGGTTTCTGCCGCGAGTCCGGCGCTCAGCTTTTGTTGCAGATAGAGGAGGCTCCAGCCCTTGCGTCGGAGGTTGATTCCGGTGACGAAATCTTCTGAGATCGCCTTTTCCACAAAACCATTCACGGAGTCGAGCGCCGAGCGGCGGGCCAGAAATGCCGTGCCGGCGCACACCACCGCTCCCCAGCCGTCACGCACCGGTTCGATCCAGCGGTAGAAGCTTTCCTCATCGGAAAGCAGCCAGCGTTCCATTCCCAGATTCCGCATCACGGGGTCGGCATTGATGAAGGTTTGGGGCGTTTGCAGGAGCCCCACCTTGGGGTCCAGAAGAAAGCCGATGCTGTTTTCGAGAAATGTGGTCTGGGGAATGAAATCGGCGTCGAAGATGGCCACAAGCTCCCCTCGGCAATGACGCAGACCATGGTTCAGGTTTCCCGCTTTGGCGCAGGCGCGGACCGGTCGATGCACATAGGCGCAGTCATGACGAGAGGCCAGGGCTTCTACCTCTCGTCGTCCGCTGTCATCCAAGACCCACACTTGGGTATGGGGGTAGGTCTGGTTGCAGCAGCCGATCAGCGTTCTTTCCAGAACATTGATGGGTTCGCCGAAGGTAGGCACGAGGATGTCCACCGATGGGGTCCAGTGGCTTTGCCGCCATTGCTCCCGCA
>WTFZ01000196.1 GCA_011523835.1 Synechococcus sp. CO36386bin_29 | reverse complement strand
GCCAGTCCAGCGACGATGCCCGGAAGGCGATTACCTCCGATGGTCAGGAGCGGGGTTGGGCTCGTCCCAAACGTCAGTACAGGCTCAGAGACTGGCTGATTTCGCGCCAGCGCTACTGGGGTTGTCCGATCCCGGTCATTCACTGTGATCACTGCGGAGCCGTTCCGGTACCGCCTGATCAGCTTCCGGTGACCTTGCCCAAGGATGTGGATCTTCAAGGCAAAGGAGGCTCTCCTCTGGCGTCCCTCGAGTCCTGGGTGTCTGTGGAGTGTCCGACCTGCGGGCGACCGGCACGACGGGAAACAGACACCATGGACACCTTCATGTGCTCATCGTGGTACTTCCTGCGTTTTGCCGATCCTCACAACACGGATCGCCCTTTTGACGCTGACGCAGTGGAACGCTGGCTACCAGTGCAGCAATACGTCGGCGGGATTGAACACGCCATCCTGCATCTGCTGTATTCCCGTTTCTTTACGAAAGCGCTTCGTGATCGGGGATTACTGGCCATCAGAGAACCGTTTGAGCGACTGCTCACGCAGGGGATGGTGCAGGGGGTGACCTACCGCAATCCCCGAACTGGCCGCTATGTGGCTCCCGCCGATGTCCGTGATGCAAATGATCCCAAGGATCCGGAGGACGGTGGTGAGCTTGAGGTGTTGTTCGAAAAGATGTCGAAATCGAAATACAACGGTGTGGATCCTGCGGCCGTGATCGATCGCTATGGCGCGGACACTGCACGGATGTTCATTCTGTTTAAAGCACCCCCTGAAAAAGACCTGGAATGGGACGACGCGGATGTTGAAGGGCAATTCAGATTCCTGCAACGCCTCTGGCGCCTGATCGACGCCGTAAGAACTGACGACCAGGATCAACTTCTCAGCAAGCAGAAGGTTGTTCCTTCAGGGGCGGCTCTGTCTGAAACGGAGGCTGAGGTGCGCCGAGCGGTTCACACTGCAATCGAAGCGGTCAATGACGACTTGTCGGGTGATTTTCAATTCAACACCGCCATTTCGGAGTTGATGAAACTCTCCAACACCCTCTCAAGTTCGCTTGCTGAGACATCAAGACCTGTACAGGCTGAAGCGATTTCCGCGTTGATCCGCCTGCTCGCTCCTTTTGCTCCCCATTTGGCTGAAGAATTCTGGTCAAGCCTCGGCGGCCCCGACAGTGTTCACATCCAGCCATGGCCGGTTCATGATCCCGCTGCGTTGGTTCAAGACAGCGTCAACCTGGTGATCCAGGTCAAAGGCAAGGTGCGCGGTTCAATCAGTGTTCCTGCGGACTGCAGCAAGGAGCAGTTGGAAGCCTTGGCACTGGCCAGTGACGTAGCCGAGCGATGGCTGGAGGGCAAGCCTCCCCGGCGCGTGATCGTGGTACCGGGGAAGCTTGTCAATCTGGTGCCGTCCTGAACCTGCTCACGCCTTGGCAAAGCGCAGGGATGCAGGGCTTTCCCAGGATCCCTGGGCCTGATAGCCACGATTGTTTCCAGTGAGATGTCGGAGGATCCAGAAGATCGCTTCAACAGATCCTTCACCGATCGCCTGTTGAATCTCCACAACTGAACGGGATGTGCCATCACTGAGCACGTCCTCCACCTGTTTCTGGAGATTCAGGATCGCAGCAGCAGCTTTCTTCCCTGCCTCAACTCCAGGCTGGTGATATGCATTGATGTTGACAAGTTCTCCGTAGAAGCCAACAGCACGTTCAAACAGTGCGATGAGAGCTCCCAGCCTACGGGCGTCAAACGTGCGCATTGTGATGCTCATGCTCTGTCGCCCTCCTTCGGTGAGAGCCGATCGGGTTCCCTGCATGAAACCGTCGAGAAAATCACCTGGACGCTCAGCGTCGATTTCAGGGATGTCCTCCACATCCTTCAGAACTTCGATGAAGGTGACGAAGAAGTTATCGACACCGTCACGGAGCTGCTGAACGTAGGCGTGCTGATCGGTTGAACCCTTGTTGCCGTAGACAGCGATGCCCTGATGTGCAACCGCCCCGCTGCGATCAAGGCGCTTGCCGAGGGACTCCATCACCAGCTGTTGCAGATAACGGCTGAAGACCTCCAAACGATCGCGATAGGGCAGCACCACCATGTCGCGCTTCCCCTTGCCTTCCCCGGCTGCATACCAGGCCGCTGCCATCAGCGCTGCAGGGTTACGTCGAACATCTGCAGCCCGGGTGGCTTCATCCATCTGAGCGGCACCGGCGAGAAAGTCACGGATATCACTGCCGATCAGGGTGCCTGGCAACAGGCCCACGGCACTAGTGATGCTCGTGCGACCACCCACCCAGTCGAACATGTCGAAGCGTTTGAGCCACTTTTCTTGCGTGGCCTGTTGATCCAAGAGGCTCTTAGCCATCGTGATGGCGACAGCCTGACCAGCCCAATTCCCCCCAAGAGACTCCACTCGATGACGGGCCTGCTCCATTCCCAGGTGGGGTTCGGGTGTACCCCCTGACTTGCTGACAGTGACCACGAGCGTTGTACGCAGAGACTCGCCAAGGTCACCGAGTACCCGGCTCATGCCGTTCGGGTCCACATTGTCGAAGAAATGAAACGGCAGCCCTTTGCCTGATTCCTGCAGGGCGCGGACCATCAAGAGAGGTCCAAGACCACTCCCGCCGATGCCGATCCAGAGCACATCCGTGAAAGGCTCGCCCGTGGGGGACTTGATCTCACCATTGACGACAGCCTGTCCGAATCGCTCGATGTCGTTGATTTCCTCGGCGATATGGTGACCCACCTCCTGATCAGGGGCGAGCTGTGGATTGCGAAGCCAGTAATGCCCCACCTGCCGGTTTTCATCCGCATTGGCGATGGCACCGGCCTCGAGTTTGTTCATCGCTTGGAAAGCCTGCTCCAGCGGAGGCGTGAGGTCGGTCAATGCTCCGGCATTGAGATGCATGCGGCTGACATCAAGCCAGACACCGAGATCGTCGTGATACCAGAGGAGATCGCAGAAGCGTTGCCATTGAATCTGGGTATCAGTGGCGCTGAAATCCGGGAAACTCATCACGTGGAGCATGCACGAACTGAAGGTATCCACAATCCGCCTTGCTGCCCATCAAATGGAACACCGCAGCTAATCTCCGGCCATGGCCACCAACGGGTTTCCGGTCCGAGTTGTTTCCGTGCGCGGAGTGCTCTGCGCTGCCGCGGCACTGGCAGCCACAACCCTCGCTTTGCACGCGTCTTTGCAGCCGATGTCCATCGAAGACATCGCACTGCGTTCCTCAAAAGAGGCTCAGGCGGAATCAAACACCAGTCAATCCAATCCCGATCCGACTGATTTCAGTACCGAGGAGTTGGAACTGCTGCAGCGTCGTTTCGGGGTGCATGGGCCCCAGACCCCTTTAGCTCAGCTCTTCACCCGAGGGGTGGATCAATTGCAGCCGCTTCGCGCCAACACGCTCTCCCGGTTGCGGAATCTGAAGCCGGTGATTCAACGCGAAGCCTTCCGCCATCGCATCAACCCGATGCTGATCACGGCCATTCTCTTCGACGAGATTCAGCACTCCAAGCCTGGGGAGGACCTTCCTTTTGTGGTGCATTCCGGTTTGGTTGAGACCCATGGACCCGCCCAACTCGGGATCAGTGAACTGATTCACCAGGGTCGCCTTCCAGCAGAGCCCACCGGCGAGCAGATCAGCGCAGCCCGTGATCTTCTGATGAACCCCGATGCCAACATCGAGCTTCTCGCAGCGAAGTTATCAAGGCTCAAGAGTGAACTCGGTCTCGATCAGGGATCCATTTTGATCGCCAGCCGGTCCTATGTGGATGCGAAGGCCATCGCCACCCTGGCTTATCTGCACAACGGCAAACTGGATTACCCCGCCAGGATCTTGCGCTACATGCAGGATCCCGCCCTTCACGGTCTGATTTACAGCGCACGACAACAGGAGACGACCTACCTCATCTAAGTCATTCTCCCTCGATAGGACTGGTTACAGGCAAAGCTGTCCGAGAGCCTCCAACCGGATCTGCAGGTCGGCCCAGGAGAAACTGCGCGGGTCCGCACGTTCCCCGCCAAGATCCACATGCTGGTGCGTTGTGATGGCTGCGGGCTGGATCCCAAAGCGATTGATCCATTCGTCGAGCACGAGAGCCATGGCGTCATATTGCGCTTGGGTGTAACCACTGTGACTCTTGTCATTGTCATGACCGTCCTTGGGTGTTTCCAGACTCAGATGGAGCGCGAAGTTATTCACTGAACCCATGAATTTGGCATTGGTCACAGCCCATTCACCGAGAAATGCCGAATAACCAGCACCAAAAGCACGCTGAAGTGGATCAACGAGGTCCACAATGGATCCATCTAATCCAACGAGGGTGTGGTAGCTCACCTGGTCTTCATCACGAGGGTGAGGAGTTAGAAACGTGTTCACAGCTGAACCGAGGGAATACACGGTTTCATGCAGCACAACCACTCTCGGATCAGGGTTGAGTGGTTGTCCCCACGGATTGCGTCGATAGCGAATTCCAAAGTTGCTTGGATCAGCTGGGATGGCCTTGCGTTCCTCGGCCAGGGAGCGCTTGCGTTTCAGCAACCGCTTGCGAACGCTCGGGTCGATACCGGAACACTGGCGTTCCAAAGGGGAGGACCAAGACAAGGCCTTGGGAGGAACGGGTGCCTCACCCTTGATGCTTCGGCTGGAGTCCTTGTCCTTGCCGACATCATTGAGAAGATCAAGGAGAGAAGGTCGTCTCGCCCCACTGTCTTTTTCTGCGGTGACACCCACCAGGGAAACGATCACAAGCAGTGAGGCCGTGCTGACCAGGACGGTGCCCACCTCTGGCCGCTGCAAACGCTTCAGCAATGCTGACAGCTTCTGAGTCAGAGGAAGCCGAACCATTGATCGCGGAGGGTACGTGCAGCCTGAGCTGCCCCAGGATCCCAGGCCAGTTCATATCGGTCCACCCCTGGATCCTGGAGAAGGAGGTCCGTGGTCTTAAGAAGTCCCCGACGGCTGTAGGTCACCTTGAGATTGGAATCGCCTTGCAAGAGCTCTGAACAACGCTGAACGGAGTTGCAACGCCAGTCACGCAGAGCCACCAATTCATCTCCAGCCACCAACCCTGCCCGTTGGGCAGGACCATCAACATCGGTGCGATCAAGCCAGATGCGGCCCTGTCGCTCACGGATCAGCCAGCCTGCTGAGGGCGTTTGATCACGCACTGGATTCAGTGACAATCCGATCCTTTGCAGGCTGGCTTCGATGGGCAGTGGAGATCGGCCGTCTAACCAATCCGGCAACCGTGTGGCTAAATCCACGGAAAACTCGCTGAAACAGGTAATCAAATCAGCTCGGCGATATCCCCTTCCATGCACTCCGAAGCGCTTCCAGAGACAACGCAACACCTCTGCCAGAGAGTGACCCGATTGCCGCAGGTGAACATCAAGGCAAAACGCCAACGCTGTGCCTAATCGGTAATAGCTGATCTGACTGTGAGCATTCGCTGCTGACTGCTTGTAAAGCCTCACCCAGGCTTCCCTCGAGCTGTCGGCAAGCGATTGAATGGCGACCCCGGGATTCAGCAGCACGTGGGAGAGGTCTGCTCCCAAGTCCTTGAGCAGATCCAGGCGAGAGGAAAGTCCCGCAAGCAAAGGAAGGGCAAGGTCGAAGTAACTTGTGACACCTTCTGCGAACCAGAGGCCATCACTGATGACGGGCCTGTCGTAGCGGTAAGGAATGTATTCGCTGGGGCGGAGTCTGCGCACGTTCCACTGGTGCAGATATTCATGACCCACCAGTTGCAGAAGCTTGCGGTAACCGCCTGGCTCTTGAAGAGTCGGCCAGGGAAACTGCATCACTGAGGCGTTGTCATGCTCCAAACCTCCATACCCCTGCTCGAGGGACTGGATCACGAGCTGATAGTTCTGATCAGCGAATGGATCTGAATCAACCAGATCACAAACGGCTGTGCAAACAGCCTCGAGATCGTGCTTGAAACCAGATGGCCAGCCAGACGGCGGAGAACCGATCAGGATCAGTTCATGATCATGGCCACGCACGCAAAGTCGTTCAGGTTGAAAGGTGCCGGCATGAATCGGTGCGTCCACAAGATGATCGAAATCCTCAGCTCGATACTCCGAGCCGCTCTCATCGTGCTGAAGGGGAACAGCCACAGACCAATGCTCTGGAACTGAAACCTGGAGGCGATGTTCTGTCCAACGCTCACCTTCCACCAACATCACGACGGCAGGAAGGCTGAGAGACGCAAAATCGGGATCTAAGTGATTCGTTCGCACCGTCAACTGCCTGGCCTCAAGCCGGTAGCGAATGCACAACGGCTCACCTCGTTGACACTCGAACTCCCAACGCTCTGGGGTAAGCCGTTTCAATGTCAACGCGCATTCACCCTGAACTGCTGAAAGGCTGTGCAGGTGCTGAGAGGGATCGCGAACGGTGTACGAGCCCGGTGTCCAGACGGGGAGCGAGATGGTTTGAACCGACTGTTGCGGAATCCAGCGCAGCGCAACACCGATCGTCTGAGCGGTCGGATTGGTGAGATCCAGATGGATACTGACGGCTGACATCAGCTCCTGACGGATGCTGGCCCGGGAGAGGTGACCGCTTCATCAACACCGACCACTGCAACGTTCAGACGGTCGGCATCCCGTAGGGCCTGCTGCAGGGCATAACGACGCAGAACACGACTCAGGCTCCTTTTCACAGAGACTGAGCGTGAAGGCTTTCCAAGATCCACCACGACATCGAGTGCATCGTGATGTTGGTTCCAGGTCCAGCCAAGGGACAATCCCGTGGGGTGCGTGGCAGAAAGTGCCACGATGAGTCGTGTTTCGAATGAACAGAGTTGCCCTTCAAGCTCGACTGAAAAGCCTTCAGCACGCAGTGCCGAAGCCAGCAGCTCAAGATCGTTGACCAGAGTGGGCAGGATGGAGAGATGGGACATGAAATCCGAATGCCCGCGTCCTCAAACACTAGCCAGTTCCTTGCGGAAGATCCCTCTGTCTTGATTGTTCCGCCAGTCAAGATTTGGCCTCGATTCTCACCGCCGCTGCGGATCGGTGTCATGGCGTCCGGTTCGGGCAGCAATGTCGAAGCGCTCCATGAGGCGATAGTCCAGGGGCGCCTCGATGCCTCCCTGTGCTTGCTGATTGTGAATAATCCCGAGTGCGGAGCCAGGGAGCGGTCTGCTCGTCTTCAGATTCCTTGCCAGCTGATTGATCACAGGCGTCACCAGACACGCGAATCTCTGGACCACGCTCTGGTGTCAGCTTTTCAGGCTGCTGATGTCGAAGCTGTGGTGATGGCTGGCTGGATGAGGATCGTCACACCAGTTCTGATCGACGCTTTTCCAGGCCGGCTGATCAACCTTCATCCCTCCCTTCTTCCTGCATTCAAAGGGTTGAATGCCGTGGGTCAAGCCCTCGCTTCGGGGGTCCGGATTACCGGTTGCAGTGTCCATCATGTTCAGGAAGACGTGGATTCTGGAACGGTCATCGCCCAGGCAGCTGTTCCAGTGAATGACAGCGATGATGTGCAGTCGCTCACAGAGCGGATTCAGAAGCAGGAGCATCGGCTTCTCCCCTGGGCGACGGCATTAGCAGGCTTGCAATGGAGGCACAACGGCAGCGCCGAGGTTCAGGGATAAAAAGGTGCCAGCGGCAGACCTTCGGTTGAGTTGAGTCCAGCCATCAGATTCAGGCACTGAAGACCCTGCCCAGCTTGGCCTTTGAGGAGATTGTCCACAGCGCTCATCAGCACAAGGCGACCGGTTCGCGTATCAACCTGAACCGAAAGCATGGCCCGATTCGTGTGTTTGGCCCATTTCGTCGCTGGATAAGTTCCCACTGGTAGAACTTCCACGCAGGGATGATTCTGGTAGACGGTCTGGAGGACTGTCGTGCAATCTTCGGCGGTCAGTCCTGGATCCCTCAATCTGGCGTACACCGTTGAGAGCAGACCACGCACCATCGGCACAAGGTGGGGAGTGAATTGCAATTGAACGGGACATCCAGCGACATTGCCTGCCAGCTGCTCGATTTCAGAGGTGTGGCGGTGCCCGATCACGCCGTAAGGGGCAATCGATTCGGATGCCTCAGCAAGGAGAAGGTGCTCCTTGGCTGCGCGCCCTCCACCTGAAGTGCCCGTTTTGGCGTCAATGATCAGGCCGTCACTTTCGATCAAACCCTGCTTGAGGAAGGGGAGCAGTGGCAGGAGACTCGCCGTTGGAAAACATCCTGGTGCTGCAACCAAGCGCGCATTGGCGATCTCCTGGTGATGCCATTCAGGCAGTCCGTAGACAGCCTCCTCGCAGAGATCATGATCAGTGCGTGGTGTGTGTCTGGCCTCCTGCACATACACAGAGGACCATTGATCAAGCGATTTGTAGCGATAATCCGCCGAGAGATCGACCACTCGCACCCCTCGCTCCAGCAGAGGGGGAACCAATTGGCTGGCCAGTCCGTTGGGCAAGCTGAGAACAGCGAAATCTGAGGTTGCAGCGATTCGATTCGGGTCCGCAGCTTCAACGATCCGATCACCGCCCAGTGGGAGGAAGGGACAGACCTCCTTCCAGGAACGTCCTGCCGAGCGCTCTCCAGCCAGAACACTCACTTCAAAGGAGGGATGCTCCTTGAGAAGACGCAGGGTCTGCAATCCTCCATACCCGGAGGCACCGATCACTGCGACCCGTTGATTCCCCATTCTCGCCACGGCACATCAACCAATCGTACCGACGTCGATAATGGAGAGAGCTTGCACGAGATCGAGACCGCTGTCTGAAACCGTTGTTCAAACCGAGGGGATGTCGACACTTTTTGATCCCATTCCAGACGCCCTAGCTGCTATTCGCAACGGCGAGTGTGTGGTGGTTGTCGACGACGAACGCCGGGAGAATGAGGGAGATCTGATCTGTGCGGCTCAGTTCGCCACGCCAGAACAGATCAATTTCATGGCCACGGAAGCTCGAGGATTGATCTGTCTGGCCATGGAGGGATCCCGACTTGATGCTCTGGATCTTCCTCTCATGGTGGATCGCAACACCGATGCCAACCAGACGGCCTTCACGGTCAGCATCGATGCCGGACCTGAGCACGGTGTTTCCACGGGAATTTCGGCTGATGACCGATCGCGAACGATCCAGGTCGCCATCCAACCGGGCGCCAAACCTGCCGATCTGCGCCGCCCGGGTCATATCTTTCCCCTGCGAGCCCGTCCCGGTGGCGTGCTCAAGCGTGCCGGGCACACTGAAGCCGCTGTTGATCTTGCCCAGATGTCGGGGCTGTACCCCTCGGGTGTTATCTGCGAGATCCAAAATCCTGACGGCTCCATGGCCCGACTTCCGCAACTTCAGGTTTATGCCAAAGAGAAAGGGCTGAAACTGATCAGCATTGAAGACCTGATCCGCTATCGGCTGGAGAACGAACGCTTTGTTGTGCGTTCCGCCCAATGCTCCCTTCCCACTGAATTCGGTTCATTTCTGGCGATCGGGTACCGCAATGAGCTCGATGACAGTGAACACGTGGCTCTGGTCAAAGGTGACCCAAGCAATCTTCACGAACCGGTGTTGGTGCGTATGCACTCTGAATGCTTAACCGGTGATGCTTTCGGCTCGCTGCGTTGTGACTGCCGTGCACAGTTGCACAGCGCCCTCAAGCACATTGAAGCCGAAGGGGAAGGTGTGGTCGTGTATCTGCGCCAGGAAGGCCGCGGAATCGGACTGATCAACAAGTTCAAGGCCTACAGCCTGCAGGAGGGTGGTCTGGATACCGTTGAAGCCAACGAAAAGCTCGGATTTGCGCCGGATTTGCGCAACTACGGCGTTGGAGCACAGATCCTCAGCGATCTCGGCATTCACCGCTTGAATCTGTTGACCAACAACCCAAGAAAAATTGCAGGCTTAGGGGGTTACGGGCTTGAGGTGGTGAAGCGGGTGCCGATGAAACCAGCCCTCGGTGACTTCAATGCCGAGTACCTCGCCACCAAACGGGAGAAGCTGGGCCATCTGATGGATGATTATCAGCAGTCCTCCCACTGGGTGATCTGCCTCGACAGTGCTTCCACGGACGATGGAACGTTGTCCGAGCTGTTGCATTGTGTCGAAACCCTGAGTAAAGGGCTCGGCCTTCAGCTGCAGGCAGAACAGGCGCCGCGCCTCTTGGCGCTGTGGGAACGACCCAGATTTGTCTGGTCCCTCCAGGGGGCTGAACCGGAGGAAACCACGATCAAAACATTGCTGAAAACAATGGCCAGGTGGCCGAATACATCACGCCTGGGCCTGCTCCATGCGGTGAACCCGGATCAGATTGCCCATCCACCGCAGACCTTGGAGCGCGAGGACCTGAGGCTTTCAATGTTGGACGACAACCAACAAAAATGGGGCTGGTTCCCCGCAGGTGACCAGCCGGCCTTGATTCACTGGTCCTGAACGGTGACCTTGCTGATGCGGGAACCGTTTTTGAGAGCCAGCACGACATCCATGTTTCCGGTCAAGCCGAAAACAGTGTGAACACCATCGAGATGGGGCTGGGCTTCATGCACGATGAAGAACTGACTGCCACCGGTGTTTTTGCCAGCGTGAGCCATTGACAACGCGCCGGGGACGTGCTTTTTGCTGTTGATTTCACAGTCGATCGTGTAGCCAGGCCCGCCGGTTCCAGGCATGCCACGGGATCCTTCGCGGCTGTTGGGGCAACCACCCTGGGCCATGAAACCGTCGATCACGCGATGAAAGGCAAGCCCGTCGTAGAAACCTTCCTTCGCCAGCTTGACGAAATTGGCCACGGTGTTCGGAGCGTCCTGATCGAACAGTTCCAACGTGATGTCACCAGAGTCCGTGGACATGAGAACGGTCGTCAAGGCGTGAACCCCAAAACACCATGCTAAGCAAGTGCATATTTCCAGCGTCGCTCGACTGAAATGACCGAAATGACTGCCCCACTCACACTCGACGCGGCGCGGGTGGGCGTAATCGGTGGAAGCGGTCTCTATGCCATCGATGCCTTAGAGGATGTCCGTGAGGTTGAGCTGGAAACCCCGTTCGGCTCACCATCCGACGCCTTTAGGGTTGGGCGCCTCAATGGTGTGGAGATCGTCTTTCTGGCGCGCCACGGACGTCATCACCATCTGCTTCCAAGTGAAGTTCCCTACAGAGCCAACATCTGGGCCTTGCGATCTCTTGGTGTGCGCTGGCTGGTCTCGGTTTCAGCCGTCGGGTCATTGCGGGAACATCTCCGTCCTCGCGACATGGTTGTTCCTGAGCAATTCATCGATCGCACAATGCAGCGCCCGCAATCGTTCTTCGGTGACGGCTGCGTGGCTCACGTCAGCCTTGCCGATCCCTTCTGTTCGCGACTCAGTGACCTGCTGGCTCAGGCAGCATCCATGGAGATGCCATCCGGACACCACTTACACCGGGGCGGAACGTACCTCTGCATGGAAGGACCTGCGTTTTCCACGCGAGCGGAAAGTGAGCTCTACCGGCAGTGGGGTTGTGATGTGATTGGTATGACCAATCACACCGAAGCACGCTTGGCCAGGGAAGCAGAAATCGCGTATGCCTCCTTGAGCATGGTGACTGACTTCGATTGCTGGCACAACGATCACGATGCGGTCACTGTGGAAATGGTGGTGGGCAACCTGAAAGCCAATGCCATCGCCACCGGACCCATTCTCAACCGTTTGATGGGCAGCATCCGCCAGGAACCACCGGCATCCAAGGCCCATCACGCCCTGGCCGATGCCTTGATGACTCCTCCAGAGGTTGTGCCTGAAGCCACACGCCGCCGTCTTGATCTCTTCACCTCTCCCTATTGGGGGAGCGTGACAGCCTCCTGAGGAAGAGTGACCCCTCGGCTGAGCAGGGCCTGGCGAAGGTCCGAATCATGGACCTTCAGCAGAGCATCGGCCGCAACGGCATCCAGTTGACAGCTACCCATCACAAGGGCGCGCTTCACGGAACCTCCCGCGGAACAGAGCAACTCCTGGGAGGCAGTCCGTTCCAGCCCCAGGAGATCACGCAGAATCCGCATGGAGCGGTCCACCAGCTTGCTGTTGCTCGCGGCTACATCCACCATCCGATTGCCATACACCTTTCCCAGCCTGACCATGACCCCAGTGGACAGGATGTTCAGGGCCATCTTGGTGGCTGTCCCTGCCTTGAGTCGGGTGGAACCCGTGAGCAGTTCCGGACCTGTTAACAGGCGGATATCGATGTCGCACGGCAAAGGAGCCTGATCAGATGGAACACAGGCCATGGCAATGGTGAGTGCACCAAGCTCACGGGCGTAGTGCAATCCACCTTTCACGTAGGGCGTTGTTCCCCCTGCAGCGATGCCCACGAGGCAGTCTTTACCCGTGAAGTCGCGATCCTTGAGATCGGACGCTCCTTCGGATTCAAGATCTTCTAGTCCTTCTGAGCTGCGCAGTAGGGCATCAGGCCCCCCGGCTAGAACACCCTGAACCAACTCTGGCGGGCTGCAGAACGTCGGGGGGCATTCGGCTGCATCCAGAACACCGAGACGTCCAGATGTGCCAGCACCCAGATAAAACAAACGTCCGCCGGCTTTCAGGCGTTGCGCGATGGCATCCACTGACTCAGACAGGGCGCTGATCGCACCTTGTACGGCCAACTGGGGGCGTCGGTCCTCCTCGACAAAGAGGCTAATGAGCGCATCAGTGGAGAGCAGGTCCAGACTTTCACTGGATGGATTGGCCTGCTCAGTGAGCAGATGGCCTCGATCGACAGAAGGCTCGATCACAACAGTCCCTCGAGACGTCGACGCACTGCATCGAGATCAGGACTGTCACCTTTCGATGGATCTGGACTGCTGTCCGGCTCGCTCTCCTGCCAGTTGCTCACATCCCGATTGGCGGAGGGAGGCGCAAGCATCAGACGGTCCTCTTCAGTTTTGGGCACGAAACCCGCTGCTACCAGACGAGCCTCATAACCCGCATCGCGACAGAACAACTCCACCTCTTCTCGATCAAGGGCTTCAACGCTTGGCGTGGGGAAATCCTGCGCTTCGAGCAGTCCCGCATAACGTTCAGCATCGTCGCTGTTTTCGAACATGAGAACAACGGTGTGACCTGAAAGCTCCAGGGAGTGAATGCCTTCGCTGTCCTGACCTGCGTCGAACAGGAGAACGTGTACCAACATGCAGATGAATCGCCCACGCGAGTCTCTCATCGCTTCCTGTTCCGGTCATCCGGACCGTTCCAGACTGATCTCCTGCAGCCGTCGGTAAAGCGCGCGCTCATCATCCTCGAGTTTGGAGGGAATCACGATCACGATCTCAACGAGCTGATCCCCCCTCTGAGTTCCACTCTCCAGACCTCTGCCACGCAGCCTCAGCAGTCGTCCACTTGAGGATGCAGGAGGCACCTGAAGCGTCACAGAACCCGCCAGGGTGGGGACATCGACAGCACAACCCAGTGCTGCATCCGGTGGAAGAAGTTCCAGCCGGTAGTGCACCCTGAGCCCGTCAATCCGTAATCCCTCGTCGGTGATCACCCGTAATTGCAGAAAGTGATCCTTTCCGCCCGGCGCCACCCCCTCCAGTCGAAGACGCCATCCATCACCTGCTTGGGGGGGCGTGCTCACCTCAACAATCGTTCCATCACCAAGTTCCAGCTCTACCAAGGTTCCATGAAGGGCCTGGTCAGGGGAAAGCTCAACCACCGTCTCAAGATCATCGTCGGAGCGGATCGGTGCTGCCGGTGATGGGGAGGGTTCAGGCCAGTTGCGGGCGTCGTGCTCGAAACGACTTTCTGATTCCAGGGGATCGTCCTTGTCTGCGCCAGAGCGCCGATTCCCCCGGGAACCCAACACAACGTCCAGATACTCCTCGAACTCTGGGAATCCGGTGCTGAATGGATCCACTCCAACGGCCTGACCTTCACGCAGACGGATCCATTCCGTTTTGCGTTCTGGGTTACTGAGAACCGCATAGGCCTCGTTGACGAGCTTGAACCGCTCTTCGGCCTGAAGATCGTTGCCGTTGAGATCGGGATGCCAACGACGCGCTTCACGGCGAAAGGCACGTTTCAGGCTCTCCTGATCTGCGTCAGGAGTGAGACCGAGGAGCGACCAGTAATCGGTTTCAGCGGAAGTTGTCATCGTCCCAGGGATCGAGGCCACGACGTCCACTCCTCGAACGGGAGTCGTATCCGTAACGGTCCTGAGGCGTCGACCAAGGGTCATCATCCCAGTCGTCGTCTGCGAAAAGCTCGTCTTTCAAGGTCCCAAGTGTGCTTTTCAAACCCTGTAATGGACCTGATTCCGTGCGCCGCTCTGCGCTCAACCGGCGATTCAGGCCGAACAACGCCTCCTGCAGACCGCTCACAGCCAGTTCAAGTTCCTGAAGATCCTCCTGCTCGAGAAGATCCTGCACATCTCGCATGGCCATTTCTACTGACCTTTGCTGGCGCTCTGCTCCATAGGGGCCGAATTCAAGAGCTGCATCTCTCAGACGTCGTTCCGCCTGAGCCACCAGGGTCAGGGCTGAGTTGCGACGCTCAATGGAGGCGCGACGGCGGCGGTCGTCATCGGCCCTGGCTTCGGCTTCAGCAAGCAGTCCTTGAATTTCATCTTCACTGAGGGTTGATCCACCCTGAATCGTCACGGACTGCTTGCGGCCAGTGGTTCGATCGGTTGCATTCACCTGAAGAATGCCGTTGGCATCGATATCGAAAGCAACCTGGATCTGAGGAACACCTCTCGGTGCTGGAGGGATGCCGGAGAGACGGAAACGCCCCAGGGATTTGTTGTCAGCTGCCATCTGACGCTCTCCCTGCCACACATGGATCTCGACCGACGACTGGTTGGGTTCCGAGGTACTGAACACGTCTGATTGACGCACTGGAATCGCTGTATTGCGGGGGATCAAGACCTTCATCAGCCCACCGATGGTTTCCAGACCAAGAGACAGCGGTGTCACGTCATTGAGCAGCAGATCCCTCAGATCACCAGTGATGATTCCCGCCTGAACTGCGGCGCCGATGGCCACCACTTCATCGGGATTGACGGATTGGCATGGTTCGTTCGGAACGAGGGTTCTCACCAGCTGCTGCACCATCGGCATCCGCGTGCTTCCACCGACCAACACCACATCGTCGATGTCTTCAGCACTCCAGCCTGAATCTCTGAGGGCCGACTGCACTGGCAGCATCAGGCGATCGAGAAGATCAGGACACAGATTCTCAAACGTTTCACGACTCAGGGTGGTTTCGATATGCAAGGGCCCATCAGGTCCTGTAGCAATGAAGGGGAGCGATACCGGCGTTGTGCTCACACCTGAGAGCTCTTGTTTGGCCTTCTCGGCGGCTTCGGTCAAGCGCTGCAGAGCTTGGCGGTCGCGGCGGAGATCAAGGTTGTGGTCTTTGAGAAATGCTTCGGCGAGCCAGTCAACAATGCGTTGATCAAAATCGTTCCCGCCCAGTTGGGTATCGCCATTGGTGGCTTTCACGTCGAAAACACCATTGGCAATCCGAAGCAGAGAGACGTCGAAAGTGCCTCCTCCGAGATCGAACACCAGGGCACGGCGCACGGCACTGCGGTCAAATCCATAGGCCAGAGCGGCTGCAGTGGGTTCGTTGAGAATCCGTTCGACCGTCACCCCCGCCAGACGACCCGCATCGCGTGTCGCCTGACGTTGCGCATCATTGAAGTACGCAGGCACAGTGATCACTGCAGATTCCACCACTTCTCCCAGGTAGGTGGAGGCATCGTCAACGAGCTTGCGCAGAATGCTGGCGACAAGCTCTTCTGCGGCGTACTCCCGTTCAGTTTGTGGGCAAGCCACGCGAACATTGCCCTGGCTGTTCGCTCTCACGGTGTAGGGCACCGTTAAGGAGGTGTCGTCGAGTTCATCCCAGCTTCGGCCGACAAACCGTTTGAGGTTGGAAAACGTATTGCGTGGATTCAGCACAAGCTGACGACGTGCTGGCTGACCCACCAGCAGCTCGCTGTCCTTGGTGTAACCAACAACGGATGGAGTGGTTCGTGTTCCCTCTGCATTAGCAATCACCACAGGGCGACCAGCTTCGAGAACAGCCACAACGGAGTTGGTCGTACCCAGGTCGATTCCGACGATCCGTCCCATAGAGGCCTGTGGGGTCTTCCAAGTTAACGGCCGAAACCGCTGACACCCACTCTCTGACAAGGACTGATGCAGCGTGCGTTAAAGCGCCCTTAGTGAATTCAATAGGGTTGGACCGTTACGTTTCAGTCGTCTTTGCCTGAGCGGGATGTCCGAGTCCAAGGAGTCATATCTCCTGAGGCGCCGTCCACCATCGGAAAAATTGGTGGACGTAAGTTTCAGGTATCTCGCCGTGATCCTCGCGTCGATGGTGGCGGTGGTGTTGATCTCCATCCTTCTCGTCGTCTTCTGGGGGTCTCTTGAGTCGATGGGGCGTTACGGATGGAAATTCCTGATCACCTCGAACTGGAATCCTGTTGACGATGAGTACGGAGCCTTCACGGCGATCTACGGAACGATTGTCACGTCGTTGTTGTCCTTGCTTATTGCCGTGCCTCTTGGTGTGGGAACTGCAGTGTTCATCACCGAAAACATCATCCCGCGGCGGATTCGCAATGTGATCGGCGTGATGGTGGAACTGTTGGCAGCGATTCCGTCAGTGGTACTCGGACTTTGGGCCATATTTGTGATGGAGCCCTTCATCAGGCCCTTTCTCGAGTTTCTCTACTCAACATTGAACTGGTTACCAATTTTTTCTTCACCACCCATTGGCCCAGGCACAGCGCCAGCAGTGTTGATTCTTGTCGTGATGATTCTCCCCATCATCACCTCGATTTCAAGGGATTCACTGAATCAGGTTCCTGACAAACTTCGCCAAGCTGCATATGGCGTTGGAACCACGCGATGGGGAGCCGTTCTCAATGTATTGATACCAGCAGCGATTTCTGGAATTGTTGGTGGCGTGATGCTCGCTCTGGGAAGAGCCATGGGTGAAACAATGGCCGTCACGATGATCATCGGAAATTCAAACAACTTCAGCCCCTCACTCCTTGCACCTGGCAACACCATCTCTGCGATGCTCGCAAACCAGTTCGGAGAAGCTGATGGAAGTCAGGTTTCTTCACTGATGTATGCAGCCTTCATTCTGATGATCCTCAGTCTCTCGGTGAATGTTTTCGCCCAGTGGCTGGTCAAGCGCTTGAGCCTTAAGTACTGATCATGACGCTCTCCTCCTCATCACGCAGTCACAATGGAGTTCCCGACCTTGCCTACAAGCAGGGATTAAGGCGCAACCTCATTGCACGGTTGCTCACGATGACCGCCGGCTTGTTTTCAGCGATTGCCGTACTTCCACTGATTGCAGTTCTGGTCTACGTGCTGATCAAGGGTGGTCAGAAAATCAGCTTCACCCTCCTCACTGAATTACCTCCACCTCCTGGACTCGAAGGCGGAGGCATTGGAAACGCCATCATCGGCAGCTTTGTCGTAACCATCATTGCTGCTTTGATCGCGATTCCTGTTGGTGTTGGCGGTGGAATCTTTCTTGCTGAATACTCCCGAGGAGGAAAGTTCGCGCAATTCATCCGCTTTGGAACCAACGTCCTTTCAGGTGTTCCTTCCATCATCGCGGGCGTCTTCATTTACGGAACGATCGTCACCAGCAGAGTTTTGTTAGGAAATGCCTACAGCGCAGCCGCAGGAGGCATGGCGTTGTCGATCCTGATGCTTCCCACTGTGATCAAAACCACAGATGAAGGCCTGAAGCTGGTTTCAGACGATCTTCGTCGCGGTGCCCTCGGCGTCGGCGCCTCCAAATTCGTCACGGTGGTACGTATCACGCTCCCCACAGCATTCACGCCAATTGCCACTGGAGTGGTGTTAGCGATTGCCAGGGCGGCTGGAGAAACGGCGCCGCTGATCTTCACAGCTCTCTTTTCTCCCTTCTGGTCGGAGGGGATCGATGGAATCTTCAACCCCATCGCAACCCTGTCTGTTCTGATTTACAACTTCGCAATCATGCCTTACGAGGCGCAGAACGAGCTTGCGTGGGCAGCCTCGTTTGTTCTGGTTCTGTTCATTCTTGCTTTGAATCTTTTCGCGCGCTGGCTTGGTCGGTTCGCGTCGAAGTAACTCATTCAAGTCCGCTTACCTGTAGTTCCTTTCTAACCATGACTGAATCCTCTTTCTCACCTCAGACAGTTTCCGAGAACACCTGTATCTCGATTCAAAACGCCACGATCAGCTACGGCAGCTACGAGGCCGTCAAAAACGTTTACTGCGATATCCCTCGCGGCAAAGTCACGGCTTTCATCGGTCCATCAGGTTGCGGCAAATCAACAGTTTTGCGTGCTCTCAATCGCATGAACGACCTGATTGAGGGGTGCTCATTGCGGGGACGCGTTCTCTTTGATGGTGCCGATCTCTACGACCCATCAGTCGACCCTGTTGAGGTCAGGCGACGAATCGGCATGGTGTTCCAGCAACCAAACCCATTCCCGAAGTCGATCTACGAAAACATCGCCTTCGGCGCCCGTATCAATGGCTTTACAGGGGATATGGATGAGCTGGTGGAACGCTCCTTGCGACAGGCCGCCGTTTGGGACGAATGCAAGGACAAGCTCAATGAGAGCGGATATTCCCTCTCTGGAGGTCAGCAGCAGCGGCTTTGCATCGCACGAACCATTGCCATTCAGCCTGAAGTCATCCTGATGGATGAGCCCTGTTCAGCATTGGACCCGATCTCAACGTTGAAGATCGAAGAAACCATGCATGAGCTCAAGAAGAGCTTCACCATCGTGATTGTCACCCACAACATGCAACAGGCTGTGCGTGTGAGTGACATGACAGCTTTCTACAACGCAGAGGCGGTCGAAGGTGGTTCCGGCAAGGTCGGTTATCTCGTTGAATTCAACGAGACTCAAGAAATTTTCAACTCCCCGTCACAACAGGCCACCCAGGACTACGTCTCCGGTCGTTTCGGTTGATTGAAGCGATCACGATCGCTGCTGGGGTGTGGATCAGTACCCAGCAAAAAAAACCGGCCTTACGGCCGGTGAGGAAGCGGAGAGGGAGGGATTCGAACCCTCGATAGAGTTGCCCCTATACAGCATTTCCAGTGCTGCGCCTTCGACCACTCGGCCACCTCTCCAGCGGCTCGTGGGGCAAGTGAGAATGTAGCAGGGCAATCCCTGAGGAGTCGCATTGATGCCGAGCCACCGCATCACCATCCACTGGCGTCAGGAGGGCCGTGTCATCACCCATGACGTCCAAGAAGGGGACTACATCCTTCACAGCTTTGAGCGCCAGGGAGATCCCCTTCCCTTTTCCTGTCGGAACGGGTGTTGCACGTCTTGCGCGGTAAGGGTCCTGAGCGGTGAGTTAGACCAGCGGGAAGCAATGGGATTATCTCGGGAGCTTCGCGCCGATGGGTATGGCCTTCTGTGCGTCGCCAGAGCGATCGGTCCTCTGGAAGCTGAGACCCAAGATGAAGATGAGGTGTACGAGCTTCAGTTCGGACGACACTTCGGTCAAGGTGTCGTCACCCGAGGCCTTCCTTTAGATGAGGAATGATGACTGACCAGCTTGATTGCTCTGCCGTTGCAACCCTTGCGGGTCTGAATTCGGAACAGCTCAAAGCACTCTCAGGAGTTGCGATTGAGGCTGCCCAAAAGGGTGGGAACAGCTTGATGGAGCACTTCGGGACACTGACCTCGATCCGAGAGAAGGGCCGATCAGGTGATTTGGTGACGACGGCGGATCATGCCGCTGAAGCCGAAGTCCTGAACATTCTGTCGCGTTCAACCCCTGACATCGCTGTTCTCGCCGAGGAATCCGGAGCCAGTGAGCACCAGGCCGACCTCTGCTGGTGCGTCGATCCACTGGATGGCACAACAAATTTTGCTCATAGCTTTCCGCTGTTCGCGACATCAATCGGTCTTGTCTGGCGCGACCGACCGGTGCTTGGGGCGATATCGGTGCCGTTTCTCAAAGAACTGTACTGGTGCTGTCCAGGGAAAGGTTCATTCCTCAACAACAAGGCAATCCATGTCTCAGATTGCTCCTCTCTCGCAGACAGTCTCCTTGTCACTGGCTTTGCTTACGATCGTCGTGAGGTCGTTGACAACAATTACGCCGAATTCGCTTGGATGACGCATCGCACCCGTGGGGTGCGCCGTGGCGGTGCAGCAGCAGTTGATTTAGCTTTCGTCGCCAGCGGACGCTTGGATGGTTACTGGGAAAGGGGATTGGCCCCCTGGGATCTCGCTGCAGGAGCCGCACTGGTCCAGTTGGCTGGCGGAACTGTTGGTGATTACCGCGACAACGGCTTCAATCTGGGCTCTGGACGCATTCTCGCGACTGGACCAGCACTGCATACAACACTGAAGCAAGAACTTGGAAAGGTGACTCCCCTGCCACCTCGTCTCTATGAGGGGACCCAGGACGTGGGATCCTGATCTGGTCGATGAACAAGCGTGATGGCCCTACAGCCTGCCTCTGGCGTCAGGGATCTGAACCCACAGCAGGTTCAGCGCAATCATGAACTGCGTGAAAGGCTGGCAGGGGTGTTCAGACTCTGGGGGTACGAGGAAGTCTCTCCACCGAGAGTGGAGCGGATGGATACCCTCAAAGCGGGCGGGGCCATCGACAGTCGGGACATCATTCGACTTGTTGCCGATGAGCCGTTGGGATTGAGGCCGGAAATGACAGCCTCCGTTGCCAGGGCGGCTTGCACGCGATTCCAGGATCGACAGCGACCATTGCGGCTCTGGAGTCATGGCACTGTGTTTGAGGGACGACAAGCTGACGAGGGGGGACTCTGTATCGAGGAGAACCTCCACTGCGGCGTGGAGATGTTCGGAGCGAGTGGCGAAGAGGCAGAGCTGGAGCTTCTGACCCTTTTGATGGCATCCCTGAAGGAACTGCAACTTCCGCTCAGCCAGCCTCCAAGACTGTTGATCGGGCATACGGGGTTGATGCAGATGCTTTTGCAAGCCATTGCTCCTGATCAGCAACAGGCGTACCGAAGCTGTCTGACTCGGCTGGATCGACTCGAACTCCAGGACATGCTCAGCAGCCAACCCGAACATGCACACCTGCTGACATGGCTCGACAGACGTGGGGCACCACAAGATGTCATCAGAGACCTCCAAAAGGCTTACCCAGACGGTCACGTGGTCAAGCAGCTCGACAGGCTGATTGCCCACCTCACTCCACTGGCCGAAGAAACCGGAGTGGTTCTGCAACTGGATCCAACGTTTCAACCAGTGTTTCAGTTATACGACGGCCTTGTTTTCCAGTTGGTCTGTCAAGGTTTGTCCTCTCCAGTTGTCGTTGCTCGTGGTGGTCGATACGACACAGTTGTCCAACGTTTAGGGGCCAAAGGGCTGGATGCAACAGGCCTTGGCTTCAGTTTTTGTGTTGATGATCTCAGAGACCTACCCGGTGCATTTGCAGTCAATACGGAACAGTCTGATCGAATTCTTCTCTGTTTTTCACAGAACAGAACGATGGAGCAGGCTCTCAAGATTCAGGCCGAATATCATCGAAAAGGAACGAGCTGCCAGGTTGACCATCAACCATCCAAGAACAGAGCTGAAGCAGAGCAGCGCAGGATCCTATTTGGATGCGACACGCTCGATTGGCTTGGCGACTAAGATTTGAATTCATCAGTAGAAGGTCATGGCACACACCATCGTCACTGACATCTGTGAAGGGATCGCCGATTGTGTTGACGCATGCCCAGTCGCCTGCATTCAACCCGGCAAAGGCAAAAACAAAAAGGGAACAGATTTCTACTGGATCGATTTTGATACCTGCATCGATTGTGGAATTTGTCTACAAGTTTGTCCTGTTGATGGAGCAATTTTGGCCGAAGAAAGACCAGACATCCAAAGAAATAAGTAGAGGTGGTGTTCCGAGCCAAGCCGCACCCTGCTGGTTCGGAAAACCCACCCTTCAAAGACTTGGTTAGCAGTTACTCTATCGATAGAGTAAGTTTTTAAGTCTTGCAATGGCAATTCTAGAAGAAAACGGTCAAATTCAGATTCATACCGAAAATATTTTTCCAATTATCAAGAAAGCTGTTTACTCCGGTCATGAGGTTTTTTTAAGAGAACTTGTCAGCAATGGAGTTGATGCGATCAGCAAACGGCGGATGGCATCAATGTCAGGTGATTGCGCGGAAGGTGACGATGGCGCGATACAAATAAAAGTTGATCGAGCACATAAGACATTAACGATTAGTGACAACGGCATTGGCATGACGGCCGATGAAGTTAAGCGCTATATCAACCAGGTTGCTTTTTCAAGCGCAGAAGACTTTCTTGAAAAATACAAGCAGGACAGCGAGGCGATCATCGGCCATTTCGGGCTTGGATTTTACTCGAGTTTCATGGTTGCTGAACGAGTTGAAATTAAATCCTTGTCGGCACGTCCTGGCAGTGTTGCTGTGGATTGGAGCTGCGATGGTTCACCCAACTATTCACTAAAAGAAGGGCATCGCGAGCAACCAGGAACGGATATCATTCTTCATCTTTTAGATGACGAGCTTGAATATCTTGAACCGCAACGAATCAAGACTCTGATTAACACTTACTGCGACTTTATGGCAGTACCGGTTCAATTAGAGGGTGAAACAATCAACAAAATGAATGCTCCATGGCGCAAAAGTCCTCGGGAGTTAGAAGATCAGGATTATATTGATCTCTACCGCTATCTCTATCCATTTCAAGGTGATCCATTGCTTTGGGTTCACCTCAACACTGACTACCCTTACAGCCTTCAGGGAATCTTGTTTTTCCCCAAGCAGACAGGACGAGCAGACTGGGAAAAAGGTGAAATCAAGCTGTACTGCAATCAGGTGTATGTCAGTGACTCAATCAAAGAAATCGTTCCCCGCTACCTGCTGCCTTTGCGAGGAGTGATCGATTCACCTGACATTCCTTTGAATGTGAGCAGAAGCGCGCTTCAGACTGATCGCAAAGTGCGTTCCATCGGCAACTTTGTCGCCAAGAAAGTTGCTGATCGCTTGAAGAGCCTCAAACGTGATGAGCCGGAGAACTACGCAAAGGCTTGGGAAGCCCTGGCACCGTTCGTGAAGATCGGCGCGATGGAAGACGAGAAATTCGCAGAGCAGGTCTCGGAATTGATTCTGTTCGCCACAACCGCTGATCCAGTGGATGGTGAAGATGGTCCCATCAGCGCTGACGAGCGGTCTTACACAACGATTGCCTCCTATCAGTCGCGACAGGCCGACCCGCAATCGAAGAGGATTCTTTACTGCACCGATGAAATGGCGCAGGCAGGTGCCTTATCCCTGTGGAAAAGCCAGGGCGCAGAAATCCTGTTTGCAGAAACCGTGATCGACAGCCAATTCATTCCTTGGCTGGAGTCGAACAATGACCAATACCAGTTCCAGCGCGTGGATGCTGAGCTGGACGAAAGCCTCAAGGATGAACAACCTGAAATCAGTGATCAAGACGGTGAAACCCAGAGCGAAGCGATTCGATCGCTGATCAAGGAGGCCCTGGATAACGACAAGGTCACCGTTCAGGTTCAGGCTCTGAAGGGTGGTGAGGAGGCCCCAGCCGCGATGATTCTTCTTCCCGAACAGATGCGCCGGATGAACGACATCGGCGCCTTGATGG
>WTFZ01000040.1 GCA_011523835.1 Synechococcus sp. CO36386bin_29 | reverse complement strand
AGCTCAGCGGCGGCGGCGGCGCTGCTGTGCTTTGCGCTTGTACTTCTCGATGGGAGTCTCGTGATGACGCAGACGCTTGAGGTCAGCGAAGATGCCGGCCTTGGAGACCTGGCGCTTGAAGCGGCGCAGGGCTGATTCGATGCCTTCGTTTTCTCCGACCGTGACCTGAGTCATGCAATCTGCAGGGGATATCCAGCTGATCAACTTAGCAAGCCAGGGTCAGAGTGCCTGTGTTTCCTGAGGTGCATCCCTGTAGACGTAAAGATGGCCGAGGGTTCGTTTGCCGTACTGACGGCGCATCAGGCGCCAGCCAGGCTCGAGAACCAGCTGGATGAAGCCGGTGCCCGAGCCCCCGGCCTTGGCGATCAGATAAGTGGGCTGTGAGGGATCCCGGGTCGGCACCCCCATCAGCTGCACATCATTCGCCGACTTGATCACCGAAAGCCTGTAACGGGTGCCCAAGTCATCGCCGCCGATTCTCAGGGAATACCCGTTGCCATCGATGTAGCGATTGCAGATCCCGGTGAAATCAAAGGTGGCCAGCATCGGATCCACGACCGCAGGAGCACTGCCGGACATTGCAAAGCAAGGTCTGGCGTTGGTGCGCTGCTCATAGATGTTGAGCTGGGAACTGGAGCCGCTTCCAATCGGAGCCGCCACCATGACGAACTTCGTCTGATCCACCTCTGCGGTGGTGAACAGGGACCCCTGAGCCCTGACCGGAGAGATCAGGCCGGACGCCATCGTTGCGCTGAGAACGGCGGTAGCGATCCGGAAACGGGCCATTCTGAACAAGATGATCTGCGTGGATGGTAAAAGTCTCGCTCCGGTTCAGCTGCCCTGATCAGGCCGGTTTGTTGAGCCGAATCGCAACCAGAAGTGACCCGATCGTGGCCGGCAGGCTCAGCCCGAGAATCAGACGCGTGAGGCGAACACCCAGATCCGGTTCACCGTAAGCGAGTTCGAACACGCATCCTGTGGCAGCGATTCCAAGCACGCAGGCAAGGGCCAGGAACAGGCCCGCAAGAGGTTTCATGGGCATGGCGTCAGGCCACAGAGCGAACGTCGTTGGGCTGGAAGCCATGGTCTTTGAGTTCCTTGGTCAGCCCACCGGAATCGGTCACCCGGTCAACGAACAGAACACCGGTCAGGTGATCCATTTCATGCTGAATACAGCGCGCCATCAGGCCATCGGCTTTCATCGTTTTCGGCCGTCCCATTTCGTCGCGGTAACTCACCTGCACCGCACTGGGACGCACTACATCAAGGTAGACGCCCGGAATGCTCAGACAACCTTCCTCGTAGGTATCGAGGCTTGCACTTGCTGAAATGATCTCCGGATTAATCAGCACCAGCGGCGGTGAGCTGGCGGTTTCCGGATCCAGATCAATCACAAGAAGCTGCTGATGAACACCCACTTGAGGTGCCGCCAGACCGATACCACGCGCTGTGTACATGCTGCGCAGCATGTCGCGGGCCAGCTCCCGCACGCTGTCATCAACCTTTCCGATGCGCCGTGCATCCAGCCGCAGCACATCATCCCCAAGGGTGTGGATCTGCAGAGGAGCCGTTTCCAGCGGTTCCTTCGGGACGGCCACCGATGACCCCGCCTTCTCGGCCGATCGTGCCAATTGGGCAAAGCTTCTGGCCAAGACCTCTCCTGCAACCTGCTGTGCTGATCTTAGGCAGTCCCCTCAACCGTCGGATCGCGCGCCATGGCCGCATGCCAGCCCCTCTCCGCCCGTCAAGCACTCGGACGACAACCCTCTCTGAAGGCTCCCAGGATTGTCGGCGACTGGCTCCTGTGGCTCGAGCAGCGGCCTCAAGAGAAAGGCCGCACCACGGCCCTGCTGCGGCGATGGGGGCAACCTGAGCAACCGCCTCTGGAGTTGACACCGGCCCCCTGCAACCTGCGGTGCAGGATCCACGAATACGGCGGGGGGGCCAGCGCGGAAAGCCTTCTTGACGACAACCTCCTGCTCACCTGGATCGATGACAGCGATGGCTGTCTCTGGGCCCGGTCCTGGGGCGGACTATCGGGTCGAGACCCTCAGTCGGTTATCCCCGAAGGGCCCGCCCGACGGCTCACAGCTCCGGGGGAGCACCTACTCGGCGGCGGGGTGATCGATCGGATCCGACACCGCTGGATCGGGGTGATGGAACAAGGAGGACGGGACTTCCTCGTGCAGGTGGCGATCGACGGCTTGGATCAGACGCCGGTCGTGCTTCATCCCGCGGAGGATTTCATGGGTTACCCCGCCATCAGCCCTGATGGAGACCAGCTGGCTTGGGTGGAATGGGAACAGCCCGCCATGCCCTGGGATGCCACAGAACTGCGCTGGGCCCCTATCAACGGACAGGGTGATCTGGGCACGGTGAGAACTCTGGCCGGGAGCAAAGCAGGAGCTGAACACCCCACCTCCATCTTCCAGCCGCTGTGGATTCCTGACGGCCGTTTGATCGTGGCGGAGGACGCTGGTGGCTGGTGGAATCTGATGCGACACCAGGAACCCGGAGACCCTTCCCAGCGTTGGGAACGGCTCTGGCCCATGCAGGCCGAGACGGCCATGCCGCAATGGGTGTTCGGCATGAGCACCACAGCCTGGGATGGCGAACAGCTGATTGCCGCTGTGTGCGCTGAAGGCCGTTGGCAGTTGAAGCGCCTCAGTGCCGATGGTTTGGTCAGCCTGGTGGACCAACCCTTCGACGACCTTGCGGAGCTGCACGCCGACGCAGGCCGTGCCGTGGCGATCGCCAGCAACAGCACGACCGGGCAGGGGCTGCTGGAACTGCACATCGCCAGTGGACACTGGAGCCATCAGCCGGCTTCAGACCCGATGTTGGAGCCCGAGAGCATCAGCATCGCCGAGCCCATCTGGTTCGAGGGAGCAGCAGGCCGGCGCACCCACGCCTGGTACTACCCGCCCTGCGATGGCGCCTCAAGCGACACGCCCCTGCTGGTGAAGAGCCACAGCGGTCCCACCGCCATGGCTCGCCGCGGCCTCAGCCTCGGCATTCAGTTCTGGACCAGCCGCGGTTGGGGCGTGGTGGATGTGAATTACGGAGGCTCCACTGGCTTTGGGCGGGCTTACCGCGAGCGGCTGAACGGTGAATGGGGCGTAGTGGATGTGCAGGACTGCGCCGCAGCGGCGCAAGCCGTGATCGCCAGCGGTCGCGCGCACCCGCAGCGGATCGCCATCGAAGGGGGGAGTGCTGGAGGCTTCACCACCCTGGCCTGCCTCTGCTTCACCGATGTGTTCCAGGTGGGAGCCTGCCGTTACGCGGTCAGCGATCTGATGGCGCTGGCCTCGGAAACACACCGCTTCGAAGCCCGCTATCTCGACGCTCTGGTGGGTGCTTGGCCGCAGGAACGCCATCGCTATGAGGAGCGTTCACCCCTGCACCATGCCGATCGCATCCGCTGCCCGGTGATCTTTTTTCAGGGACTGCAGGACAAGGTGGTGGTGCCGGAGCAGACGGAACGGATGGCAGCGGCCCTGCGCGACAACGGCGTGCCCGTGGAGGTGCGCACCTACGCCGAGGAAGGGCATGGCTTCCGGGACAGTGCCGTGAAGGTGGAGGTACTGGAGGCAACGGAAGCCTTCTTCCGCCAACACCTGCAGATCGATTGAAGGTCTCCCAGTCTGAACCGAGCACCTAAGGCACAGCCTGCAGGGCCTGGGTCGTCTCATAAGCGCAAATCTGATCCTGCGCAGGGACCCTTGCGGTGAGCAGATAGTCCGTGACAGCGCTCTCAACACAATTCGACTGCGCATTGAGGTAAATGCCGTGTTCATTCCCGACAACCTGCAACGTCCTCATGGAAGGGAACGCTCGGGCCATGTCCGTCGACCATTGCCAGGGAGTTGCCCCATCCCAGCTCGATCCAGTGATCAATCCGGAACCATTGAAGCCATTGAATGGAGCACGTGGAATGGACTCGCTGGCCGGCAGCTCCTCATAGCCACTGCAGATGGCAAGAAAATTCACAGCCAGCGATCCCCCGTAAACAGGAGCGCGACGGGTCAGTTCCGACAGACCACGGCGTTGAGATTGCATCTCAGGACGCTGCGGAAAGTCCTGACAGACAACAGCAGCGAATCCTGCTGCAGCGTTCCCATCCAGAGGCTCACTGCGAAAAACAGCTTGCTGAAGATCCGCCAGCGCTTCCGCCCGTTGCGTTTCGCTGCTGAAGAGAGCCTGATCCACTGTCTCGATCAGCGTGCGTCCATAACGTCCTGCCAAACGTGAAATCGGGAGGAATTGAACGAGGCGATCCAAAAAATCCCAACGTGTGTAGACCACACCATCGGGCAGTCGTAACGACTGGCGCTCGAGGGACTTCAGGGCGCGGTCAAATTTGTACGCCAGATCTGGATTGGCCTGCAAGAAGAATCGAAGACTGTCGTCAGGGGCAAGACTGGACTGACTCAGGCCCTCCAAACCAAGCCAGGGGCTCACGTTGCCATCAAGCACAAGCGCCCGGACCCGGTTTGGAAACAGCGCGGCATAGGTCGAGCCGATGACCGTTCCGTAGGAAACACCCCAGAACGTGAGTGTCTTGTCACCGACCGATGCCCGCAATGCTTCAAGGTCATGAGCTGTCTCCACAGTCCCCATGCCCTGAATGAGCTCCCGGTGTCTGCCGATGCAGTTCCGGTTGGCCTCAGCCAACTGCTGCTGTCGGTTCATCAGCACCTGATCCCAGGCGACTCTGCCAATGGCCGGTCTCTGGGGCATGCCCACCGAGCAATTCTCAAGAGCGGGCGAAGACTGACCAATGCCACGCGGGTCCCAGGTGACGAAATCAAATGAGCGACGGATTGCAGCAGGCAACAACAGCCCTTTCCAGGAACTGCCATGACCTGATTGACCAGGACCTCCAGGATTGAAGAACAACGTTCCAATTTTCTGGTCAGACGGCCCGGTTGCAGGCAGCCGGAACACAGCCAGATCCACCTGAGGGCCGTCCGGATTCAGATGACGGAGCGGTCGCTGCAAGGTGGAGCAATCAAAGCCCTGCTTGGCGAGCCTCTCGAGACGACAGGGCCCCCACTGCAACTCTTTTGAATCACGGGCTGCTGCCAGAACAGACGGTGTCAAGCCCGCCAACACAAGCAAGGGGAGTAACCCCTTGAAGATCGGCAGGTGCACGCAGTTTCGCTGCATCGCCATCACCCCGCTCTCGACCCTGGGTTTAGCAGGGATCCATCACTGGGTCCGTCCCTGCGACTGGCCGTAATGGAGGCCACGGAACTGGGCATGCACCGCCTCCATCTGTGCCGAGGTCAGCAGAGGCGGTTCCCCGAGCTGAAGCGCCTGCAGGTACATCCGAGCCAAGGTCTCCACCTCCACAGCAATGCTCAGGGCCTGATCCAGGCTTTCACCGGCACTCACGAGACCATGTCTCGCTAAGAGGCAGGCCTTGCGATCAACCATCGCCTCAACAGTGAAGCGCGAGAGCTCCTGCGTTCCGAAGGTGGCGTAGGGCGCACAGCGGATGTCGTCGCCGCCGGCCACAGCAGTCATGTAGTGGAACGGTGGTATGCCCCGATCGTGGCAGGCCAGAGCTGTTCCATGAATGGGGTGGCAGTGCAGCACAGCTTGCAGTTCTGGCCGAGCTGCCAGAACATCCGCATGCAAACGCCATTCGGATGAGGGGCGCCGACAGCTCTGGACTGAAGGCGAACCGTTGAAATCGATGGCCACCAGATCATCAGGCTCCATCCGTTCGTAGGGCAGCGAACTGGGTGTGATCAGCAGACCACCTGGAATACGAGCAGAGAGATTGCCGGAGGTGCCCTGATTGAGGCCCGAGGCATTCATGCCCCTGGCCAACGCCACCATCTGCTCGCGCAGCGCCTGCTCAGGCATGCGCATACAACCCTTTGAGGCCGTTCTCACTGGCCTCCGCCACACCCCGTTCCGTGATCAATCCCGTCACGAGACGGGACGGGGTGACGTCAAAGGCTGGGTTGAACCCCTCAACACCATCAGGTGTGAGCTGAACACAGGTGATCACTCCATCAGTGCCGCGACCCTGGATGTGGGTCACCTCCTCGGCAGACCGCGCTTCAATCGGGATCTCAGCCACACCGTCATCCAAACTCCAGTCAATCGTGGAAGCAGGGAGTGCCACGTAAAACGGCACGCCGTTGTCATGAGCCGCCAGGGCCTTGAGATAAGTCCCAATTTTGTTGCAGACATCACCACGGCGCGTGGTGCGGTCGGTGCCGACGATCACCGCATCCACCTCACCGTGCTGCATGAGATGGCCACCGGCGTTGTCCACGATCACCGTGTGAGGGACACCCTCCCGCTCAAGCTCATAGGCGGTCAGTGAAGCCCCTTGATTGCGGGGACGGGTCTCATCCACCCACACATGGATGTTGAGTCCAGCGCGATGGGCCTTGTAGATGGGAGCCAGAGCAGTCCCCCAGTCCACGGTGGCCAGCCAGCCAGCATTGCAGTGGGTCAAGACATTGAATGGCTTGTCTTTGCGCTCAGGAGAACGAGCAGCCGCCAGTCGCTTAAAAATCTCAAGGCCGTGATCGCCAATGGCCGCACACATCGCCACGTCTTCCTCGGCAATCAGCCCCGCCTCCTCTCTGGCAGCAGCGGACCGTTGCTCCGGCGGGAGGGGACGCACCCGATCGCGCACACGTTCGAGAGCCCAGCGCAGATTCACCGCTGTGGGCCTTGTGGCATTGAGCTGGTCAAAGGCTGCTGACAGCGCCGCATCAGCGGGATCGTCCTGCAGAGCCAGCATCAGCCCGTAGGCACCGGTCACGCCGATGAGCGGAGCGCCACGAACCACCATCGTGCTGATGGCCTCGGCCGCCTGGGTACAAGTGCTGAGGCTGAGCGTCCGGAACTGATGGGGGAGCTGGGTTTGGTCGATCACCCACACCGAGCGACCGTCTGGTTCGAGCCCGATGGTGCGCCAGGCCTGGCCATCAATGTTCATCTGACGTGCGAAGGGGTGACCCAGCCAATCTGCCTGGCCGGTCACTCCCGCTGACCAAAGGCCCAAACGGGATGGCAACCTGCCAGCACTCTCGCAACCTCCATGGGGCTCAAACTGTTCGACGTGCTGGTGGCATTCGCCGGCCTGAGCCTCCTGTTGCTGCTGGGGATGGCTCTGCGGCAAAGACTGCGCTGGCTTCGGGCACTGGGCATTCCCGAGGCACTGATCGCCGGGCTTCTGGGTTTGCTGATCGGTCCTTTCGGGCCCTGGTCGATCTTCCCTGACGAGATTTACAGAATCTGGAGTCAGACCCCGGGTGTGCTGATCTCCCTGGTGTTCGCCACCTTGTTCTTGGGACAGCAGCTGCCCAGCCCACGGGTGATCTGGAACCGGGCTGCCGGGCAGACCGCATTCGGCATGGTGCTGGGGTTCGGCCAATACCTGGTGGGAGCGCTGCTGGTGCTGGCAGTGCTCCAGCCACTGTTTGGCACTGACCCTCTGATGGCTGCCCTCATTGAGGTGGGCTTCGAGGGAGGCCACGGCACCGCCGCAGGTATGGGCCCCACCTTCACAGAGCTTGGATTGCCCTCCGGCGAGACCCTAGGACTCGCAATGGCAACCGTGGGGGTTCTGACCGCCGTGCTGCTCGGCAGCACTCTGGTGGTGATCGGTCGCAGTCGCCGCTGGTTGTCCCAGGAGAAAAGCGAAGCGGTGGCGTCACCAAGGCTGCAGAAGATGGAAAAGGATCCGATGTCAGCGGATGAACGACTGACCCTGGGTGCGGCTGCAGGAACCGTGGAGTCCGAGCATTCCGAGTCGATGACCATTGATGCGCTCACGGTCAATGTCGCGTTCGCCGGAGGCGCTGTCGGCCTGGGAATCCTGCTCAAAGAAGGACTCACCCAGCTGGGTGAAGTCACTGGAGGCGAGGGCACAGCCAGGCTGCTGGCTGCGATCCCCGTCTTTCCCCTGGCGATGGTGGGGGGATTGATCGTTCAGGTTTTGCTGCAGCGCAGTCGGCAGACCCGCCTGGTCTCTCCTGTGGCCCAGGCCAGCATCGGCTCCCTGGCAATGGATCTGCTGATCACCGCCGCCATGGCCAGCCTCAACCTGCCACTTCTGGAAGAGAACTGGCTTCCCTTTGCGCTGCTCGCTGCAGTTGGTCTCACCTGGAATATCTGTGCATTCCTCTGGTTGGCCCCTCGAATTTTCAGCGACCACTGGTTTGAGCGGGGGATTGCTGACTTCGGACAGGGCACAGGGGTCACGGCCACGGGGTTGCTGCTGCTGCGCATGGCCGACCCCTTCGGACGCAGCCGCGCCATGGAGGCGTTTTCCTTCAAACAGTTGCTGTTCGAGCCCTTCCTCGGTGGCGGGCTGGTGACGGCCCTCTCCCCTTTGCTGATCGTGAGTTGGGGATTGCCCCGCTTCAGCGTGGTTGCCCTGCTGCTCACCCTGGCCGCGTTGCTGATAGGTCTGCGCCTCGGGCGAAAGCGTCAACGGAGCTGACGGTCGGGATCCCCCTCCTCCTGCCGATGAAGACCGCTGTCAACCTGTAGGGAACGGGAGACATGAATGGAGAGCCTTTTTGAACAGCAGTGGCAGACCTACCGCACCGTGTTGGAGCACGACGCCATGGAGCACCGGGCTGCGGCCAATGCCGCAGCGAGTGCACTGCATTTATGGATGGCGGAGCGCCCCGGTCACAAGCCCCCACCAACACTCATCGACCTCGGCTGCGGCGACCTGGCGCGCATGGCGGACGTGTTCAGAGCCCTGCCCCTGAGCGCCTACACGGGCCTGGACTTGGCTGCGTCGGTGCTGCCCCTTGCAGCCAGAGCGATGGGGGAGGCGCCATTTCCCTGCACGTGGCAGCAAGGCGATCTTCTGAGCTGGGCGGTCAGGCCCGACTCTCCTGCCGAAGACAACAAGCCTGAGCGCGTGGATGTCATTCATTCCGCTTTCGCCATTCACCACCTCAGCGAGAGCCAGAAAATTCAGTTTCTTCGGGGCGCCCTGCAACGGATCGAGCCCGACGGCCTGCTGCTTTGGGTGGATGTGTTCCAGAACGCCGACGACACCAGAGACACCTATCTCGATCGCTACATCGATCGGGTGCGCCGCTGGCCAGGGCTCAATGCCCTGCAGATCCAGGCCATTGTCGAGCACATGCAGCAGTGCGACTGGCCGGCCCGACGCGGGAGCATCGAAACGATCGCAACCGAAGAGGGCTGGCGCTGGCACTGGGGCTGGCGCGGCTCCCATGGGAGCGAGGCTCTCGCGGTGCTTCGGCCGAGTCTCAGCCGTGCTCCCTGAAGAAGGCGATCACGCCTTGAAGCTCAGCGGCAAAACGATCGATCTCCTCAAACGTCGTGGTGAAGCTGAGGCTGGCCCTGGCCGAACCCGTCACATTGAAATGCCGATGCAGGGGCTGGCAGCAGTGATGCCCGCTGCGGATGCAGATGCCAGCGAGATCCAGCATGGAGGCAATGTCGTTGGCGTGGACACCATCGACGAGAAAGGTGGCAAGGGCTCCCCGTCCCGGCTGCTGCTCAGGAGTGGGGCCAAGGATGCGCAACCCCTCGATGCTGTCGAGCTTCTGGAAGAGATGGCGGGTGAGTTGGGCTTCCCAGGCTGCGATCTGGTCGAGCCCCAGATGCTCCAGATAGGCGATCGCAGCGCCCATGCCCACAGCCTCGCCAATCGCGGGGGTGCCAGCCTCGAACTTGTGAGGCAAAGCAGCCCAGGTGCTGTGATCGAGAAACACATCCTGGATCATTTCGCCTCCCCCCAGGAACGGAGGCATGGCATCAAGCAGATCTTTCCGTGCCCAGAGAAAGCCCATACCGGTGGGTCCGCACAACTTGTGAGAGGACCCCACAAGAAAATCAACGCCCAGCCGACTCACATCGGTGGATTGGTGGGCCAGGCTCTGACAGGCATCCACGAGCATCAGTGCTCCCACGTCATGCGCCAGGGCCGCGATCTCCTCCACGGGGTTGCGGCAGCCAAGGGTGTTGCTGATGTGCACCAGGCTCACCAAACGGGTGCGCTTGTTGAGCTGCTGACGCAGATCGTCGAGATCGAGCTCTCCGCTCTCGGTGATGCCCACGTGACGCAGCACGCAACCCGTGCGCTGAGCGAGCTGCTGCCAGGGCACGAGATTGCTGTGGTGCTCCATCACGCTGAGCAGCACCTCATCACCGACCTGAAGGTTGGCGTCTCCCCAGGTGCGTGCCACCAGATTGATGGCCTCGGTGGCATTGCGGGTAAACACCACTTCATCCGGGCCGGCTGCCCCCACAAATCGGGAGGTCGCAGCACGGGCTCCCTCGAAAGCCTCGGTGGCGCGGGCACTGAGCTGATGCGCCCCCCGGTGCACATTGGCGTTGTCACAGCTGTAGTAGCTGCGCAAAGCGTCAAGCACCGCCCGGGGCTTCTGGCTGGTAGCCGCGTGATCGAGATAGATCAGGGGACCACCCTGAGCGTCCAGCTGATCCAGAATCGGAAAATCAGCACGAGTCCGTTCCGCAAGAGTCACGCCTGCGTTACGAGAAAGTGTGGTCATAGGGGGCGGGCGGGATCGCTGACCGCAGAAGATGTAAGCCATGGGGCCGCCGCGGCCGGCAGACGATCCACCACTTCGCAGCAGTAGCCCTTCAGCAACAGCGCTGCAGCCTCATCGGCCGCCACGCCCCGGCTGCGCAGATAAAAGAGCTGATCCTGCTGCAGTTGACTGACCGTGGCGCCATGGGCGCAACGCACATCGTCGGCCACGATCTCCAGCTCCGGCTTGGCATCAACACGCGCGCGACTGGACAGCAGCAGGTTGCGACTGAGCTGGGACGCGTCGGTGCGCTGCGCCGCTCGCGGCACCTGAATCGCGCCATTGAAGATGCTGTGGGACCGATCAGCAGCCACGGCTTTCTGAAGCTGATCGAGCGCCCCCTCCGGACCCTGGAAACACACCCCCGTATGGGTCGCGAATTGCTCATCTCCACCGGTCATGGCCAGACCGTTCAGCCGTGTTGTGGCCTGTCCGTCCACCTGCAACACCCTGGGCTCCAACCGCCCGAAGCGCCAACCACGGCAGACACTCACGAAGTCGTAACTGCTGCGGGGTTCTTGCTCCACTGCCAGATGGGCAAGAAGAGACGCATCACCGCTTGCGCTGGCCAGAAGACCGTGGCGCAGGCGCGCCTCCTGTCCGAGATGCACCTCAATGACATGGCTGTGGGCCAGAGGCGGAGCTGCATGATCACGCTCGGCAGGAATCACCTGAAGGAGATCGAGCTCCGCCTTTTCCTCAAGCAGCAGGAGCACTCGCGTGGAGACCAGACCACTGCCTGCAGCCAACACGATCTCCAGAGGCGCCACTGACCCACGCACTCGCAGAGCCACCACGTGCCGACTGTGGGCGTGGTTGAGTTCCACCGGCCAGGTCTCTGCGCAACCGCATCGATCCAGGGTGTGTCCAAGAGCCTGCTCAAGCTCACTGTCGCTCAGACGCGACACTCCCTCGGGGAGCTGAACCGTCTCCAGAGGGTCGGCCTCTGTTCCGATGACCAGGCGGGTGACGGCCTGAGCAACAGCTGGCCAGGACTGCTCAACCACTCCTTCCGCGGGTGGTAGGGACGCCATCGCCTCCAGCCGCTTGAGATCAGCGAGCCGCCACGCTTCCTCACGTCGACTCGGCAGACCGAGCTTCTCGAGGTTGACCTGCCCCCGTTCCTGAACCGGTGCCAGCACGGACTTCACCATGGTCAGGCCACTCCCTCGGCGGCCAGCTGTTCGTCCACCCAGTCGTATCCGATCTGCTCAAGCTCCAGTGCCAGCTCCCTGCCGCCGGTCCGCAGAATGCGGCCTGCGGCCATCACGTGAACATAATCCGGAGTGATCTCGTCCAGTAGACGCTGGTAGTGGGTGATCAGGATTGAGGCAGTGTCCGGACTCGCGAGCTGATTCACCCCACTGGCGACGATGCGCAGAGCATCGATGTCGAGCCCCGAATCAGTTTCATCGAGGATGGAGATCACGGGCTCGAGCAGAGCCATCTGCAGGATTTCATTGCGCTTTTTTTCACCCCCCGAGAATCCCTGGTTCACGCTTCGCTCGAGGAAGGCGGGGTCCATCTGCACCACCTTCAGCTTCTCGTGCACGTGATCCTCAAACTCGAAGGTGTCGAGCTCGTCCCGGCCCTGAGCGTCCCGGCGGGCATTGGTGGCCACTCTTAGAAATTCCAGGTTGCTGACACCAGGAATCTCCACCGGGTACTGGAAACCGAGAAACACACCCAGGCGCGCCCGTTCTTCAGGTTCGAGCGCAAAGAGATCATCACCGCGATAGCGCACGGACCCGCCGGTGACCCGATACGCGGGGTGACCGGCGAGGATCTTGGAGAGCGTGCTCTTGCCGCTGCCATTCCGCCCCATCACGGCGTGAACCTCACCGGCCCGGACCTGCAGATTCACGCCTTTGAGGATGGGTTGATCCTCCACGGACGCATGCAGGTCGGAAATATCAAGAAGCAGCTCAGCGTCGGGGCGGATCACAGTGGAAGAGAGAGAGAAATAAAGGAAAAGACACGCGGTCGGGAGCTGCGCAAGCGTCAGCCCACCGAGCCCTCGAGCTTGAGAGCAAGGAGCTTGTCTGCCTCAGCAGCGAATTCCATTGGCAGCTGATTGAACACATCGCGGCAGAAACCGCTCACCATCATCGAGACGGCCTCTTCGAAACCGATGCCCCGACTTTGGAGATAGAAGAGCTGATCTTCAGAGATTCGGCAGGTGCTGGCTTCGTGCTCCACCGCCGAATCAGGCTGCTGGGAGCGGATGTAGGGATAGGTGTTGGCACCGGCCTGATCACCGATCAACATCGAATCGCACTGGCTGTAATTCCTGGCGCCGGATGCACCCGGGCCGATCTGCACCAATCCGCGGTAGCTGTTGCTGGAGTGCCCCGCACTGATGCCCTTGCTCACGATCGTTGATCGGGTGCGAGGACCGACGTGGACCATCTTGGTTCCGGTATCGGCCTGCTGGCGATTGTTCGTGAGAGCCACGGAATAGAACTCGCCAACCGAGTCAGCTCCCTGAAGAACACAACTCGGGTATTTCCAGGTGATCGCCGAGCCTGTTTCCACCTGGGTCCAGCTGATACGGCTCCGCGCCCCGCGGCACTGGCCGCGCTTGGTCACGAAGTTGTAAATCCCCCCCACTCCGTTCTCATCGCCGGCATACCAGTTCTGAACCGTGGAATATTTGATCGATGCATCATCAAGCGCCACCAGCTCAACCACAGCCGCATGCAGCTGGTTGGTGTCGAACATCGGGGCGGTGCAACCCTCGAGATAACTCACCGACGCGCCATCTTCGGCAACGATCAGGGTGCGCTCAAACTGCCCTGTATCTCCTGAATTAATGCGGAAATACGTGGACAGCTCCATCGGACACTCAACGCCTTTGGGGATGAAGACGAAGGATCCATCACTGAATACAGCGGAATTGAGAGCCGCGAAGTAGTTGTCGTTGCTGGCAACAACAGTGCCCAGGTAGCGCTCGATCAGGTCAGGGTGTTCCTTGACCGCCTCACTGAATGAACAGAACACCACACCGTGCTCTGCAAGCTTTTCTTTGTAGGTGGTGGCTATGGAGACACTGTCAAAGACCGCATCCACGGCCACATTGCTCAGACGCTTCTGCTCACTCAAGGGAATCCCGAGCTTGTCGAAGGTCTCCAGCAGCTTGGGATCCACCTCATCGAGACTCGCCTTCTTCTCCTGTTGTTTGGGAGCTGCGTAGTAAACGATGTCCTGGTAATCGATCGGCGGGTACCCAAGCGCAGCCCAATCGGGTTCCTCAAGAGTCAGCCAATGCCGAAAGGCCTTGAGGCGGAACTGAAGCAGAAAATCCGGTTCCTCCTTTTTTGCCGAAATCAGACGCACCACGTCCTCGCTGAGACCCTTGGCGATCTTGTCGGTCTCAATCTCTGTCACGAAGCCGTATTTGTACGGCTGACTCACAAGATCCCGCGTGGACGTCGAAGTCATAAAAATCAGCCGGCGGAGGCGTGAATGGTTTCAGTGCTGATCGTCTGATCGTCCCCCCGGAAAGCGTTGTCCTCAGTCAGGAACAGCATGCAGTGGCACTCCTTGCGCTCACGCATTGGCACACAAGGACAGTTCCAGAAGGCCTGGGACACTTCGGCTTCCTTGTCTTCGTAGTGGCGGCAGGGACAGAGAGCGCCACCAAGCTCATCTTTGTGACGGGCCAGTCCCTTCAGCACGACGGCAGTGACACCAGGATCGCTGCAGAAATAAGTCCCTGTGCGCTGGGCGTAGGTCTCCGCAAACTTACGGATGACCTCAAGGCTCTCTGGAGTCGGCTCTTGAGTGCCGGCAGGGGCGTCTGACATGGCGCGTAACGGGGCTTGAGGGAACGAACCCGGGGGGAGATACGAAACCCATTGGTTTCGTTTTTGGAGCCTAAAGCACGGATCCATCACCCGACGGGTCCAGGCAGTCTGAATGACTCCACATCACCACCTCCGAGAGAAGGGGATGTCGCCTATGCACTGGCGAATTCGTGAGCCGTCATTACCTTCGGCGCAACGCAACTGCCTGCTGCCATGGCCATTGCCAACCGTTCAATCAGCGATTGGCTCGGAACCGAAGCTGAACAGCTCCTCAACACCGAACCGCGAGTCAGCAGAGAGCGACTGCATCTTCCGAACACCCAGGTGGTGGATCGATTCAGCCTCTCCGACCGCAACCCTCAGGTGTTGCGAAGCATCCAACAGATGTATGGCAGCGGTCGCCTGGCCAACACCGGCTATCTCTCCATCCTCCCCGTCGACCAGGGGATCGAGCACTCAGCCGCCCATTCCTTCGCCCCCAACCCCGACTATTTCGACAGCGAGGCGATCGTCGAGCTTGCTGTCGAAGCCGGCTGCAATGCCGTTTGCTCAACCCTTGGCGTTCTGGGATCTGTGGCGCGGAAATGGGCGCACCGCATTCCGTTCATGGTGAAGGTGAACCACAACCAGCTGCTCACGGCACCCAACGTGCATGAGCAGATCCTGTTCGCGTCGGTGGACCAGGCCTGGGACATGGGTGCCGTGGCCATCGGTGCCACCATTTATTTCGGAAGTGACGATTGCAACAGGGAACTGCAACAGATTGCCGCCCTGTTCGAACATGCCCACGATCGCGGCCTGGCCACGGTGCTGTGGTGCTACCTGCGCAATCCGGTCTTCAAACAACCCGAGGCCGACTACCACCTCTCCGCCGACCTCACGGGTCAGGCGGTCCACCTCGGCGTCACCATCGGTGCGGACATCATCAAGCAGAAGCTGCCTGCCAACAACGGTGGCTATCCCGCGGTCGCCAAGGCTCTCGGCCAATCCTTCGGCATGACGGATGAGCGCATCTACAGCGAACTATCCAGTGACAATCCAGTGGATCTCTGTCGCTACCAGGTGCTCAATTGCTATGCCGGCCGGATCGGATTGATCAACAGCGGCGGCGCCTCCGGCAGCGACGACATGCATGAGGCGATCCGTACTGCAGTGATCAACAAACGTGCCGGGGGGAGCGGCCTGATCATGGGGCGCAAGGCCTTTCAGAAGCCTCGTCAGGAAGGCGTGGATCTGATCCAGGCGGTTCAGGACGTGTACCTGAGTTCTGAGGTCACCATCGCTTGAGCCCAGATCCCGTGGCATGGTGAGGAGACCATCCCGACGTCATGGGCGCTCCATCCCAGGCACCCACCCGCGAAGCAACGCTCACCCTGCTGCTGCGGCAGGGTGAAATCGATGCTGCCGGACTGGCCAGTCAGTTGGGGATCTCAGTGCAGGCCATGCGAAGGCATCTGCGCACGCTCGAAGAGGACGGGCTGGTGGAATCCACAACCGTCACCGCAGGACCGGGGCGCCCCTCCAACCTCTGGCGCCTGACCGCTCGCGGTCATCAGCACTTTCCCGACGGCAGCGAGACCTTCGCCCTCGGGTTGCTGGATTCCCTGGCCCAAAGCCTCCCCCCCGAGATGCTGGGCGCCCTTCTCAACCAGCAGGCTCATGACAAAGCCGATCAATACAGGGAACATCTGGGAGATGCTCCACTTGAGCAACGCGTGCGAGCCCTCGTTGACCTACGCAGTCGCGAGGGGTATGTCAGCGACATGGCACCTGCAGAGGATGGGAGAGGTTGGTGCATCAGTGAATTTCATTGCTCCGTGCAGCGCATTGCCGAGGAATTCCCGGCCATCTGTGATCAGGAACTTCAGTTGATCAGGCTGACGTTCCCCGACTGCCAGGTGGAGCGGGTGCACTGGCGTCTCGAATCTGGCCACTCCTGTGGTTTTCAGATCGTCCCCAGAAGCAATCTCTCTGAGGCGAAGACCGCATCGTGATGCAGTCCTCAACACCCGAAGGTCCCCTCACCCGGGAGGACGCCGAGCGGATCGAAGCCACGCTCCTCCCAACCCTGGATCGGCATCATCTGCGTTTGCAGGCACACTGCCTGGCAACCCTGAAATCCATCGCTGCACCGCGTTCTCAGGGCCCACTTCCCAGCGTTGAACAGATCCAGGCGTGGTGCCGACAGCAACCAGCGCTTCGTGACGATGTTGTTTTCCAAGACGAACTTCTCACGCAATTTCAGGTGATCGCCGATCAGCTGAACTCTCTGGCCGATGCCTGCGGACACACCCCCCTCGACCTCACACTCGATGAACTGATCGCCAACGCAGAAGCTGAAAGTCGGCGACGTCTCGCAAGGCAAACCTGAATCAGCAGATCTCGCTTGCAACGAATCGCCTGTAATCATCAGAAGAGCTTTGCTCCTGACATGACCCTGGAGATTCCTGACGCTCTGAGCTTCTTCCGGCTCAGCTGCGGGCAATGGCGATCCCAGCGCAGCGTTCACCATCTTCTGCACCGGCGCGCTGAAGCTGGAGGGTCACTGATCGTGGTGGACGACCTTTTACCTAGCGATGAGCGCCTGGTGTCGATGGCCCGGCAGCATGGACAGGATCCCGCTCGGATCGTGGGAGGAAGCCATGTGCGCTGGAGCGCCAACATGGCCTGGGATCGCGATGGTGATGCGCACGACGGCGAAACCTGCTTCGCACTGATCGCCGATGGTGATGGAGACCGCAGCGGGACCTTGCTGAGGGATCAGGGTTACGCCGAGAAAGCTCCCGCGACATCAACCTTCGACATGGATGACCGGGATGGTCTGATCCTGCGCACGAACTACGAAATGATGACGGTGTGGGAGCGATTCAGCTTCTGCGGACCTGACGTGAGAGTGCGCTCGAGCACCGTGGAAGGGCTGTCAAACAACGCCTCTTTCTGCATTGAGACACGCCTTGCGGACGCAGGAGCCACAGGCGTCCCCGCCGCCTCTGGCGCAGTGAACTCATTGTTCGGCTGGTGACGTTCACTGTTACGGACTGTGAGGCGCAGGTGGGCAGGCGCGAGGGTCGTTGACTCTCACTTCTACGATCACGCCAGTGGATTCAGAATCGCGTGGCACTCCCCCTTCTGCAGTACGCCCCAACCACGCAGAACAACCGAGTCGCTGCAATCCGGGTTGCGTCTGACGAGAACCAACGCACGCGTCAGATGGATATCTCCATGGATCCGGAGAACCTCACGACCGTGATTGAGTCGGCCTATCGGCAGATCTTTTTTCACGCGTTCAAAAGCGACCGTGAGATTTTTCTCGAATCCCAGCTGCGTAGCGGTCAGATCACCGTTCGCGACTTCATTCGCGGCCTGTGTCTCTCGGACACGTTCAAGCGCAGCTTCTTCAACCTCAATTCCAACTACAAGGTGGTTCGACACCTCGTGGAGAAGGTTCTTGGGCGCAAGACCCATGGCAAATCCGAAGAGATTGCCTGGTCGATCGTGATCGCCACCAAGGGCGTGGAAGGCATGGTGGATGCCCTTCTCGATAGTGAGGAATATCTCTCAGTCTTCGGTTACGACACGGTCCCTTATCAGCGCAATCGGGTCCTACCCGGCCGGGAACTCGGAGAGACTCCTTTCAATATCACCACCCCTCGTTATGACGAGTACTACCGGGGAATCCTGGGATTCCCTCAGCTCGTCTTCACAGGTACAGCCAAAGCACTGCCAGCACGGGCCAAGCGTGTTCGTGGTGGATCACCGTCGGACTATCTCCCCTGGGTGCGTGGACTGGCGAGCGCACGTGGAGCCTCGCCCAGTGGATCCGCAGATATCGACTACCTCTCCAAGGTCCCTTACCGCAGCGTGGGACGCTGAATCATCACCTGATGGATTTGTTCAACGGGGCCTCGGCCCCGTTTTTTTTTGGGTGGCTGAACCCTCTGCAGTCAGAGGATCCTGACCGCAGGCATTCGGTTGGTCTGAAAAAAGGAAATTGCCTGCAAACTGATCCCAAAGAAACCCGGTAGTCAGCCGATGACGCAAGCCATCACCAATCTCGCCCGCCTGACCCTTCGTCAGTTGCGTCAGATGGCCAGCGACTTGGGTGTGACTCTCTACAGCCGCAAGAGCAAAGAAGATCTGGTTTCGGCCATTGCCGAGAAGCAGGAGCGACGCGGAGGTGATCTCAAGGCGATCGAAGCCGAGCTAAGCCCACCGGCGCTCCCACAGTCGAACACCCGTGTTGTGTTTCTGCCCCGCGATCCCCAGTGGGCTTATGTGTTCTGGGAAATCTCCGATGACGATCGCCGACGTGCACAGACAGAAGGTGCTTCGCATCTGAGCCTGCGGCTCGCCGACGTGACCGGTCTTCAGGGCGGGTCTTCCCATCCCCACACCCTCCAGGAAGTACCGGTGGATAGCCACAGCACCGAGTGGTACCTGCCCGTTCCGCTCTGCGACCGCGACTATCGGGTTGAGCTCGGATTCCGTGCCGGCAGCAATTGGATCTCTCTGGCTTTCTCATCGGTCGCGAGAGTGCCAGCTCTCCATCCCAGCGATCAGATCCTCGATCAGTTCGTGCCTTTCAGCCTGGAGGCCAGTGCACCGGCACCGCAGCCGATGGCAACGCCGGTTGAGACCACTGACAGCGGATTGCATGAGCGTCTCTATCAATCCGCCACAACCCACTTCCGCAGCCGCCGAGTGGGTTCTGAAGTTCTGCATGAACAGGACTCCCTTGCCAGCGATCAACATGGACTCAGCGACTCCGGTGCAGGAATCTGGGCCAGCGGACGCAACGAGTCAGGTCTGGGTGGCGTTGCTCCACGCCAACGCAGTTTCTGGCTGGTCGCCGATGCTGAATTGATCGTTTACGGCGCTACCGATCCCTCCGCACGCCTCACCATCGGGGGTGAAGAGGTTCCCCTCTCCAGCGACGGCACCTTCCGCATTCAAGTGCCGTTCCGCGATGGCGAGCAGGCCTACCCCATTGAGGCGACGGCTGCCGATGGCGAACAGAAGCGCAATATCACGCTCAATTTTGAGCGTGTGACTCCGGAAGACAACAGCAACCCCGCCAGCGAAGCCAAAGCTGAGTGGTTCTGATTGGGTGGGGATGAACAATCGTCCACTGCGCTGGTTTGTGGCCATCACACCCCTTGCCGGGGCCATGATCTTCCCAGTCGCTGTCCCTTACACGATGGCGAAGGTTGGAATCGGAGCTGGTGTTGGTCTTGCTTTGGTGCTGAGCAGCCTCTGGTTCGTCACCATGCTGCGTACGTCTGAGATGCCTCACTGATCCTGGTCGGGGAATTCTGCTTTCATCCGCCAAAGCGTGATGAGCCATGGCATGAGCACTCGGTCATACCGTTGCTTGGCACGATCAGTTTTCGTGTTGCTGGCAACCACATTGTTTGGTTGCAGCCAACCCGGAGTGGTCGTTGGCAGTGCACCGCGCCCCCTTCCTCGGCCATCAGCCATCGAGGTTCGCTTCAACCATCGCGACGACAGCCGTTACCGCTCTCCTCTGGGTGACCGTTGGCGTAATGGCGATGATCTTGAGCGACACCTGATCGAACAGATCGACGGCGCCAGGCATGAACTGCTGGTGGCTGTTCAGGAGCTCACGCTTGCGCAGGTCGCCTCCGCACTGGTGAGAGCCCACCAGCGCGGCGTGATCGTGCGTGTGGTGCTTGAAAACAGCTACAGCGCACCCTGGGCCGATCTGCATGCATCGGATCTGCCGCCCCACGCTCGTCAAAGACTGCGACGCCTGGAAGCTCTTGCCGACGTTGACGGCGATGGCGTGGTGACAGCAAGGGAGCGCCGTGCAGGCGATGCCGTGGGGTTGCTGCACGAAGGCGGCGTGCCTGTCATCGACGACACCGAGGACGGCAGCCGCGGCAGTGGACTGATGCACCACAAGTTCGTGGTGATCGACAAGCGCCAGGTGATCACCGGGAGTGCCAACTTCACAAGCTCTGGCGTCCACGGTGACGGGGGAGCACCACGGACCCGCGGGAATGTGAATCATCTGCTCAGCATCCAAAGCACCGAACTGGCGCATTTATTCAGAGAGGAATTTCAGATCCTGTGGGGGGATGGTCCGGGAGGCCTCCAGAACAGTCGCTTTGGCAGAGGGAAGCCAAGCCGGCCTGTCCAAAGTGTGACGGTGGAGGGAACACGGATGGATGTGCTGTTCGCTCCCCACAGCAAGCGCTCCGAAGACCATGGCCTCCAACTCATTGCACAACACCTGAGCACGGCAGAGCGCAGCATTGATCTGGCCCTGTTCGTGTTCTCGGCACAGGCGCTGACGGATGTATTGGCCCGACGTGTTCAATCCGGATTGGCGATCCGGCTACTGGCGGACCCGGGCTTCGCCAGTCGCTCCTTCTCTGAGGTGCTCGATTTACTCGGGGTGGCACTGCCCGACCGTTTCTGCAAGTTGGAACAGGGCAACCGCCCCTTGGCCAAGGCCCTGAAGGGAGTCGGCACCCCCCGTCTCGCCCGCGGCGACAAGCTCCATCACAAGTTCGCCGTGATCGACAAAAAAACCGTGATCACTGGGAGCTTCAATTGGAGCCCCTCTGCTGCACACACCAACGATGAAACCCTGCTGGTGATCCACTCACCCAAACTGGCAGCGCATTTCACCCGAGAAATGGATCGGATGTGGCGCGGTGCAGAGCTGGGGATCACCGACCGCATGCGCCGCAAACTGGAACGGCAACGGTCCAAGTGCGGGAGTGGTGAGAAACGAGGGTGAGCCATTGCTTTGGCACCGGGTGAAAAGAGAAGTGCGGCGCCTGTCAGCCGGCAATCTTGAAATTTTCAACAAACTCCGTGGGCTTCTCTTGCGCAACCTGAGCATTCGCGGGCTGTACCTCCGCTTTCTCGCTGGACGCATCACCTTCGTCAACGCACAAGGCACGAGATCGCTCGCCACCATCGTGCAGATTCCAGGCCAGACCGACCCCTGTTACAGCCCATTCAACAAAGGCATCGCACACGCACTCTGTGCTGCCGGCTATCGAGTCGTGCGATTCGATTTCAAAGGCCAAGCGATCAATCAGGCCAAACACAAACTGACTGATCGAGAGGTGGATGCTTTTTGCGAACAGCTCATCCATCGTTGCCAGCAACTCTCTCGAGCCAGCAACACCCCCTTAATCCTTGTCGGCAAATCACTGGGAGGAGCCATCGTGACCAAAGCGCTCAACAGAACAGGTGCAGCTGGCTGCGTGGTTCTCGGCTATCCGTTTCACAAGGAAGGAAGCCAATGGGACCGGCTCAGCCACCTTCAAGACATCCGCAAGCCCGTGTTCATCATTCAGGGTGAGGACGACCGCTATGGCGATAAGAACCTGGTCACAGGGCTGACTCTGTCCGAATCGATCAACGTGGTGTGGATCGCTCAAGCCAGGCATGGCTTCAAACACCACATGCCGGCTCTCAAGGACGCTTTGGTTGGCGCTTGTCAGACGCTCCTCAACGGATGAGATTGTCTGCCATCAGAGGCAGAATGACCTCCTCTTCCTTCACCTCGCCTTGCGCTTCCTGACTCTTCTGCTCAGCCTCGTGGTGTTGAGGGTGCCTGCCGCTCAGGCGAAGGTTGAGTACGTTCCGCTGCCCACCAAAGACGAGCTGCGCTCGCTTCAACTGCAGGCTTACGCCTGCTCCAGAGAGAACGATGCCGATCTCTGCGAAGCAACCCGGAAGACAGCAGACCCCTTGATGGACCACCCCCGACTCCCCGCTGCCTGCAAGGACGCCGTGTGGGAACTCATTCAGGCCTCCACCCCTGCCACTCCGAACACCTTCCAGAGACGCGACAGTATTGACAGGCCAGCACGTCGCCTCACCGTGGTCTGCGCCAAACCGGTCAAACCCAAAAAGCAAGCGGACCCAGCGCCCGGCAGGGCTTGAGAACGTTCAGGACCAGTCGAAACTGAAACGCTGACCGGGCAGAAGCCGAGAAACTTCTGAACGCGCTTCGTCCAGCAACTGCGCACTGATCAGGGGATGGCTCTTCAGGTCTCGGATCAATTCGTTCATGTCGTCACTGGTCAGACCATGGCTGGACACCATGGATTCCAGGCGAGTGCGGAACGCATCAAGAACAGCTTTCTGCTCCTCCGAGAGAGGTGCGGCATTCGGATGATCGACCTGCATACGACGGAACGTCCTTACCTGATTCAAAGGTAGCTGCAACAACTGGTTGTGCCGAACACCCCTGACGGCTTCAGACGTGTTTAGGTTCCCTGTGAACCGCTGCCTGATGGGATGACTTCATCCGCCTCGGCCGAACCGACGCACACCCTTGTTCGTCTGGACGCTCCCTTCACTGACCAGAAACCCGGCACGTCCGGACTGCGCAAAAGCAGCCGCCAGTTCGAGCAGCCGCATTATCTGGAGAGCTTTGTTGAGGCGGTGTTCCGCACCCTTCCTGGGGTTCAGGGCGGCACCCTGGTGCTTGGAGGCGACGGTCGCTATGGCAACGCCCGCGCCATCGACGTGATTCTGCGCATGGGCGCAGCGCACGGTCTCAGCAAGGTGATTGTCACCACGGCTGGCATCCTCTCCACACCAGCGGCATCCAATCTGATCCGCAAGCGTCAGGCGATCGGCGGGATCATCCTTTCGGCCAGTCACAACCCAGGGGGTGCCGACGGGGATTTCGGCGTGAAGGTGAACGGTGCCAATGGTGGACCGACGCCTGCCTCCTTCACGGATGCCGTCTTCGCGTGCACCAAGACACTTGAGCAGTACGCCATCGTTGAGGCAAAGCCCCTCAGCCTTGATGCTCCAGGCAAGCATTCCATTGGCGCCATGGACGTGGAAGTCATCGATGGCGTAGATGATTTCGTGGAGTTGATGCAGGAGCTGTTCGATTTCGATCAGATCCGCGAGCTGATCCGCAGCGACTTCTCCCTGGCCTTCGACGCCATGCATGCCGTGACCGGCCCCTATGCGCGTCGTCTGCTGGAAGGTCTGCTCGGAGCACCCGCTGGAAGCGTGCGCAATGGCACGCCCCTCGAAAACTTTGGTGGTGGGCACCCCGATCCCAACCTCACCTACGCCCACGAACTGGCTGAAATGCTCCTCGACGGGGACGACTACCGCTTCGGCGCAGCCTGCGACGGCGATGGCGATCGCAACATGATCCTGGGCCAGCGCTGCTTTGTGAATCCAAGCGACAGCCTCGCCGTGCTCACCGCGAACGCCACGGCGGCTCCGGCCTACGCCGAAGGCCTGTCAGGGGTGGCGCGTTCGATGCCCACCAGCGCTGCGGTGGATGTGGTGGCCAAAGAGCTGGGGATTGACTGCTTCGAAACCCCCACGGGCTGGAAATTCTTCGGCAACCTGCTGGATGCCGGCAAGATCACCCTCTGCGGTGAGGAAAGCTTCGGCACCGGCAGCAACCACGTGCGCGAAAAGGACGGCCTCTGGGCCGTGCTGTTCTGGCTGCAGATCCTGGCCGAACGCCGCTGCAGCGTCGCCGAGATCATGGCTGAGCACTGGAAACGCTTTGGGCG
>WTFZ01000176.1 GCA_011523835.1 Synechococcus sp. CO36386bin_29 | reverse complement strand
CTCTTGACTGCACTGGACATGGCTGCAATGCCGCAGAGTCCTTGTCTGCAGTGCACGCAACACCATTGATGTGAACGATGAACAGGATTCATGCTCCTTCTGCAAACTAACCATGGAGTGCATGGTTGTCAGCATTCCGGTGAAATTTGTCGCTCTGCTGTCATGCCAGGATTGGCAATAATCACTGTGGCGCAACGGGTTTTAGGAATGAAAAAGTGTGTTTTCCCAAGCCTTCTGTGCTGATCGACCTTTCCTCTCTTCCTGCTTTTGCTATAAATTTGAAGTGATGTTGGAGCCCTCTGAAGTGCGATCAGAGATCTCCGTGCAGTCGGTTTGGAAACTATTCGGTGGATCGTCTTCTGACGTAATCAATCAGTTGCGCCACGGCGCAGATCCTGATCAGCTCCACTGCCAACTGGGCGTTCGCGCTGCAGTGCAGGATGTCTGCCTCGACATTCATGCTGGGGAAATCTTTGTGGTGATGGGTCTGTCCGGTTCGGGCAAGTCCACATTGCTGCGACTGCTCAACGGGCTGATTCGACCGTCTGCGGGTGATGTCTTGGTGCAGGGGTGTTCGCTGGCGGGGTTGACGCCACCTGCGCTGGCTGAATTGCGCCGGCATCAGATGGCCATGGTTTTTCAATCCTTTGCCTTGTTTCCCCACCGGAGCGTTCTGGAGAATGCGGCGTTTGGCCTGGAGGTGGCCGGTGTTCCACGCAGGGTTCGGCAACACCGGGCCATCGAGGCGTTGGAGCGGGTCGGATTGGGGCAGGAGTTACGCAAGCGACCAGCGCAACTCTCCGGAGGGATGCAACAGCGCGTCGGTCTGGCGCGAGCGCTGGCACTTGATCCCCCGATTTTGCTCATGGATGAAGCGTTCTCCGCGCTTGATCCTCTGATCCGGGTCGACATGCAGGACCTTCTTCTCGACCTCCAGGCTGAGAAGCGTCGCACGGTTGTTTTCATCACCCATGATCTTGATGAAGCCATCCGAATCGGGGACCGTATCGCTCTGATGCAGGGAGGGCGCCTGCTCCAGTGCGATACGGCCCAGGCTCTCTTGAATCAGCCCGCCAGTGAAGACGTCCGGCGCTTCTTCAGAGATGTCGATGTGGCGTCGGTTCTGACCGTCGACGATGTGGTGATGCCAACCGATCGTGAGCTGTTACTTCAGAACGGAGACCCCCGACCGGAGCGATCTCAGAACACGCGTTACGTCGTGGATTCACAGCGACGGTTCCTGGGGATGGTCACCGCGCAACGGGGTTGGCTTGATGCTTCAGAAATCACGACTCTGTCGTCAGGAACGCGCATCAAGGACGCAATCCAATCGGTGGCTCTGTGCTCCGATCCACTGCCGGTACTGGACTCCGAGCAACGACTGATGGGTGTGATCAGCGCCCGTCAACTGCTCAGATCGATGGAGGGATTCGGCTCATGACTCTCTTCGCAGCTGCCCATCAGGCCGGTTGGCTCGGTGAAAGTGTCGATGGCATCGTCGTGTGGTTGCTCGCCAATGCCCAGGGTGCGTTTGATCTGATCAAGATCTCGGTTCTCGCCCTGGTCTCCTTCACCGAGATGCTTCTGGAATGGTTCCCGGCCTGGTTGCTCGCCTGGAGCGTTGCAGCGATCGGTCTCTGGAGAGTGAGCGGAGCCTTCGCCCTTTTTGTGCTTCTCGGTCTCAACCTTGTGCTGTCCCTTCAGCTCTGGAACGAGATGATCGCCACTCTGGCTCTGGTGATCACCGCCTCGCTGTTGGCCCTCGTGATCGGCTTGCCCTTGGGAATCCTTTCGGCCCGACATCGCTCGATCTGGCGTCTGGTGAGACCTTGCCTCGACTTGATGCAGACCATGCCGGCCTTTGTTTATCTGATTCCTGCTGTGATGCTGTTCAGCACGGGTGCGGTGCCCTCCATCCTTGCCACTCTGATCTTCTCCATGCCTCCCGTCGTCAGATTGACGCAGCTGGGGCTCTCCCAGGTGCCCGCTGATCTGATCGAAGCCGGACGCTCCTTCGGATGCAGTGAACACCAGCTTCTCTGGAAAGTGCAGATGCCGAGCGCTCTGCCCACGGTGATGACCGGCGTCAATCAGACGATCATGCTGTCCCTGTCCATGGTCGTCATCGCCTCCATGATCGGTGGAGGTGGTTTGGGTGATGTGGTGTTGCGTGGGATTCAGCAGCTCGATGTGGGCCTTGGTTTCGAGGGTGGAATTGCTGTTGTGATCCTCGCCGTGATCCTTGACCGGCTCAGTCAGAGCTTCACAGCCCGCGAATCGCCAACCCTTCATCAGCGCTGGCGTTTGTGGGTGTCTCCCTGGAGGTCGTCGTGACTGATCCCAACGGCATCCGTCGACGCGCCGTGTTGCTTGGAGGTCTGGGGCTTGCGGGGGCTTCGATGGCCAGTCTGGTCAATCTCAGCCAACCCTCTGCTCGGACATCCCAGGCTCCAGGCTCGGAGACTGGAAGAACTCGGCAATCCACCTCGACCTTGATCGGATCAACCCTGAAACTGGGTTGGTCTCCATGGGCTGATGCGGAGGTCATCAGCCTGATTGCTCAGAGAGTGATTCAACAGGCTTACAACATCGAGGTGGAGAGAGTTCTCGCCGATATCGGCATCCAATACGCCTCGGTTGGTCGTGGTGATCTTGATTTGATGCTGATGGCCTGGCTGCCCCTTACCCACCGTGACTACTGGCGAAGGGTGCGCGACCGGGTGCTCGATTTCGGATCGATGTATTCAGGTCGTCTGGGTTGGGTGGTTCCTGACTACATCCCTGAGGCGCAACTCTCATCGATTCAACAGCTTCGGAACCCTGCACTGGCTGCTCGCTTTGAGAACCGTGTTCAGGGGATCGATCCAGGTTCAGGATTGAACCAAGCGTCTGCAGAGGCGCTCAAGATCTATCAACTCAAGGACATGAACTTGGTTGCTTCGAGCAGTGCTGCAATGACTGCAGTACTGGACCAGGCCATCCGCCGCGACCAGTGGGTGATCGTGACCAGCTGGATGCCTCACTGGATGTTCGCCCGCTACAACTTGCGATTTCTTGACGACCCGAAGCGTGTGTTCGGGGGCATTGAGTGGATTCATGCACTGGGTCGGCCGGGCCTTGATTTCGATGCTCCCGATGTCGCGGACTTTTTGACGCGTTTCCATCTTCCTGAGCAGGAGATGTCGGATCTACTGCTCAAGGCCAATGAGCGGTCACCCGAAACGGCTGTCGACGAGTACCTCGACACCCATCCTGCGCGCGTTCGCTATTGGACCACTGGGCAGATCGCCTCTGGGTGATCGATCAGCACTGGTTGATCGATCAATTTCAGGATCGGTTGGTCTCGGGCTTGATGCTCCGTCTCCAGGCGATGAACGGGAGGATCGTCACCGTCATGAGCACGCCGTAAACAGCGGATGGAAGGCTGAAGCTATTGAGTTGGCTGTGCATCAGGGGTGGACCAAGCAACGATCCCACGACAATGCCCACGGTGCCGTTTTGAAAGCCGGCTTCGATGGACAGGCTGGTGGTCTGTTCTGTCGACATCTGCAGAAGGTTGCCAATGCTCAGCCCGATGGCGAGCATCA
>WTFZ01000066.1 GCA_011523835.1 Synechococcus sp. CO36386bin_29 | reverse complement strand
TACGTTCGGCGCCTCGACGCTCCACAGTCGATCGGAGGCAGCTTGCGTGCACTGCAGGCTTCCTGGATAACGGCATAGCGCTGCTCAGGCGTCTTGGCCCCCTTTTGCTCCAGCAAGGCAAACACCATGGGGCTGATCAAACCATCCTGCAGAAGCTGTTGATTGGTTTGGGAGAAGGCCTGGGTCCCGCAGAGCAGTGCCACGCCCAACGACAAGCCGAACGCGCACACGGACTTCATCAACACTTGAATGGGCCAACAACACGTTCATCTTGCCGACATCAACCGGCATGGCTCAAGTCGGTTGACGCCATGCGGAACTCCTCACGGGAGAGGTAGTCACCCCACAGGCTGATCAGAACGTTCAAGGTCCTGAGCGCTCGGAGCTGATCATCGGAACCGGGCGCCGTGTATTTGAAGTCCATGAAGATCCTGTCGGCGACCTTCTGCTGCTCCCTGCAACGCGAGTCGATGGTCATCGTCAGTGAGCAAGGGGGAACAGGCCTGAGCGCACGAGCGTTCGCTCAAAGTGAAGAAACATTAACCACGGAACGATTGTCTGGGGTGTGCGGTAATCACCGAACCGAACAGGGCGGCTCTCCTGCTCCCCAGCTGAGCGCATCGGCGGGAAGCTGATGCGGTCGAGTCATTGAGAGGAACGGAACCCCTGGGGGTGGGATCCCAGGGGTCTTTTTTATGGCAAGGACTCCAGCGCCTCAGTCGCATCCAGCTCCAGAACGAGAGCACAGGATCTCTCAATCCACTCATCATTGAGCACCATCGCCCGGGAGCCGATGGTGGGATCCAACTGCCAGTTGTGCAGCAGAAGAACAGAACTCAGGCAGCGCAGCGCCGCGAGTTGCACGTCAGCCCAGGCATCGCTGAGCGAATAATCCTTCACGCCATGACTTCTCAGGCTCTGATGCCATTGGCTGCAGAGGTCCCGCAGCTGTCCTCGCCTGGCGGGCATCGGCACGCTCCCGCCGATCAGATAGGCGAGATCCATCGCAGCCATCGAGCGCGTAGGAGTGCCCCAGTCGAGCACCACCACATCACGCTCGTTGGCGCTGTTGGCAAACAGCACATTCTCAATGCGCAGATCGCCGTGAACCAGGGTTGCCGGCCGCTGGGCGATGGCCGCATCGATGGCCAGGGAATGCTCGATCACCAGCGCGATCGCCTTGAGTGCCTCCGGTTCAACACGCAGCTCGTAATCCTGCAGGAAGTTGCGATGGAGCGAGGACAACGTGTCGCTACTGCCCTGAAACCAGAACTGGTGATCCGGCAGCCAGTCGTGGATGCGCAACCCTGAAGATCCCCAGAACCGGGCATGCACCTCAGCCATGACCTGGAGAACCTGCCCGCAGGTCCTGGCGGTGACGCCGCGGACCTGGTTGCCCACGGTCATCATCGAGAGATCCTCCAGGAGCAACCAACGCCCCTCATCGCTCAAGCCGTTGCCCGTCGCGTAGGCGTGAGGCACCAACGCCGGCAGCTGAGGAGCAAACGCCCGATAAAAACCGACCTCCCGGCGAAAACAATTGAGATGGAGGGCGATTTCACGGCTATGGGGATCATCACTGTCGATCTTGAGAATCAACGAGTCCGGCAGAGCGTCAGAGGGTCCCCGCGGCCGCAGACGCATGGTGTTGGATGTGAACCCCTGGGGCACACCAAGAGACTCAATCTCAAGGGCATCAACATCAAGATTCAGCTGCGCGCTGAGCCAGTCGGAATCAATGGATGCACCAGAAGGGAGAGCCGGCATGAATACTCACCACAACATTGGCTTCGTTGCAACCGCGCAACTGACGTTGAACCTTGAATCAAGCCGACTTGCGATTGTCGGAGTCCTGTTCTTCTGAACGGATGAATCGTTTGCGCTGCGCTGACTCGTTGCCCGACAGATCGGTTGACGTGGAGGGCTCAACCGGTTGACGTTCTGGCTTGTTCAATCCCATCAAAAGGGGATGCATTCCTCGTCTGCTCATTGGAGTGAAACACTTATTCAGATCTCGCGTCGTGGTCTCTCGGCCCATCAGCGACATGTCACTATCGCGCGAACAAGTTAAGAATGCGACACGCAATTCTTAAGAGAATCTGGCGGGTCTCGTACTGGCGCCCCTTGGGCTTCAGCGGCCTGTGATTCAACCGCCCCGGGCCGCAACAGACGTTTGACTGAATTCATGGAACACTCAGACATCGCCTGAGAGCCCATGGCCAGCTTCGATCAATCCACGCCCTTCCTGCTGCTGGCGCGCATCCACGTCAAACCCGGTTGTGTTGAGGAGTATCTGGAACTGGCCCGCGTCACCGATGCCGCCGTGCAGGCCTCGGAGCCAGGAATGATTCACCACACCTTTGATCAGGATCCAGACGATCCCCAGGCGTTCGTGTGGTCGGAGGTTTACGCCAATGACGCGGCCTTCAGCGCCCATGTCGCCAACCCTCCTGTTCAGCACTATCTCCAGAAACACGCCGAACTGGGTGATGGCTTCAGCATTGAGGTCTACGGCACCGTCAGCGCTGAATGCCGCGAACTGATGGAGTCGTTTGGCCTGCCCCTCAAGATCTTTGAGTCCAAGCTCGGGTACAGCCGGGTCTGATCGGATTGGCGCCACTCGTCTTGGCGACACGCGTCCCCCTGCGCATCGCTGTGCTGCTGAGCCTGATGCTCGGCAGCCTCACCCCAGCCGCCGCAGCACCGATCAGCCGCGACGATCCGGAAACCGCTGATCTCACCCGCAAACGCAGCTCCACCGCCAGCGGCCGTGCGGTAGTGGTCAGCGCCAATCCCATCGCCACAGAAGCGGGCCTTGCAGCACTGCAGGCGGGCGGCAGCGCCATCGATGCCCTGGTCGCAGCCCAAGCGGTGCTGGCGGTGGTGGAACCCCAGAGCTCCGGCCTTGCTGGCGGCGGCTTCCTTCTCCATTGGGAGGCAACCACCCAAACACTCGAGGTGCTCGATGGCCGGGAAGTGGCCCCGCAGCGCAGTCAACCCAGCGATTTCCTCACACCCTCGGGCACAGCGCTGCCCTGGCGCGAGGCCACCCGCAGCCCCCTGGCCATCGGCATCCCCGGAACAGTGGCCCTGCTCTGGAGTGCCCACCAACAGCACGGCCGGCTGCCCTGGGCCCAGACCCTGACGCCGGCAATCCGTACGGCCACCGAAGGGTTCCAACCCAGTCGGCGCTTTCTGCGCTCCCTGCGCCTGGCCCAGCGCTTCGGGGTCTCCCACAGCCCCGCTTTTCAAGCGCTGTATCTCCCCGGTGGTCAGTTGCCAAAAGCGGATCGACCCTTCCGCAATCGGGCCTTGGCCCGCACCCTCACCACCCTGGCCCGCGAAGGCGGAACGGCGTTTTACCGAGGGCCGTTGGCCCAGCAAATCCTGGATGGCGTCAATGCCTTGGGCAGCTCCACGCCAGGCTTCCGGGGCTGGACTCCAGCCGATCTGAGCACCTATGCGGTGGTGCGCCGTGATCCCCTCTGCAGCGAGCAGCTGCAGCACCGCATCTGCACCATGCCGCCACCCAGCAGCGGCGGGCTGGGGGTGCTGCAGACCCTGGCGTTGCTCAACCGGAGCACGCCCCTGGCGGATTCCGCGCCGGAGG
>WTFZ01000189.1 GCA_011523835.1 Synechococcus sp. CO36386bin_29 | reverse complement strand
GGTTGGCCCACTTCTGCCCCTTGGCCGATGCCGGAATCTCGCTGGCGTTGTTGGGAAGGTCGCGGACATGCCCCATGGAGGCTTCGACCTTGAATCCCTTGGGAAGGAAGCCACGGATGGTCTTGGCCTTCGTGGGGCTCTCAACGATGACGAGGGTGTGCGCCACTAGCGGCAGGTAAACCGTTCCCCTTCTTTATCGCACCGAGCAGCGCTCTGCATGACCGTCGGCGCGTCAAGCGCCGCTACAGTCGCCCCAGCGCAACGGTTCCAGGCTGTCATGCCCGACATGGGTGCTTTCCTTCTCGCCACCCAGGCTATGGCCGCCCCTGGTGAGCTTCTGAATCTTTCTCTCAATGCGTCAGCCGTGCTGCCTGAAGGAGCAGTGCTGCTGGCGATGATCGCCACCCTCTTGGTGGACCTGGCTGGTGAGAAAGTCGCCACACGCTGGGTTCCTCCGATTTGCTACGTCGGACTGGGAAGTTCCCTTGTTCTGCTGGCACTTCAGTGGAATGCACCGCTGGAGGCGTCATTCCTTGGAGCTTTTCTTGCCGACAACCTCGCAGTTGCATTTAGGGCAGTCATCGCCCTTTCCACCCTTCTATCGCTGCTGATCAGCTGGCGTTATGCCGAGAAGAGCGGCACGCCTGTCGGGGAGTACGCAGCCATCCTTCTCGCCGCCACACTGGGCGCCATGCTCCTTTGTGGTGCAACGGATTTGGTGAGTGTGTTCATCTCACTGGAGACGCTCTCCGTCGCGAGCTATTTGCTCGCGGGGTACATGAAGCGGGACGCACGCAGTTCCGAGGCAGCACTCAAATACCTGCTTGTGGGTTCCGCTGCTGCTGCAGTCTTCCTTTACGGCTCGTCCCTGTTGTACGGACTGAGCGGCAGCACCAGCCTTGACACGATCGGACTCGCGCTTCAGACCAGCACCACTCCCCTCGCCGCCCTGGCCCTGGTCTTTGTGCTGGCCACTGTTGCCTTCAAGATCGCTGCAGTTCCCTTCCACCAGTGGACTCCTGACGTCTACGAAGGTTCACCCACCCCGGTGGTGGCCTTCTTGTCCGTCGGTTCAAAAGCCGCTGGCTTCGCTCTGGCTCTCCGCATCCTCGTGGGATGCTTTGGCGCCTTCGATGGCCAGTGGAAACTCCTGTTCACAGTGCTGGCTGTTCTGAGCATGACCCTGGGCAACGTTGTCGCCCTGGCCCAGACCTCAATGAAGCGAATGCTGGCCTACAGCTCCATCGGCCAGGCCGGTTTCGTGATGATCGGCATGGTGTGCGGCACCGAGGACGGCTTCGCAGCCATGGTTCTGTACATGGCGGCCTACCTGTTCATGAATCTCGGGGCCTTCGCCTGCATCATTCTCTTCTCGATCCGCACCGGCAGTGACCGAATCTCGGATTACGCCGGGCTCTATCAGAAAGATCCTCTGATTACCCTCGGCCTGAGTCTCTGCCTCCTCTCTCTCGGTGGAATTCCACCGATGCTCGGTTTCTTCGGAAAGATCTATTTGTTCTTCGCCGGTTGGGCGAACCACGAGTACTTGCTGGTGGTGGTTGGCCTGGTCACCTCTGTGGTGTCGATCTACTACTACATCTCTGTCATCAAGATGATGGTGGTGAAGGAGCCTCAAGAAGCCTCCGACGTGGTCAAGGCCTATCCCGACGTCAACTGGTCGTTGATGGGGATGCAGCCTCTACGGGTTGCTCTGATTGGGTGTGTGGCGATCACCGCCGTCGGCGGAATTCTCTCCAACCCACTGTTCCAGTGGGCCAACACTGCGGTTGCAGGCACTCCGCTGTTACAGCAGGCCATCGCGTTGTCCAGCTTGAAAGGCCTTGGCTGAGGCGTCGCAAGCAGCGGTTGCTGAACTGCGTGGTATCAGCAAGGTCTACGGATCAGGTGATCTTGAAGTCAAAGCGTTGGACCAGTTAAACCTCACCGTCACGGAGGGGGACTACCTCGCGGTGATGGGAGCCAGTGGATCTGGCAAGAGCACAGCAATGAACATCCTTGGTTGTCTCGACCGGCCCACCAGCGGAACTTACAGGCTCAATGGCATGGCTGTTGAACGGTTGGACGACGACGCTCTCGCAGATGTCCGTAATCGGTCGCTCGGGTTTGTCTTCCAGCAGTTCCATCTCCTCGGCCATGCCAGCGCCATGGAAAATGTGATGCTGCCGATGGTCTACGCGGGAGTTTCGAAAGACGAACGAATTGAACGCGCCCAAGCAGCCCTGAGCCGTGTTGGCCTGGCGCAGCGACTGGAGAACAAGCCCAACCAGCTGTCCGGAGGGCAGCAACAACGGGTGGCCATCGCCAGAGCCATCATCAACCGCCCCAGTCTTCTTCTCGCTGACGAACCCACTGGCGCCCTGGATTCCAACACCACCGCCGAGGTTTTAGAGCTGTTTGACGAACTACACCAACAGGGCATCACCCTGGTGATGGTCACCCATGAAGATGATGTTGCGGCCAGAGCGCAGCGGATAGCTCGGTTTCAAGATGGTCGGGTGCTGACAGGATGCCAACAATGAGAGCAGTTCCCCTGCGGTAATGGAGGAGACCCCCAAGGCTCTTCGTGTCGCACTCGTGGAGGATGACCCACGGATTCAACAACTCATCAGCGCTGAAATCTCCGATGAGGGGCACGACTGCACCTGCTTTACTTCCGCGGAAGAGTTCCTTGATTCAGCAGGCCCCGACAGCTTTGATCTGGTGCTGCTCGACCTGATGATGCCGGGAATGGACGGCTTGTGCTGTCTAAAACAGCTGCGGCGCAAGGCCACAGCAAAGCAGGCGCCAAGGGTGGTCATCGTGACGGCTCTCAATGATGCCGACAAGCGACGCGAGGCTCTTTCCAACGGTGCAGAGGCCTATGTCCTCAAGCCGGATCTGTTCGAGCAGCTCCCGCAACTGCTCCAGACGCCTCCGATGCTCTGAGCCTTAAAACCAACCGCACGATGGTGGTCGTTCCTTGCGAACATGGCTGCTGGTGGAGAGTAAGGGTTCCTCCACAACCCATGATCAGTTCTCGAGCCAGAGCGAGACCCAGCCCAGGGCCCTCCACCTGGTCTCCATCACGCTTGGGCTTGCCCCTGAAAAAAGGTGACAACCACATCTGCAGATCCTCGGTAGCCACGGGGGCATCAAGGCTCTGACTGACGAACTCCAAGATGCAGTGATTCATGCCGTCGCCTTCCACGAGGCTGAGCTGGATTGGCATCGATCGATTGGCGTGCTGGCAGGCGTTATCGAGCAACTGATCCAAGGCCAGCATCAAGGCCCGTGGGTCAGCGTGAACCACCAGATCGACCCCCCGTTCCAGGCCATGCAGCTTGAGATTTGGAGCCAAGTCCCGCGAGGCGTCGTACCAGCGCTGGAGCAGCGGCCCCAAGGGCTGATCGCTGCAGCAGACCACATCCGGATCCACCTCCAGGCACGTGAGCAGCGCAAGATGACCGAGCAACTTCTGTATCCGGGCCATTTCCTCTCGAGCCATCGTGAGGCGTGAGCTGACGGCATTAGGGAGGTTCTTCAACCGCGCCATCCGTTGAAGATTCCCGCTCACGATCGCCAGGGGCGTGCGCAGCTCATGGGTCAGATCGGTCATGAAGC
>WTFZ01000164.1 GCA_011523835.1 Synechococcus sp. CO36386bin_29 | reverse complement strand
CGGCGTTCACCCGACGAGCAAGATCCTCGATGCGCTGGCGCAAGTCGGCTGTAACCACGCCAAGCAGAGCGATCCGGGCATCCGTGAGCAGCGGGTCCCCCAGTGCGTCGTCTTTGTAATACAGGTCAAGCAGAGCCGGTTCGAGAGCCGTGCCCTGGGGGATCGGAGTTTCACGACAAAGTGAACCAGCAGCCGTGTTACGCAGCACCACCTCGATCGGAATCACCTCCACCCGCTGCACAACCATCCAGGTGTCCTCGCAGACACCCAGGTAATGGGTGGGAATCCCCTGGCGCTCAAGCAACTCGAACAGACAGGCCGAAATCAGACAGTTCAAACGCCCCTTGTGCTCCAACTGTGCTTTTTTCTGAGCGTTGAACGCCGTGGCGTCGTTCTTGAACTCCACGAAAACCTGTCTGGGATCCTCGCCGGCGTAGATGCGCTTGGCCTTGCCTTCGTACAAAAGATCGCCGTGGGACAGGGTCATGGCTGGGGGGGGTCGACGGCCGCTTCAACTTTGGAAGGCTCTGATTCTCTCAGTGCAGCGTGCCCTCCAGGCCCACGGGGAGAGCGCAGCTCCTGATCCAGCTGCTCACGTTGCCCCGGCGCGGCGCGATCGAGATCAAGGAGGGTGAAACGATCATCCACCCGCGTGGCCAGGCGGCGCAGACGCTCGCGGGGGCGATCACCACTGCCGCCGTTCTCGAGCTCCAGCGCCAATTGCAACCGCAGAAGATCCTGAGCAAGACTCCAGGCCTGGGCCGCCGCCGCCTGATCAAGAGCCGCTTCCAGGAGGGGGCCACTGCGCTCAGGTTCCAGATCCCCCAGAAGCTCGGCCGCCAGACCGAGTCGACGGGCAGCCGCCACACCAGGTGTGCGAGCAGAAAGCAAGGTCACGACAGCTTCGGCTTTCTGACCATTCGCGATCTGATGCTCCGCCAGCACATCAAGAGCGGACCGGGTCAGGGGCTGGCCCTCGTCATCCAGTCCAATCACCAGTTGCTCTCCCTCGAGACGGGAGCGATCGCCCTCGGCCAGCCGCATGAGGGACAGAACCGCTCGGTCCTGATCAAACGCCGCGGAAGCCGCCTGCCATGAGAGCAGCAACCACTCCCGGCGCTGCGGGCCCGGCGCCGGTCCGTATCGCGCCAGCACCACGGGAACACTGTCGGGCGCCTTGCACTGCATCAGCGCCCTGGCGTTCTCCATCACCACTTCAAAAGGTTGGGGAGACGGTGCCACCTCGATCAGGCGATTGCGTAGTAAGCGCAATCGCTCCTCGAGCTCGAACTGAACGGCATCAGTACAGGCCAGCTGCAGAGCGGGGAGAGCGCCTTCCAGAAGCACGACTTCGAACACCTCAGACGCCATCGCTTGCTCCGGCACAGGAGCCGCATCCTTCTGAAGCTGTGCCCCCTTCAGTGAACTCGGGGTTGCTGCCAGCAGAGGGGTTGCCGCCAGCAGAAATGTCAGAGACAGGGGGAGAAGACCCATGGGCCGGCAGGCACTCAACAAAGATGGACGGAATCCATCAATGTCCATGACATTGATGGTGGCTCCAAACCTAAGAGTCTTCGACCATCACGCCTGCGTCCATGGCCCATTCCAGCCCCCGTCCTCAATCCCTGCCCCCCCTGCGCCACCTGCTTGTGGTGGGCGGCGGCGGTCGAGAGCAGGCTCTGGCCTGGGCGCTGCGCCGTTGTCCGGAAGTCAACGAGGTCTGGGTCACCCCGGGCAACGGCGGCACCGTCGATCTCCAAGGCTGTCGCTCACTCGGCATCAGCGAGCTGGATGCCGACGAACTGATCGCCCAGTGCAGCAGCAACAAGATCGACCTGGTGGTGATCGGCCCGGAAGCCCCTCTGGCCGCAGGGGTAGCCGATCGCCTGCGGGAGGCTGGAGTGGCGGTGTTCGGTCCAGGTGCCGATGGTGCACAGCTGGAGGCCAGCAAGGCCTGGGCCAAGCAGCTGATGCAGGAGGGAGGAATCCCCACCGCAGGGCACTGGGCGGTGTCGGAGCTGTCGGAGGCACTGGCCGTGCTCGATCGCCTGCAACGGCCTCTGGTGGTGAAAGCTGATGGCCTGGCCGCCGGGAAGGGAGTCACCGTGGCCGAGAGCATCGAAGCCACCGCCGCGGCGATCGAGGAGGCATTCGCGGGCCGCTTCGGCAGCGCGGGTGAACGCCTGGTGCTGGAAGAACGACTGCAAGGACCAGAGGTCTCGGTCTTCGCTCTCTGCGATGGCGAGCGCATGGTGCTGCTCCCTCCGGCCCAGGACCACAAGCGTCTTCTTGATGGGGATCGGGGACCTAACACCGGTGGCATGGGTGCGTATGCCCCAGCCCCTCTGCTCGATGCCGCCGGACTCGAGCAGGTGAAGGAGCAGGTGCTCACACCAACCCTGAACGCTCTGCGCGACCGGGGCATTCAGTACCGAGGGGTGATCTACGCCGGCCTCATGCTCACCAACGATGGTCCCCAGGTGATCGAATTCAATTGCCGGTTTGGGGATCCGGAGTGCCAAACCCTGATGCCGCTGATGGGGCCGGAACTCGCCAGGGTGCTTCAGGCCTGCGCCCTGGGATGCCTGGATCTGGCACCAGAGCTCTCCATCAGCGCAGCGTGCAGTGCCTGCGTGGTGACAGCCGCAGAGGGCTACCCCGACGCACCCAGCAAAGGGGATGTGATCCACATTGAAACGACAGCCGATCCACAGCGCCAGCTGTTCCATGCGGGGACCAGAAGGGATCAGGACGGTCGCCTCCTCACCAGCGGAGGACGGGTCCTGACCCAGGTGGCGCAGGCAGAAAACTTCGACCAGGCCTTCGCAAGCGCTTACCAGGCCCTCGGAACCGTGAACTACAGAGGAATGCAGTACCGCCGAGATATCGGCCACCAAGTGCGTCGGTCTTAGGCTCAATCAACGCAAGTCGAAGCCATGGCCAGCGAACCAGCGACGGCCTCAAACGAAGGCCTGGCCTCCTGGGCGATCGTTGAATCAGAATCTGGTGGAGAGCGGGGTTGGCTGGAGCGGATCAGTGCTTGGTGGGCTGAATTCAGCCTTCAGACGAAACTGCTGGCAGTGGCCACCCTCGTGGTGAGCCTGATGATGACTGGCATCACATTTTTCGCTCTCAATGGCATCCAGCGCGATGCAGCGATGAACGACACCCGGTACGCCCGGGATCTTGGACTGCTCCTCGGAGGCAATGTCAGCGAGCTGGTTGCTGAAGGTCGCGATCGGGAATTGGCCAATGTTGCCGAAACGTTCTGGCGTTCCAGCCGAAGCCTTCGCTACATCTTTTTCGCCGACCCGGAGGGCATCGTCTACCTGGGGATTCCCATCAGCGGAAGCGATAGCACTTCAGATAGTGATCTTCGCCTGAATCGACGCCTGGAACTGCCCGCGGAAATGCGGAACCGTCCCAAGAATCCACTGGTGCGGCAGCACATCACCCCCCAGGGCCTGGTCACCGATGTGTTCGTTCCCCTTGTGGAGCAAGACCGCTATCTGGGTGTGTTGGCCCTGGGGGTGAATCCCAACGAAACAGCTCTTGCAAGTGCTGCTCTCACCCGGGAGGTGACGGTGGCGGTGTTCATCTCCATCTGGGTGCTCGTGATCCTGGGAGCCGTGTTCAATGCCCTCAC
>WTFZ01000069.1 GCA_011523835.1 Synechococcus sp. CO36386bin_29 | reverse complement strand
TTCCTGACACCAGCTGGTACGAGTTCGAAGGTGATTCCGTTGTCTTGCAGAGAATCGGCGGCAATATTGTCTTTGCCAGACCTCTGAACGGGGGGGATCCATTCAAAATTGTGCCCTGGCAGGTGCTTGCCGGGGTGAACCTTCAGAATGTGCGCCCCATTAACTTCAGTGGTGAGACAAGACCTTTTGGAGTACCTAGGGATAATATCCGAAGGGGAGAAATTCCAAATAATGAGGTCATTTGTATCGCCTTCAATTGTGCGAAGGAAAACAATCTCGCCAGTGTTCGTTTCGCTGCTACCTACAACACCCTGAACGATGGGCGCAATCCGACGTCAGGCAACTTCTTCAGTTTCGGTACCGAACAGTATGTTTCGGTTGGCGCAAATTCACCGACCTTTAACCGTTTTCGAACCACCTACACAAAATTCTTCCCTGTGAAATGGCTCAAGCTTTCCAAGGGATGCCGCCCTAAACCAGGTGAAAAGGAGAATTGTCCTCAAGCCATTGCTTTCCAGGTGAAAGCTGGCACGATCCTTGGCCAGTTGCCTCCCTACGAAGCGTTCTGTCTCGGTGGTTCCAATTCGGTGCGCGGTTGGTTCGACTGTGACCTTGCCGTTGGCCGCAGTTTTGGTGAAGCCACCATTGAATACCGTTTCCCGATCTTCAGCATTTTCTCCGGTGAGGTCTTTCTGGATGCCGGCACGGATTTCGGTTCCCAGGCCAGTGTTCCCGGCAGACCTGGCGAATTGCTCGATAAACCCGGATCCGGCGTCTCCCCAGGTGTGGGTGTGATCGTGACCACACCAGTGGGTCCACTTCGACTGGAATTGGCCAGTCAGAATTTCACCGATCAGGTTCGTTTCAACCTCGGTGTGGGCTGGAAGTTCTGATGGTTTGCTGGCCCGTTGACTACAACGGCACGTGGAGCCTTGCCCGACCCGTGCAGCGTCATGGTGTTGGCCTGCACACGGGCCAGTCGGTTTCGGTGTCTCTGATGCCGTTCTCCGCTCCAGGCGTGTGGGTGCGCTGGCTCTCCGATGATGCTCCGCCTGTGCGGCTCGAGCCGTGTCAGGTGCGCGACAGCCAGCTCTGCACCACCCTCGAGCTCGGAAGCCGTCGGCTGGCAACGGTTGAACATCTTCTGGGAGCCATTGCGGGGTGTGGGCTCACCCACGTTTTGCTGGAGGTTGAGGGAGAGGAAATCCCTCTGCTGGATGGCTCAGCGCTCGGATGGGTGGAGGCCATCGCCGAAGCTGATCTTGTGGAGATTCCAGGTGGGCACCCTCACCGACTCATACTTGAGGAGCCGATCGCCCTGCACCGCGGCAGCAGTGTGATTACCGCGACCCCTGCTGAGCGCTTCAGTGTTGTTTGTGTGATCGATTTCCCACAGCCCGCGATCGGCCGGCAGCAGTTTGCGCTCGAGCTCACACCCCAGCGTTTTGTTGAAGAGATTGCCCCTGCACGCACGTTCGGCTTCCGCGAACAGGTTGAGCAGCTGCGTGCTGCGGGATTGATCCAGGGTGGAGCGCTCGATAATGCCCTTGTCTGTGATGGAGAGCACTGGCTGAACCCACCGCTGCGCTTTCCGGATGAACCGGTGCGCCATAAGCTGCTTGACCTGATCGGTGACCTGGCGCTCGTGGGATTCCCGCGTGCGCAGGTGCTGGTCTACCGCGGCTCCCACGGTCTGCATACGGACCTGGCGGAGGCCCTGGCCGATCGTTCCCCTGTTCAGCCCTGACTGTTTTGACATCTTCCTCCGCCAACGACGTTGCGACCTCCCAGCCCGTGCTCAATGCCGAGCAGATCATGGGTTTGTTGCCGCACCGTTACCCCTTTGCCTTGGTGGATCGGGTTTTGGAGCACGTTCCTGGTGAAAAGGCTGTGGCCATCAAGAATGTGACCCTGAACGAGCCCCAGTTTCAAGGGCATTTCCCAGATCGACCGCTGATGCCTGGTGTGCTGATCGTGGAGGCGATGGCTCAGGTGGGGGGGCTGATCGTCACCCAGATGCCTGATCTCCCTAAAGGTCTGTTCGTGTTCGCCGGTATCGACGGAGTGCGTTTTCGTCGTCCGGTTGTTCCTGGTGATCAGCTGCGCATCAGTTGCGAGCTGCTCAGCCTCAAGCGTCAGCGCTTCGGCAAGGTGAAAGCTGAAGCCACGGTGGATGGCCAGCTGGTGTGTTCCGGCGAGCTGATGTTCTCGCTGGTGGATTGACGATGATGAGCGAACAGCGTTCCACTGTTGTGACTGCCGACAACCGGCCTGCCCAGGTGCACCCCCTCGCTGTGGTCGACCCACGCGCTGAGCTAGCAGCTGGCGTGGTGATCGGTCCGGGGGCGGTTGTTGGCCCCGACGTGCACATCGGGGCTCACACCTGGGTCGGCCCCAATGCAGTGCTTGATGGACGTTTGGTCATCGGAGAGCACAACAAGATCTATCCAGGTGCTTGCCTCGGACAGGAACCTCAGGATCTGAAATACAAAGGTGCACCCACGGAGGTGGTGATCGGAGATCACAACACCATTCGCGAGTGCGTCACGATCAACAGAGCGACCGATGAAGGTGAACAGACCCGCATCGGCGATCACAACCTGCTGATGGCCTATTGCCACCTTGGCCACAACTGTGAGCTGGGCAACGGCATCGTGATGTCGAACAGCATTCAGGTGGCGGGCCATGTGCTGATCGAAGACCGGGCGGTGATCGGTGGTTGCCTGGGCATCCATCAGTTTGTGCAGATCGGTGGTATGGCGATGGTGGGCGGCATGACCCGGGTGGATCGGGATGTGCCGCCTTACTGCCTGGTGGAGGGACACCCTGGTCGGGTGCGTGGCCTCAATCGGGTGGGATTGCGCCGGCGGGGCCTTGACCGCAAGGACGATGGCCAGGAGCTCAAGCAACTGCAGGAGATCTGGTCCCTTCTCTACCGCTCGGAGCATGTGATCGCCGATGGCCTCAAGCTGGCCCGGGAGCAGTCGTTGTTGCCTCTGGCGGATCACCTCTGTTCCTTCCTGGAGAGTTCCATCGCGCCCGGGCGTCGTGGCCCGATGCCGGCTCTCGGCTCCCGCTGATGGTGCGATTGCTGATCAGCACCGGTGAGGTGTCCGGTGATCTGCAGGGAAGCTTGCTGATCGAGGCTCTGCACCGTCAGGCTGCCCGCAGGGGGGTTGATCTGGAAGTGCTCGCCCTCGGTGGCAGCCGCATGCAGGCGGCAGGCGCCGAATTGCTGGCGGACACGGCGCCGATGGGGGCGATCGGCCTGTGGGAGGCCCTGCCTCTGGTGCTCCCCACCTTGAAGCTGCAGGCGCGCGTGGATCAAGTGCTGCGACAGCGTCCCCCTGATGGGGTGGTGTTGATCGATTACATGGGGGCGAATGTGCGCCTGGGTATCAGCCTGCGGAGGCGATTGCCGACGGTGCCGATCACCTACTACATCGCTCCGCAGGAGTGGGCTTGGAGAATCGGGGATGGGGGGACCACCCAGCTGCTGAAGTTCACCGATCGAATCCTGGCTATTTTCCCGGAAGAGGCGAGCTTTTACGCCGATCGGGGTGCAGACGTGACCTGGGTTGGCCACCCCCTGCTCGACAGTGTGGCCAACCGTCCGGAACGGGATGTTGCCCGGGCCCGGCTGTCGCTTCCTGCAGAAGGCCGGCTGCTGTTGCTGTTTCCGGCCTCCAGGCCGCAGGAGTTGAACTACCTAATGCCGGTGTTGGTGGAGGCGGCAGCCCGTCTCCAGGCCCGGGATCCTTCCCTGGATGTGCTGGTTCCAGCCGGATTGGCTTCTTTTGAAAAGCCCCTCAGGGAGGCCCTGGCCGCTGCCGGTGTGCGGGGCTCCGTGGTTCCGGCCGCAGAAGCCGACACCTTGAAGCCATGGTTGTTCGCGGCGGCGGATCTGGCTCTGGGCAAGTCAGGCACCGTGAATCTGGAACTGGCACTCAACGGAGTGCCCCAGGTGGTGGGCTATCGCGTGAGCCGGGTGACGGCATGGGTGGCCCGCCACCTGCTGCGCTTCCAGGTGAAGCACATCTCTCCAGTGAATCTGCTGCTGGATGAGCGCCTGGTGCCGGAGCTGCTCCAGGATTCGTTTGATGCTGACCATCTCGTGGCGCTCGCGGCGCCGCTGCTGGATGATCCCTTAGCGCGGCAGGCCATGCTGAGTGGCTACAAACGGCTCACCGAAACGCTTGGCGCACCTGGCGTGACCGATCGCGCCGCCTCCGCCATTCTCGACCAGCTGCCCCCCACCCCAACCGCCTCGTGATGCGCCTCGTTCTGCCTCTGTTCATGTTGGGAGCCCTGCTGCTCGGGGCTCCTGGGCCCATGTTCGCGGCCGTGGAAAACGCCGTGCTTGCCGGGGGATGTTTCTGGTGTCTGGAGAGTGATCTGGAGAAACTTCCCGGGGTTCTTTCTGTGGAGAGTGGCTACAGCGGCGGCACCGTGGCCAGGCCCACGTACCGCCAGGTGACCAGTGAGACCACCGGCCATCAGGAGGTGGTGGAGGTGCTGTTTGATCCAGCCAAGATCAGCTATCCCCGCCTGCTGCAGTCGTACTGGCGCAATGTGGATCCGTTTGATGGCGGCGGGCAGTTCTGCGACAGGGGCGATTCCTATCGGCCGGTGATCTTCACCAACAGCGAGGCTCAGGCTCAGGCTGCCCGCGCCAGCCGTGCTGCGGCCGCCAGAGAGCTGGGGGTGACTGAAGCGAAGCTCAAGGTGGAGATCAAGCCCCTCAAAAAATTCTGGCCCGCTGAGGGGTATCACCAGAACTATGCGAAGAACAACACGCTCCGCTATCGCTATTACCGGTTCAGCTGCGGTCGGGACCGTCGGCTCGATCAGGTGTGGGGCAGCAAGGCCCGCAGCGGCGCCGCCTGGAGCACACCAGCCAAGCGTTGACAACGCTCGGCCATCTGGCGTAGCAAAATCTGAGGAAATTCTGTAGTCGTCGCTGCGGTCTGACTCAGTCACTTCTCAGTGAAGGTGCGGGTTTTCCCCCCTACCTCCCCTTGATTGATCCCCGTACCATGATCGCGGGACGCGTAGGAGGTCTGTATGTATCTGCTGACCATCAAGGACGGTCTGGTGACCCGTCACGTTGGCCCGTATCCGTCGCCCAAGCAGGCGTCCGATGATCTGGATCGGGTGATGGCCAGCTGTTCAGACCGGGCTCGCTGGCAGATTCATGCCCTCGAGAATCCCTTGTCTCTTATGGAACCTGCTGCAGTGGCGTCTTAGGACGACGCCTGATCAGAACGCCGGCCTGGGTAGCCGCGCAGCAGCCCTGATTCGATCATCAAACCGACGCCCGCGTTGATGGCGATCAGGCTGAGGGTTCCGTACCAGAACCAAGGGCCTCGGTCTTGGCCGAGCATCTGCACGATGCGCCGGCTCACTGCCTCCCCAAACAGACATAACCCAGCTGGAAGCAGCAGAACCCCCAGTTGGGCTCGGATGTACCAACGCAGGGGTTTGGAAGCCATGGGTTGTCGCGACGGAGTCTGAACTTAGGTGTTGGCGAAGTCGGCCTTGTCGCAGACCCAGTTCACCAGGGTGCGAACCCCATACCCTGTGGCACCGGAAGGATCCAGACCCCGTCCTTTGTCGCTCCAGACCGTGCCGGCGATGTCGATGTGAGCCCAGGGAATGTCAGCATCCACAAACTCCTTGAGGAACAGGGCGGCTGTGATGGAACCGCCCGCCCGCGGCCCCGTGTTCTTCATGTCCGCCAGAAGCGATTTCAGCCCCTTGCGGTAAGGGCTGTGCAGGGGCATGCGCCACAGGCCTTCGCCAGCGGCTTCTGCGGCTTGCTCGAGTTGGGAGGACAACGTGTTATTGCCAGTCCAGAGGCCAGCGATCTCCTCTCCAAGGGCGATCACACAGGCACCCGTGAGCGTGGCCAGATCCACGATGGCGTCGGGCTTGAGTTTGCAGGCATAGACGAGGGCATCGGCAAGGGTCAGCCGCCCTTCTGCATCGGTGTTATTGATCTCGATCGTGGTGCCGTTGGAGGCGGTGACGATGTCACCGGGGTGCACGGCGGAGCCGTTGATCATGTTTTCGCATGAGGCCACCAGCATGTGCACCTCCACGCCGGCTGGCCGAAGCTCAGCAATGGCTCGCATGGCGCCGAACACTGCTGCACTGCCGCCCATGTCGTACTTCATCATGTCGATCTGAGCGGCGCCCACTTTGAGGTTGTACCCACCTGAATCGAAGGTGAGCCCCTTGCCCACCAGCACCAATCGCTTCGTCACCGCATCATTCGGTCGATAGGTGAGATGGATGAACTTGGGGTCCAAGTCCGACCCCTGGCAAACCGAAAGGAAGGACCCCATGCCGCGTTCTTCGCAGTCGGACCGCTCGAGGATGGTGACGTCCAGGCCATGTTCGTGGGCCAGATGCGTAGCCGTGCGCGCCAATTCTTCCGGGGTGACGCTGTTGGGCGGTGCCGCTACCAGCTCACGGGCCAGTTCAACGCCAGCGCACACTGGATGAACAGCTTCCAGCCCCTTGGAGACTGCAGCGGGCGGCAGATCTCCCAACAGTTCGAGCTGGTCGGGCCGTGGGCTGGGTTCGGGTTTGCTCAGAAAGCGCTCATCGCTGTAGAGCGCCAGACGCACTGCTTCGGCGGCTGCAGAGGCATCATCTGCGGGGTGATTGCTGCTCCATGGGAGATGCATGCCAAGGGTTCCCCCTTGGCCGACAGCTGCCTTGGCCGCCGCCGCCGCCGCCGAGCGCAGACTGTCGCGATCGATGTCAGAGGCGTCGCCTAGACCCACCAAGACCAGGGCCGTGCAGTCGCTGCGCAACAGGGGCAGGCTGACGCAGTCTCCTGGCTTGCCGCTGAAGGGTTTCTGCTTCAGCCAGTTGGCGAGCTGCAGACTGAAGCGTTGCTCCATGGTGGCCACAAGGCCCTGGGGGTCGTTCTCAGGGATGCCGATGGCGAGAACGGAACCGCTCCAGGCCTCAGGGGTGGCCGGAGAAAGGGTGATCTTCATGGGGAGCCGATGCCTGCACTGATGCTAGAAGCCGCTCTCAGGCCGCTTGGAAAGGGGTGGCCCAGCGCTCTCGTGTTTCTTTGTTGAACGGTGGTTGCCAGCGCTGGATCAAGGTTTGCTCCAGCTGCCGGCGGGCCCGGGTGGCTCTGGGCACATCACTCCAGAAGCGAATGCTGGTGCTGCAGTGCAGGCCACAGTCCATGCAGGCTTCCTGATAAGCGGCCAGGTAGGCCTTGCAGTCGTGCGCTCCCTTCCAGCGGCGGTCCGCGGCGATCGTTTCACCGATGTAAAGCAGCAGAGGTTGCTCGAGGTCGGCTGGTCGGTCCATCACCAGGTAAAGCGCTGCTCCGTGATGGGGGCCCTGGGGCCAGCGCCAGAAACTCAGCGGCAGGGCTTTGAGCTGCAGGGGGTCGAAGTCTGCGAGCGGATCGGGTGTCGCCCCGAAGAGGGCACCCTGAAGCGCATCCGGCGGGGAGGGATGAAAAAGTGGTGCCTGGAACGCATGCACCCGTTGCTGCCAGCGGCGCAGCTGAGGGGCTGTGATTTCCAGCTCCGGACTGTCGCCAGCCTCGCTGGCCTGGGAGGTCAGCTCGAAGAGATCACCCTGGCGGGGTGCGTCAGTCATGGACTGAACGGCGCGGCGGCAGGCTGGGGCCGGAGGGCTTGGCTCCGAAGCTCACCCGTCCGATGAGAGCCTCTACGGCATCGGGTGGCAGGCACAGTCGCTCCTGCAGGTCCGCCAGGTGCTGGAAGGGTTGGCGTCGACGCTCGCTGATCAGCCGCTGCATCCGCTCCTCCGGCCATCTCAGGCTGGCGGCCAGCAGCGACGGACTGCCGGCATTGACATCGAGGGGGGCCTGCTCCGGTAGCGGGGGGGCATCGCCGTGCCAGCGGAAAACCAAGTGTTTGCGCCACTGGTTGGACAGTGAAGGCGGCAACTCGAGCAGGCGGGCCAGATCCTCGAGCTGGCTGAACTGCACTCCGCCCTGCTGCAGACGCAACAGCAGATCCACCATGGCGTCTGTGCACCCGGGAAGTTGGCGCCAGTCGCTGGCCGTTGCTCGGTTGACGTCGATATTCAAGCCTGGTGCCTCCGCCTTCGTGATGGAGGCAGCGGGAGCGCGCACAGGGTCGGGCGGCAGATCACCGATGGCCTGGAGCACCTTGCGTGCCAGGGGATCAAGCCAGTGCCGGCGGGCCATTGCCGCGTGTCTCCTTGCAGGCTGGTCTGGACCTTAGGTCCAGCGAGGCGGTCTGGTGGGCATCGGCACAAGACCCTCGCGGAAAGCGGTCACCACCGCGGCGGTGCGGTCCTTGGCCGCGAGTTTGCGCAGCAGGCTTCTGACGTGGCTTTTTACGGTCTCAACGGAAACCACCATGGCATCGGCTATCTCCTGATTGGTCATGCCTCGGCATAGCCCGCGCAGCACGTCGTCTTCACGCATCGTGAGGTCCTGCAGGGGCAGGTGCTGATCGTTGCTGCAGAGCCGGCTGTGGTGAAGCACGCCGCTGATCACCGGATCGAGGTACTGCCCATCGCTTTCCATGGCGGTCAGTGCCGCTGCCACCGCTCCGCTCCCTGCACTTTGAAAAGCGCAGATGCCATGGCAGCTGGCATCAATCGCCTCCAGGATCGTGCGAGCGATCGGCCTCTGCAGCAGGATCAACGTCCGGAGTTGGGGCTGGAGAGCGAGGGCGCGCCGAACCAGGCTGATTCCGTTGCCGCTTTCCAGGGTGTCGGTACAGAGCAGCAGTGTTGCCGTCTGGCTCTTGAGGTTGTCAAGGCAGTCGTCTTCGCTGGTGCAGGCAGCAACCAGGGGACCCTGTCTCTCGAAAAGAATGGTCCAGCTCGTCAGCAGCAGCTGGTCGGAGGCCGCAATGGCCGTGCGGCTGCTCTTCAACAGGTTGTAGCCCTGACGTGATTGTTGCTGCAGGGAAGGGATCCGGGAGCTGAGATCCATCGGGATGACGCTCGGGAACGGGAGCCGTTGTCTTTCGCATAGTGGCCCGGATCCCGGGGCGTGGATCCGCACTGTCAGTGATGGCATTCATTGTTCAGACTCGACCGAGTCAACGGATGAAGCCATGGCGTTCTTCGATTCCGACATCGTGCAGGACGAGGCCAAGAGGTTGTTTGGGGATTACCAGCAACTCATGCAGCTGGGCTCTGACTACGGCAAGTTCGACCGGGAGGGCAAGAAGAAATTCATCGACACGATGGAAGAGCTGATGGAGCGCTACCGCGTGTTCATGAAGCGCTTCGAGCTCTCGGAAGATTTTCAGGCCAAGCTCACGGTTGAACAGTTGCGAACCCAGCTGGGCCAGTTCGGGATCACACCAGAGCAGATGTTTGAGCAGATGCACGGGACGCTTGAGCGTATGAAAAGTCAGCTCGACCTCCCGCCCAGCAACGGGTGACCCGTACGATTCAGCCCGCCTCTACTCCGCCTGTCCATGGCCTCGACCCCGACCTTGCCGTCCTGGCTGTCACGTGGCCTGGCCGATCTCTTCCCTGCAGGAGACCCAAGTGATGTGGACCAGGCCCTGGCAGCCCGGCTGGCACAGGCTGAACAGGAGGGGCGTCCTCTGCGGGTGAAGCTGGGCATCGACCCCACCGGGAGCAATATTCACCTGGGTCACAGCATTCTGTTTCGCAAACTGCGGGCCTTCCAGGATGCGGGCCACACGGCGGTGCTGATCATCGGCGATTTCACAGCGCGGATCGGCGATCCCACCGGCAAGAGCGCCACGCGGGTGCAGCTCAGCAAGGAGCAGGTGGCCGCCAATGCTTCCACCTACCTGCGCCAGCTGGGGCAGGATCAGCCGAAGGACACGGCGCTGCTGGATTTTGAAACTCCTGGCCGCCTGGAGGTTCGCTACAACTCCGAATGGTTGGAGGGCATGGACCTACCGGCGGTGATCGGCCTGCTCGGCACCGGCACCGTGGGCCAGATGCTGGCCAAGGACGACTTCTCCAAGCGCTACGGCAGCGGCACCCCGATCGCCCTGCATGAATTCCTCTACCCGTTGCTGCAGGGCTACGACTCGGTGGCGGTGAATGCGGATGTGGAGCTGGGCGGTACCGACCAGAAGTTCAACGTGGCCATGGGCCGCGATCTTCAGCGCCACTTCGACAAGGGCACCCAGTTCGGTTTGTTGCTGCCGATCCTGGTGGGCCTGGACGGGGTGCAGAAGATGAGCAAGAGCCTCGGCAACGTGGTGGGCCTGGAGGAGGATCCGCTTTCGATGTACTCCAAGCTGGAGAAGGTCGGCGATGGGGCGATTGACGACTACGTGACGTTGCTGACCGATCTTGATCTGTCGACGTTGCCAGAGAACCCGCGCGAGAAGCAGAAGGCGATGGCCCTGGCGGTGACCGCCAGCCGCCATGGTTTGCAGGCTGCACAGAAGGCCCAGAACGATGCCGCGACCCTCGTGGGCGGTGCCGGTGATGCCGCAGCTGATGTGCCTGAGGCGTCCCTGGCGGAGGTGAACTTCCCTGCCAAAGCGTTCTATCTGTTCAGTGCTGTAGGGATCTGCTCCAGCAGCAGCGAGGCCCGCCGCCAGATAAAGGGCGGTGCAGCGCGATTGGAGGGCGAGAAGATCACCGATCCGAATCAGGAGTTCGCCTCAGCGGCGGAGCTGGAGGGCAAGGTGCTGCAACTGGGCAAGAAGACCTTCCGGCGCTTGGTGGGCTGATCAAAGCGAACGCAGCACCTCCAGGTCTTTCGGTTCGAGTGCGGTTGGAACGCCCCGTCGCAGGGTTTCGGAGAAGCCTTCATCGCGATTGAGCACGGTGAGCAGGTAGAGGCGTTCAGGGCCGGGATTCTCGAAATCGTGAATGGCATCGGCAGGAACCACAACGAAGTCGCCGGTGTTCGCCGTGATGGAGCGTTCCTCGATGTGAAAGATCACCGTTCCGCGTAGCACGAAATAAAACTCAGCGGAATGATGGTGAGTGTGTAATGGAACCCGATCGCAGGGGTCGTGAATTTCCAGAAACAGGCTGACCGCTTCCTCTGAACCGCGGTCGTCATCACCATCGGCCGGTGAACTGAGCAGGGCCAAAAAGCAGTGATCCTGCTCGCTGAAGCGATAGCCCTGGAGTTGTTCGGGGTGAATGATGCGCGGCAGCATGGGGCAGGCCTGTGTGGGCTCAGGATGGAGGCTGCTGATACGGCTGTCTTGGCATCGTTGCGTTCCGCTCATCCTGCCGATCGGATCATCGTGGCTCTTGATGGCATGGAGCCAGACCAGGCGTTGCACTTTGCCGCTCAGGTGGAAGGGCTGCGCTGGGTGAAGGTGGGCCTGGAGCTGTTTGTGCAGGCAGGCCCGGAGGTGGTGGCGCAGCTGCGGGAGCAGGGGTTGCGGGTGTTCCTCGATCTCAAATTTCACGACATCCCGGCCACGATGGCCGGTGCCTGCCGGCGGGCGGCGGCGCTGGGGGCCGAACTGATCACGGTGCATGCCTGCGCCGGCAGCGAAGCACTCAAGGCGGCTCAGGCTGCGGCAGTGGAAGGGGCCCAAGGGGCTGGCCAACCCGCACCAACGTTGTTGGCGGTGACGGTGCTCACCAGTTGGGAGGAGCAGCGATTGCAACGGGAACTCGCCATTGCCCAGGGCATCGCCGAACGGGTGCCGGCGTTGGCGCAGCTGTCGGCGACTGCTGGCATCGGTGGTTGTGTGTGCTCACCCCTGGAGGCCGCGGCGTTGCGGGCGCGGCACCAAGAACCGTTTGCGTTGGTCACCCCAGGCATTCGCCCCAAAGGTGCTGCGGTGGGTGATCAGGCCAGGGTGATGGGGCCTGCCGAGGCGCTTGCAGCGGGGGCCAGCCAGCTGGTGATCGGCCGGCCGATCACCAAGGCCGAGAATCCCAGTGCTGCATTTGCGGCCTGCTGCGCTGAATTGGTGGGATAGACGGCTTGAAGCTCCACTGAGGCGCTCACGGCTTTTGGCCCACCTTGGGCTCGGTGCCGTTGATCAGCCGCAGGATGTTGCTGCGGTGGCGCCAGAGCACCAGCACCATCGCGACCAACGCCACCAGGATGTAAGCAGGGCTGCCAGTGGAGAGCACCATCAGCAGGGGCAGGCTGAGAGCGGCGATCACGCTGGCCAGCGACACGATCTTGCTCAGGCTGAACACGGCCATGAACACCCCGAGGCAGGCCAGGCCCACCGGCCAGGCCAGGCCCATAAACATCCCGAAGCCTGTGGCTACGGCCTTGCCGCCCTTGAAGCCCAACCACAAAGGCCAGATATGACCGGCCAGGGCCGCCAGGCCAGTCAGCACTTCCAGCCAATTGCGCATCAGCTCCACCCCCACCAGGTCTTCGCTGAGGGCCCGGGCCAGCAGCACAGCTGCCGCGCCCTTGCCCACATCCACCAGAAACACCACGAGGGCAGGACCCTTGCCCACGGAGCGCAGCACGTTGGTGGCGCCTGTGGAGCCCGATCCGATCGTGCGCAGGTCGATGCCTTTAAGCCAGCGGCCGGCGAGGTAGCCGCTGGGAATGGAGCCGAGCAAATATCCCAGCAGTACAGAAAGGAAGCCCATCACAGCAGGTCGTCGATGTCGTCGATTTCATCTGCTCCAGCTGCGAAAGCCAGCCAGAGCGGGAACTGAAGCACGGGAATGTCCACCACCTGTTCCGAGGCATCGATCAGGATCAGCGGCACCTCGCCCCGTTCCTCGAGTCGATCAGCCCGCTCCACCAATGCGTCCCCACGCTCGAAGAGCACGATGCCGCTGTTGGGGCCGAAATCCTCCCGGCCCAGCCCCAGGGCATCCTGCAGCCCCCGTCGCCAGTCCCCCAGGCGCTCGGGTTGGCCCGCTAACACCAGCGTCTGGAATTGATCCCCGTAGAGCTCGCCGATGATCGCAATCAGGGCAGCTGCCAGGAGCACGTTGCGGGGGCGACTGCCGCGGCTGGGCTGGGCGCCGCGACCTCCCTGATTGAAGAACCAGTCGTCGAGCACGGCGGTGTCTGCCGCATCCAGGCTGCGGCGCAGCTGCCAGGGATCGGCATAGAAGTCGGGCTGCTCCAGGAAGCGTTTGAGGTTGGCGCGGATCAGTTCCTCATCGGGTCGGAAGGTCTCGGCGATCGCTGGGGCTGCACTGGATCCGCCCCCCCCATCGACGGACTCGGTTGCGGCCTGCGCATCCAGTGGCGAGGGTTGAACCACGACCGGCTGGGCGACCAGTTCCAGGCTTTCCACCGACTGGGCCAGGCCCTGGAGGGCGCCGCCCAGGTACTCCTGGAACCCTTTGACGCGGCGAGCAATCGCGTCGGACTGGCCAGCAAAACTGGCAGCCATCTCCTTTTCCAGCTGCTCTTTGCGTTGCCTGAGGGCCTCGACCTCCTGCTTCAGAGCGTTGCGTTGCTCGTGCAGCTCGGTGAGGGCTAGATCAATCAGGGGTGCATGATCCTGGGGTTGCGGTTCTGGCTCCAGGGGAGCCGGCACCTCGGGCGTCAGATCGGTGTCGTCAGGCATGGCGCACTTGTCCTGTTCCTATTCCAGCGGATCGCCGCGTCAGTAGATCGTTTTGAACGTTCACGTGTCTTTTTCGTGTCATAGGAGTGACGCTGGCGTGCTTTTAGCTTGCTTCTTGGCTGGGTTGCGGGGCTTCCAGGGCGCCCACGCGCTGCACAAGTTGCTCGCGCAGCTGCGCCGGCTCAAACAGGATCGGCAGGAAATGGATGCTGTTGATTTCGCGGAAATAGAACAACCCAGGGAGCCATGGTGCGAACAGGCGCCAGCTCGTCCATTCCGCGTAGGGAAAGCGTCGCAGTTCCTGCTGCCCGCGCCACACCACCAGGGTGTCGACGCAGAACTCCAGGCGCAGTGTGTAGGTCTGCACCAGCAGAAACAGGCCAAACAGGCCGATCACCAGGCTGGGCCAAGGCCGCAGCGGCAGAGGTAAGAGTGTCGCGCTCAAAAGCAGAATCGCCACTGGCAGTCGCGGACTGGGGGCGATGCTGACCGAGTCTGTGCTGCTGGTCGCTGGTGCTGGTGACGAGTCGCTCATCGCAGGGTGGGTCCTCAGCCGAACAGAATCTGGGTGAGCAGGGTATCCATCAGGGCGACGGTCACCAGGATCATCACGACAGCTCCGGTCGTGCTGGTGCCCACTTCCTTCGGTCCGCCCCGAGTCGTCATGCCCCAGCCGCAGGCGATCACAGCGATCTGAAGCCCGAACACCAGAGCTTTGATCAGCATGAAGGGAATGTCGTCGGGCAGAAGCCAGCTGCGCACCGACGACCAGAACACCTGCGGAGGGATCATGTACAGCTCGGTGCTGCTCCACTGGGCGCTCCATATGGCCACACCGAAAAACAGCAGGCACTGCACCGGAGCCATCACCACCATGGCGATCAGACGCGGAACCACCAGGTATTCCACCGGGTCGGTGCGCAACATCGTGATCGCATCGATCTGTTCAGTCACCTTCATCGTTCCCAGCTGAGCGGCGTAGGCCGTGGCCACTTTTCCGGTGAGCAAGGTGGCAGTGAGCAGGGGGGCGATCTCGCGGGCCAGGCCGACGGCCAGGACCCCGCCGACGGTGGCACTGGCGCCCATGCTGCTCAGTTCCTTGGTCACCTGAATGTTGAACACCGTGCCTGCTGCGAGGGCGGTGATGATCACGATCAGGAAGCTTCCCGGGCCCGCCTCCTGCAGCTGATCCAGCAGGTCAACGGTATTGATGCGGCCCCGGGCGGTGGCGGTGACGGCCTGTCCGCCGATGATCAGGCTGCTTCCCAGCCTGTTCAGCCAGCGGGGAGAGTTCAAGCGAATGCGGGGCGGGGAGGAGTTCATGCGCGTTGCAGGTGGGCGCCGCGGTCGGGCCAGCGTCGCATCACCAGGAGGCCAAGCACTACAAGGATGGCGGGAATCGCACCCATGCTCATGCGAATGGCCAGCAACGCCAGCGACGGTTGCTCAACGAAATCCATCGCACCGCTGCAGGCCTCGCTTGAGATGTAACCGGTGAGCGAGAGCAGCACACCGAACACGCTCATGCTCACGCCGATGATCAGTTTCTGGCCAAACACCATCCAGGCGGTGTAGAGCCCCGCGGGATGCGTCGGGTCGGCATCAATCGCATCCGGCAGCAGCGACCAGGGAATCAGGTAAGCGGTGGACGCGCCGAGGCCCACCAGCATGATCAAACCGATCAGGGGAATCAGTTCGAAGCCGCTGCCTCCGTGCTGCAACGGCGGAAACACCATCGAGAGCAGGCAGGCCAGGATCCAGAGGCTGGCCCCCCAGCGCAGGGCCACCAGACGCCCCTTGCGGTTGGAGAGCAGGCTCCAGAGCTGCAGACCAGCCAGTGCGCTCAGTTGAAACGGCAGCAGGATCCAGGTGGATAAATTCGGCGGCACGTGCACCACCTGCACCAGCCAGATCAAGGCCACCACCTGCATCAGCTGCAGGCCGAACCACAGCAGTAGGTACAGCCCCAGCACCATCAGAAAGCGGGGGTTGGAGCGGATCCTCCTGAATTGCTCCAGGGGTGGGTCGGCTTGATTGCTCGGTCGCTGGGCTCTCTTCGCAAACGGTGCCAGACCCCAGCAGCAGGCCAGGGTGGCCAGGGCGGCAATGGTGCCGGTGATGCGCCCCATGCGCAGATAGCCATCGGCGCCGTCGCTGAGCACGATTGACGCCACGATCAGACCACTGAGGCCCGCCACGATCGACCCCGTGAAGCGCGCGGCATTCAAGCGTGTGCGGATGGCCGTGTCAGGGGTGAGTTCGGTGGAGAGGGCTGCATAAGGGAGATTCACGCTGGTGTAAGCGCTCATCAGCAGAATCGCCATCACGACGTAGTACAGCGTTCGCTGGGTGACGCCGCCCTCGGGGACCCACCACATTGCCGCAAGGCTGATGCCCAGAGGCAGCGCTGCTCCAAGCATCCAGGGGATGCGCGGTCCCCAGCGGCTCTGGGTGTGATCGCTCATCCAACCGATCAAGGGATCATTGATGGCATCCCAGACCTTGATCACCGTGAGCAGTGAGCCGGCGATGAAGGCAGGCAGTCCAGCGGCGCAGGTAAAGAACGGAAACAGGTAAAAGCCGAGCTGGGTTGCGGCCAGTCCAGTTCCTGCATCTCCGAGCCCGTAGGCAACCATCAGGCGTTGTCGGGATCCCCCGGGAAGGGTGCTTTTGCTCATCAGGCCAGGGGAGGGGCAGGCGGACCGCCATAATGGTGAAGCATGCATCCAGGAACACCACCCAATCAGGGTGAACCAGTTCGGATGTATTAATGCGGGCGTAGTTTAGTGGTAAAACCTCAGCCTTCCAAGCTGATGATGCGGGTTCGATTCCCGCCGCCCGCTTCAGAGACATCAATCACAGCGCAACGCTGTGAAGGCACTCTTCAGCCACCATCACCACAAGGCTTCTGGATTCCAGAGGTATCCCTGAAGGTGTCCAATGGTCTGGATGCTCCGGTAAATCTTGTCCTGGGGGCAGGGCCGTATCGATCAGGCGGTGCCAAGGGCTGGCGGCGACCGGCAGGTCGAAGTGCATCGCCTTGAAATAAGCGTTGAAGCCGGCCCAGAGCACTGCGCCGTCATTCCCTTTGTGCACGCTCAGGGCCAGGCAGTGAGACCAGCTGGCCCAGTCGGGTTTACCCAGCTCAACGCCATGCCACTGGCGCCAGAGTCCTTCCGGGTCGCGGCTGAGCCGTTTGGACTTTTCGCTGTGAGCGATCTCAGGATTGAACAGATCGCCAAGTTGACGGCGTACGGCGAGCAGTCGCTTGACGTAGGTGAATAGATCGGTGTCGCAGGATTCATCCGACCAGATCATCCAGCTCAAAGGCGTGTCCTGGCACCAGGTGTTGTTGTTGCCCCCCTGGCTGCGGCCCACTTCATCGCCCATCAGCAGCATCGGGACTCCGCGGGCTAACAAAAGGGTGCTGAGCATGTTGCGCTGCTGGCGTCGGCGCAGGGCCATCACCGCGGGGTCACTGGTCGGGCCCTCGACGCCATGGTTCCAGCTGATGTTGTGGTTTTCGCCATCGCGATTGTCCTCGCCGTTGGCGAGATTGTGCTTGCCGTTAAAGCTCACCAGATCCTTGAGGGTGAACCCGTCGTGGGCGGTGAGCAGATTCACCGAACGCCCGAGGCTGACTGGCTTGCCTTCATAGAGGTCGGGGCTGCCGCGCAGGCGCTGGCCGAGGGCCCAGGTGCTGTTGTCGTCTCCCTTCCAGAAGCCGCGCAGGGCATCGCGAAACCGTCCGTTCCAGGTGCCGATGCGTTGGGCCGGAAAATCGTTGAGTCGGTAGAGCCCGCCGCAGTCCCACGGTTCGCTCACCATCTTGAGATCGCTGAGAAGGGGATCGGCCTCCATCGCTTCCAGCAGTGGTGGCTGCTCGAGGGGTTTCAAGCCTTCCCCCCGGCTCAGTTCGATCCCCAGGTCGAAGCGGAAGCCATCCACCCCCAGCTCGATGGCCCAGCAGCGCAGCGACTCAAGAATCAGCGTGCGGCTGAGGGGCTGATGGGCTGCAATCGAGTTACCGCAACCGCTGACATCGAGATAGTCGCCCTTGCTTGTTTGGTGGTAGTAGATCTGATCGCCAAATCCCCTCCAGCTCAGCGTGGGGCCGTTGCGATTGCCTTCTGTCGTGTGGTTGTAGACCACATCCAACAGAACTTCGAGGCCTGCGTCGTGGCAGGCGGCCACGAGCTCCCGCATCTGCGTACGGGCCTCCAGCGGGTCGTCTCCGCAGATGTAGCCCTGATGAGGTGTGAACCAGTTCAGGGGGCTGTATCCCCAGGCGTTATCGCGGCCGGGAGGGGCGTCTTCCGGATCGAAGGCCTGAACAGGCAGCAATTCGATCGTCGTCACACCCAGATCCTTGAGGTAGGGGATCTTGTCGATCACGCCCAGCAGTGTGCCGCGACGCTCTTGTGCAACTCCGCTGTCGCTGCGCCGTGTGAACCCCCCCACATGCAGTTCGTAGATCACCGTCTGCTGCCAGCTGTGACGTGGTCTCGGGTGCGCATCGAAGTCGAAGGTGTTGCGCTCGCACACAACACTCTTGAGACAGCTGTCGGTGTTCGGTGAGGCCCCAGTCGCCATCTCTCGCCGGTAAACCGACCAACCATCGATTCCCCGGGTGCAGGGGTCCAGCAGCACTTTGGCCGGCTGGAAACCGTGCCCTCCGGGTGCCAGCGGTCCGAACACTCTGTAGCCGTAAAGGCAGCCGGCCTTCAGGCCCTGAACCTCCACATGCCAGTAGTCCCCGGAACGGTGGGTCTGGCTGTCGAGATCGATCACCTGATCTGGAGACGGGGCGTCACTGCAGCTGAAGATCAGCAGTTCAACCCGATTGGCCTTGGGTGCGGCCACTGAGAAATTCACTCCCTGGGCGGTGATGGTGCTGCCCAGGGGCCAGGGTCTGCCTCTCAGGATTGCACTCACAAAACCGCCCGCCGGCCTCAATGGTTTCAAAGTAGTGGTTAGTCCGGATAAGCACTGTGTCTGTGTTGATGTCCGCCCTTGAGCCCGGTCGCCCTCCGCAGCGCATCCGGAGGGATCTCTGGTTGTTTCCCCCCAATCGCGACTGCAGGGGTGGTTCTTCCTGGTGGCTGGATGTCGCTCCTGAGCCGGTGCTGATCGACTGCCCCCCTCTCACAGAGGCCACGCTCACGGCCTTGCAAGATCTTGCAGAAGGCCGCCAGGCCCGCATTCTGCTCACCAGCCGTGAAGGACATGGCCGCCTGCGCCGCTTGCAGGAGCGCCTCGGCTGGCCGGTGCTCGTTCAGGAGCAGGAGGCTTACCTCCTGCCTGGGGTTCAGAACCTCACAACCTTCGCAGAGTCCATGACCACCGCGTCAGGGTTGCGTCTGCTCTGGACTCCGGGACCGACCCCTGGCCATGCCGTTGTGCATGCCCCAGCTCCTGTGAATGTGCTGTTCTGCGGACGCTTGCTGGTGCCTGTCGCTGCCGATTGCCTGGCCCCACTGCAGCATCGGCGCACCTTCCACTGGCCCAGACAGCAACGCAGCCTGAGGCGTCTCCAGGAGTGGCTTCCTTCAGAAGCCTCTCCTGCACTGGCATCTGGGGCTGGGCTCGGGGCACTTCGTGGCGGACGTCTGGCTCCGTTCAACAGTTGGAAGCCCCTTGAACGGCAGGGTGGTTCTGCGCTCTGATTCCGACGAGATTTCAGAGAAAGCATTGCGGCGCGGTGTTTTTCGGTTGCCGCACTGGGCGGACCTCCATACGATTGTCGGGCTGGGAAGCCGTGCGGATGTCGACCTCCGCATCATCGATTCAACCGCTTCCGCTTCTTTCCCCTCCCCATCTCTCATGAACAAAGCTGATCTCGTCAACCTTGTTGCTGCCCGAACCGAACTCACCAAAACCGATGTGTCTCTGGTGGTTGATGCGGCGATCGAAACAATCATTGACTCCGTTGTTGAAGGCAAGAAAGTGTCGATCCTTGGTTTCGGTTCCTTTGAGCCCCGTGAGCGCTCTGCCCGTCAGGGTCTGAACCCCAAAACCGGCGAGAAGATCAAGATTCCCGCTAAGCGGGTGCCTGCTTTCACCGCCGGCAAGATGTTCAAGGATCGCGTTCAGGGCTGATTGCTACTGACCTGAAGCGATGACGTGGTCCTTCCGGACTACTGAATGATGGTGGTCTGCTCGGATCACCTCGAAGCCTTGTTGATTCAGGGTCAGCGGCTCCGGAGGGAACGGGTCTGTGGACGTTTCGCCCCCACCCCCTCCGGTCCACTTCATCTCGGAAATCTGCGCACTGCCCTGTTGTCCTGGCTGCAGGTTCGTCTTAATCACGGTCACTGGTTGCTGCGGATTGATGATCTGGACCTGCCGCGACTTCGTCCCGGTGCCACAGAGTCCGCCCTCGACGATCTGCGCTGGTTAGGTCTGCACTGGGATGGTGCAGTGATTTTTCAGAGTCAGCGGCTTGGGATCTACAGCTCATTTTTATCGGCTCTGCGCCGCCAGGGCCTTCTCTATGCCTGCCGTTGCAGTCGCCGTCAACTGGCGGGACGTCACCCCTACCCAGGAACCTGCCGAGGGCTGGGCCTTGGCTGGGGTCTGGAGGAAGGGCGTCTACCCGCCTGGAGACTTGTAGTGCCCGATACCTTCGCGTCAACCTGCGGAGATCTGGTGGTTCGCCGCGCCGATGGTTTTGTGGCTTATCACCTGGCCACGGTGGTAGATGAACTCACCCTTGGCATCACCGATGTGGTGCGCGGAGCCGATCTTGCCACTGCATGTGCCGCCCATCAGGCTGTGGCCGCAGTGCTTGGTCAGCCATCGCCTGCTTATCACCATGTGCCTCTGCTTCTGACGGGTGGCGGAGTGAAGCTTTCCAAGCGAGATCAGGCCAGCGGAACAGCTCCCTTGAAGGCTCTTGGATGGCAGTCGGAACAGCTGGTGGGACACCTTGCAGCATCTCTCGGTCTGGTTCCTCCAGAAACAGCAGTGTCTGCGGCTGAATTGCTCGAAAGCCTGAGGGCTCAGCCGCAAAAGTTGCTGGATCTTCTTAGAAGGGTTGATTCTTAATCAAAGCTTCGGGATCGCATGGGGTGGTTTCTCCCACACTGACATCAGCGTTTTACTGGCTTATGGCCATCTGCTCCAGCTGCGGAGGCAGCGGAATTCAACGCATCAACGATGAACAGTTCCGCACTTGTCTGGACTGTCTTGGCCTTGGTGTCGTCGCGACCACCGACACTGGGACCGAGGCGCGACTGGAACAACCCTTGAACCCAGCGATCAACGCAGCTGCTTCTTCCGTTGCTGCCAGATGAAGAATGTGGCCGTGCCAACCACGGCCAGCAGTGGAACACTGGTGAAAAGCAGCAGGGCGACGGCAGTCCAGTCGGTGTACATCAGTTCGGCGATGAATAGCGAGCATTCTCTCAGGACAATGAACGTTTCTGCATGCGATCGGTGGATGAAAGGGTTGATTGGGCTGGCTTTTGGCGCGCCATTGCCGATCACCCCTGTCATGGCCAGTGCGCTTGATGGCATCAGGCCCGATCTCATCGCCTGCTTCACTACGGGAGTTGCCAGCCGTTGTGCCCGCGCACTGGATCTCACTGAGCAGTTGCAACGCCGGGCTGCCAGCAGGGAGCGCTTTCCCTGTCAAACCCATCTGCTTGGTCTTCAGGCGGATGTGGTGATGGCTCAACTGTCCGAGGGGCGAGGCCAGCAGGCTCTGGAAAGCCTGGAGGCCAGTGATCGCATTTGTCAGGGACTTTGAGCTGCACGGCGATGCATGGGCCGGCACACTGGACTGACTGCTGCAATCCGTCATGAAGGCAATGGTGACGCTCCTCTCATCAACAGCCCTTGGGGCGGCCTTGGCTCTGCTGGCAAGCCCTACCGGTGCGCAAATCCGCTTTGACGATTGTCAGCCGGCTGCAGGGGGTGGAATCACCTGCAATACGGTGCCTTATGGAAACACCAGGGCTGACATGATTAACGGTCAGTATGGCTTGCTTGATCAAGCCAGTCCAGGCTGGGCTGAATACAACCCTTACGAAGGATATGACGACATGTTGGGCGGTAATCAGACCTGACAACGACTGCAATCAGTCAAAAACATGTCCATGGTGATAGCGCTCATCTTGACCGGCGGCTTCAGTGAGGCTGGCGACATTTTTGCGTGTGAAGAATCCTGCAAAGCCATGGCATCGTTCAACATATTCAGTGATTAGAATGGAATAGTCCGAGTGTTTCGAGAAGATCTGCTTGAGGTCTGGTTGATCCCCGCACTCCCCGATCACCTTGGCAAGAAAGGGAACGCCATGGCTGCGTAGCTGTGCAACAACGAAGTCAACATTTTTCTGTTCATGGCTGTGATCGCCATCAGTCACTTCGTAAGCAATGTGATGCATGCGGCGGCCAAAGTTGCGGACAAAATCTTCCGTTGGCATCGGCAGATTCTCAAATGAATTTACAAAGGATGGAGTGTTATTGGCAGTGAATACCTTGGCCGGTGAATATTTGTCATCTGTCACTGCAGGATGGCGGGTGACATTCGTCGAGGAGTTCATCTCTTCGATGTTGTAGGCACCCCAGAAGTAGTAGTTCGAGAGGGTCAGGAATTCAAGAATGGCGTCTTCACGCTCTCCGGCTAATACGCGGGTGGCCATGTGATCCACACCCTCGATCAAGTGGCTGATGCCCAGGGCTTTGCCCAGAGCTTCTTGTTCCTTGAGGTGTTTCTGCTCTGCGCTTGTGAGTTGAAAGGGTTGTCCCAGCTCCCATTCATCAGGATCCTCGAATGGCATCTGGGTGTAGCCGACACGGTTGTGGGTGAAATCGGAAGGCACGCTGAACCGAAGTGCGGCAAGGGTATAGAAATCGTTGCGGCAGTCCCCTGGCTCGCTGAATCGGATGTTGCAGCGCTCCAGGAGTTCCTGAGTGTGTTTCAGGTCTCTGGTTTGGAACACCTCTCCCACATAGCGTGCATTGGGTTTCCGCCGCGCCAGTGGGTACAGCATGTTGAGTTGCTTGATTTCGTCCGTGTAGGCAGGAGCCAATGGCTCCATCACGATCAGACGAGGGAAGGCTGGACTGGAGCTAAGAACAAAGATCCGATGGGTTGCGCTGATGTAACTTCCCATCAATCGATAGGGCGTCATCACGGCCAGCTCACCGAGGTACGGCAGTCCGTCTCCCGTTTCCACGTGCACGATCAGTGCTCTGAGGTTGCCGAGAAGCTGATCGAGTCCGAGGCTCAGCCGACGTTCATAGATTTTTAGGCGGTAGTCCTCAAAGAACTCCGAATTGCGTTTGTCCCCCTGGGGAGCCTGCTTCAGCAGATCAATGCCCATGGTGATTTTTCCATTTTTACCGAGTTAGCAGATCCTCGGGGTGAGTGTCTGGACTTCCAGCCTGGATTGAATCAGCATGGACATGATTCTTTTGATGCGCATGGGCCAAGACTCCAATGCCACCAGCTCCCATGAGCGCAATGTTCTGATTGTTCTGCTTGTGGCACTTGGTGTAGGTCTCGTGGCGGTGCCACCGGTCAGGGAGGGATCTTGAAGGATTTTCGACGCAAGTGGAATCAAAACGGACAGCTACCTGAAACGTCGTTGTTCCTCGTGGCTTCAGCTGTTGATACGGATGCTTTGATCCAATAACCATCGCTGCCATGCCTTCAAAACCTAAAAATCGTGTTGGAGAGGTGTACGGCAAGCTCACGGTCGTGCGTATTTCTGAGCGACGGACCAAGAGCGGCAACGTCTTCTGGTGGTGTCGATGCGACTGCGGCCGAGAGCGGGAAGTTCCCGGAGACAAGCTCTCGCACAACACCAGCCGCAAGAAACCTGTGGTGACTGCCTGCCTGGAGTGTTCAAGGGAGCTGCAGATTGAGGCTGTATCGATCAGAAATGATCGTGATGAAGCGCGACGCCGCGAAGAGGCGAAGCGCAACCGTCGTGCGTTACAGGGTCAGGTGCCTGAGAGCTGGCTTCAGTTGCCACTCACGGATGCCCATGCGCGGGAGCTCGGGCAGGTGCTGTTTTTCCGTGGGACCCGATGTCTGCGCGACCATCTGGCACCGTATCGGATTAACGGGGGTTGTCTGGCCTGCGCTGGGCAGAAGCCCTCAGCTTGACCCTTTGATTACTAGTGAAATGCCGATTTTGATCAAGGACAGAGTTCTATTGGCTGGAGATGTTTTTGCTTGATTCTCTGGGAAGGCTGACGCGGTAGATCGTGTCATTGATAGGCTTCCACTGCACGAGATGGAGTTGATCAATGTTGTTATTTTCGAGGCACTCGAGGATGGAATCACCCGATAAAGTTGTCATTGACCAGTTGTCACCCTCGCTTTCCATTTGCTTTCTGTTGGCATCCTTCCAGTCAATCCATTGGAATTGAGGGTAAGTAGACGTGTATTCGTTCAGGATGACGATCGAAAATTGCATGGGTGTGTTTCACGCCGATGGCTTCGAGTTTAAGGGAGCCAGGCCTTTGGCTTGAAGCGATTGGTTTCGGCTTTTTTGAACCACGTCATCCATGACCCAGCGGACGTCTCTCTGTCGACGAATGGCACCATCGTTGCTGTGCTGAGGGAGCCTGAAGTTGATTGCCCTGTGCCTATCCAGTCTTTTTATTTCACAAGCTTCCATCAGAGGCCGGTTAGCGCCTGATGCTCTCTGGCAATAATGGTTTTCTTTTCACACTAATCTGCGACTTCCTCGATGGTGTTTTTGGCTTAGAGGGCCAGGACTCATGCCTGTTAAAAGTGAGATTCATGACAAGAAAAATCTTCTGTGTGCATGTATGAGCAGCTGCCCCTTGCGTGGTAAAACAGTGACAGAAGTACGTTTGCCCCTTGACGTGGGACGCTAAGTAACTAACATCAATTTAATATTTGATTTGACGGCGAGAGCTCGATCGCGCTTGGCCTCGTGTCAGGTGAAATCCGGCGCGCCAACCGATGACTTTAAGCCTTCCCAGTATTGTCGCTTCACTGCGTGAAGCACGGCTTCAGCATTTGGAAGCGGTTTTGTCTTGCAAGCAGGCTCCATGCTTCAGGCAAAGACAGATGGCTTCAAACATTAGTCAGTGCAAGAACCCGACTGAGCGCATCAGTTCTCTCGCTTCTTATGAACAGATCGGAATCACTGGCTCACGGTTTTAATCAGCTTTTCCTGAAATCCGAAACTAATTGCCGTTGGCGCTCAGGTGTTTTCTTCAATCTTTCCCGCACAATGGCTGCTGTTCTCTGCGAAGGGACAAAACACCCACCGTTGGTATCAGAAAAGACAATGATCGGTGTTTAAGTTAGGGCGCATTCTGTTAGATATATCGATGAAAAGAGGGTTTGTCTCTTCACGTTAATTGATACATACTGGTTTTAAGGTATTAGTCTTAATTGAAATGGAAGTGATTTGATGGAACCGAACAAAGTCAATTATCGGTATTTTTTGATACTCACATGCAGGCGGAATTAACTGCAGATTTGGGTGCAACTATGGAAACGATGGCGGACTTTCGCATCTCATTAATCTTGGATCTGGTACAGATGTGTGGGTGAGGAAGGTATTCGTTGCTTTTACTCTGAGAAATTGATTGGTCAGTCTTTTCCTGAAGATGTTGAGTTCATTCCAATTTCCCGCACAATGGATGGTGAGCGGCTTGTTGATGAAGTTGTCATTAAATTTACTCACACACAGAGAATCGAGCATTTGCTTCCTGACGTTGAACCCACAGGTCGTGAAGTCACAATGGCTTTTGTTGTGATCGTGGGCTTTCGAG
>WTFZ01000082.1 GCA_011523835.1 Synechococcus sp. CO36386bin_29 | reverse complement strand
CTGGGAGGCGGCGTCGCCGGACCGCATCGTCTTCAGGGAATCGGCGCTGGATTCATTCCTCCTGTCCTGGAGATGGATCTGATCGATGAGGTCATCGCGGTGAGCGACGATGAGGCCATGGAGGTTGGTCGGCGTCTCGCTCGTGAAGAGGGGCTGCTTTGCGGCGTTAGCAGCGGTGCCGTCGTCGCTGCTGCTCTTCAGATCGGGCAGCGTCCGGCGATGGAGGGACGGCGCATTGTGGTGATCCTGGCCAGCTTTGGTGAGCGCTACCTTTCCACACCGATGTTCAGCGCAGCCGGTGATCCTGATGCCTGACGGTCTGGATCCCTATGCCGTGCTCGAGGTGTGTCCTTCGGCGACCCAGGCTGAACTCAAGGCCGCCTACAGGCGCTTGGTGAAGCAGCACCACCCCGATGCGGGTGGAACCGAGGAGCGGATTCTGGCGCTGAATGCCGCCTGGGAACAACTTGGGGATCCCGAAAGTCGCCGAGTCTTCGACAGGAGCAGCGGGTCTGCGGTAGCGGCAAGGGATGAGGCACGGGCGCGTGGGGCTCGCAATGCCCGTGCCAGTCAGGCGGCAAAGCGGGCCAGCGGTCGTTCCAGTCATGCTGATCAGGATCTGGCCACGTGGTTGAAGAAGGTCTATGCCCCGATTGACCGCTTGCTCGGCCAGGTGATCAATCCCTTCGTGGCCGAACTCCGCGCCTTATCCGCTGATCCCTACGACGATGCCCTGATGGAGGCGTTCTGCGCTTATCTCGAACAGAGCAGGAGCCGGCTCGATAAGGTCAAAACTCTGTTTCAATCCATCCGAACCCCCGCTTCGGCTCGTGGTTTCGGCCTGAGTGTTTATCACTGTCTGTCTCAGGTGGAGGATGCGGTGGCGGAGCTTGAGCGCTACACGATGGGCTACGTGGACAGTTATCTCCACGATGGACGCGAGATGATGCGCGAAGCCAAGCAACGTCGCAAGCGTCTCCAAGACGAACGTCGAAGGCTGGAGATCAGCTGATGGCAGCGGGAGCGTTTCGGGCGCTGCTGCTGTTGATCTGGGTGCTGGCCACGGCTGCGGATCGGCTGTGGTGGACACGCCACGGTGGCTTGCCCGCCTGGGATCAGGCGGACTATCTCAATAGTGCTCTGGATCATGGTCGGGCGCTTGGTCTGCTCCCGGGAGGCGGCTGGCAAGGCTGGCAGGCTCTGCTCGACCTCTCTCCGAAAATTCCGCCTCTCGGCTCTTTGATCAACGGTGCTGTGATCGCGGTCAGTGGCGATGCACCGGCGCAGGCTGCCTGGAGTCTCAGTTTTTGGAATGGACTGCTTCTTTGGGCCACGGCGGGTTGGGCGTTGAATCTTCGTTCTCCGCAGCGTCTGGCCCGGCCATTCGCGCTGCTGGCTGCTGCCGTCGTCTCACTGGCGCCAATGCTCCTGGAGTTGCGCACCGACTACCTGCTGGAATTACCCCTTACCGCATGCGTGACCCTGGCGTTGTGGCGCCTGGGGTGTTGGCTCGAACCCCATCGGCAGTCCTCCTGGTGGCAGGCCTTCGCTGCGGCTTTGGCAGTGTCGGTGGCCTTGCTCGTGAAACAGAGCGCCCTCCTGGTGCTGATTCCGGCCTTCGGCTGGGTTGTGGTGGTGTCTCTGCGCTCCGGTTTTCGTCGCCGGGTGCAGCTGTTGGCGGGGATGACCGTTGTGGCCCTCAGTCTCCTGCCCTGGCTGCGTCACAACTGGATCACCACCCTTGGAGGGACCAACCGCGCCGTCCTTGAGTCGGCGGCTCGCGAGGGGGACCCCGGTGTGCTCACCCTGGAGGGTTGGCTCTGGTACCCCCGGCTGCTGCCGGATCAGGTCGGCTGGGTGTTGCTGCTGGTTGGTCTCTCGGGTCTGGTGCTCTTGCTTCAGCAACGGCGGTGCGGTCTGGTGGCGCCACCGCGGGATGGTGCCGACCGTTCCCAAGCCTGGGTCTGGTTGGTGGGGATGTTGGTGCTGGGCTGGCTGTTCACCAACTTGAGCCCGAATAAGGATTCCCGCTACATCGCGCCATTGCTGCCACTCCTTCTGTTGTTGTTGAGCCGGGGCTGGTTGCAGTGGGGACTCTGGATCCGGCGTCGCTGGCCTGTGCAGGCACGTTGGTTGCCGGGCCTGGCTCTGACGACAGGTGGCCTTGCCGCTGTCGCCCTCGCCTCGATTCAGCAGTCGGCACGGTTGCAGAGGCGTCATCAAGGCCCCCTGGAAGCGATCGTGCGTCGAGCCGGTGGCGGCGTGCCAGGCGTTGAGCCGAGCACTCTGATCGTGGTGCCCAGCACCCCTGATCTGAATCAGCACAACGTCAGCTACTACGGGCGCCGGAATGGAGGTCAGCTGGTGGGGCGTCAGCTCGGCGGCAGTCGCGATCACGTGCAGCCGGTGTTGGATCGTGCCGAGCTGGTGTTGCTGGCGGAGGGGGATCAAGGATCGGTGCGCAAGGCGGCCCGCAAGCTCGATCGCGCCGTTCGGGAGTCCGGAGTCTTCAAACGAGTGCAGGTCTTCCCTCGTCCTGGAGGGGGGAGCTATTCCCTGTGGCGCCGTCGTGCTGATGCCGTTGTCTCTCCGGGGTTCGAGCAGCGCTTCCCCGCTTTGGCGTCTGCGCTTGAGAAGGGGCCTTCTGGGCTGGATCCGATCTTCAGCAGCGTGGCGATCGAACACATGCTCGATGGACACTTCCTCTACAGGGGGCCTGCGCGCGAGGCGGCCCTCGCACGGCTCAAGGCCGATTCAGAGGACCGTCAGGCCAGGTGGACGTTGGCGTTGCTGGCCGTCCTCGCCAACCGCCCGATGGAGGCCTCCAGGCAGTTCGCCGCTCTGGAGCAGGTTCTTCCGGATAACCCCTGGCCCAGTGCGTTTCGTGCCGTGGTGTTGCTGGCTGGGTGGGACCCGGGCAAAGCCGCTGCAGTGGCGGCTGCCGCAGGCGAACGCATTGGTGACCAATCCGTCCTGATGGGACTGGACGCGGCCGCTTCTGTGCTCTCTGGAGCGGTCTGGCGCATTCCGGAAGTTATCGACATCATTCCCGAGGCCACTCGTGAGATCGAGCAATCGCTCGAACCTCAGGAGAACGCCTCGAGCTGATCCATCCGCAGCCACACATCAGGGACGGGTCTGCGCCAGCGCACCTGTCCGTAGCTCCCTTTCACCACCAGCAGTTCTCCAGGCCCTTCAAAGATGTAGGCCGGTGGATGAAGGTCACTGGCGCCGGCCTCCGTGCTGCCCTCATAAGCCGCCCTGTTCACGCGCACAAGGGCACCTTTTTTCAGTGCTGGAGGTTTTTTTGCGGCTGGAGCTGGGCTCGACGGTGTCTCGGCCATCACGGGTCGGTCTTTGTGGTCCAGGCTAGAACCCTTGCACGCAGCGCCATTCCTCTATTTGGACAACGGCCTTTCGCTTTATCTGGTCGCCTTCGGCGGTCTCCTGCTTGTGTCGGTGCTTCTGGATGATCTGGCGGCGCGGGTGCGGGTGCCTGGAATCCTCATGGTGCTTCTGCTCGGTCTGCTGATCAACAACCAGGTGGATGTGTCCAACACGCGTGAGCTCACGCTGCTGAGCCTGGACCATGCCCAGCAGATCACCCAGTCAGCGCTGGTTCTCGTTCTCTTCTTCGGGGGATTGACGACCAATTGGTCAGAAGTTCGAGGGGTGATCCGGCCAGCTGCGCG
>WTFZ01000136.1 GCA_011523835.1 Synechococcus sp. CO36386bin_29 | reverse complement strand
TGGGCGCCACACCGTCAATCACCAGATCGGCATTGTCGCCAAGCGATCCTTGTGCGCCTGGTTCAGCGAGGGTGAGGATGGCGTTATTCCCTGCAGCATCGGCGATGCTGCCGCCGTTGAGTTCAAGTGCCGTTGAGGAAAGCTGATCAAGATCAGAGGAAGTATCCCCGGCTTGAACGGTGTATTGGAAGGTGAGAGTGGTGCTGCCAGAGCCGGATACAAAGATCGCTTTGCGATCGATGGTTCCTGTTTCCAGCTGAAGAGTGGGTGTGCCGCCTGTGGTGTCGACAACAACGGCTTCTGAGAAGGAAACAGTGATGTCGATGACATCGCCGATGCCATAGCTGCCGTTAGCAGTGGTGGAGGCGACTGGGGCTACGGGTGTGGCGGCGGTGTTGCGGAAGAAAACGGTGTCGCCGGATCCACTGCCGATGAAGAGATCGAGATCGCCGTCGTTATCGGCATCAGTAAAGGCGGGTCTGGCGTAGACATCTACATTTGTGATCGCGAAGGGATTGGTGACAGCTGCGGCGAAAGCGGGAGTGGTGGCTCCTGGAGCAGCGGTGTTGCGGAGAAAGAGGGTGTCACCGTCGCTGTTGCCAATGAAGAGATCGAGATCATCGTCGTTATCGGCATCAGCAAAGGCAGGGGTTGCGTTGGGGTCAGCACGAATAATCCCCGGTGAGGCGAAAGCAGGATCGGTGGCTCCTGCAGCGGCGGTGTTGCGGAAGAAGACGGTGTCGCCGAATTTATTGCCAATAAAAAGATCGAGATCACCGTCGTAATCAGCATCAGCAAAAGCCGGGCTGGCGAAGGAGCCAACACCCCCGATCCCGAAGGGATTGATTTCAGCTGCGGCGAATTCGGGCTCGGTGCTGCCTGGAGCGGCGGTGTTGCGGAAGAAGAAGGTAGCGCCGTTGCGATTGCCAATAAAAAGATCGAGATCACCGTCATTATCGGCATCAGCAAAAGCCGGGCTGGCGACGTTGATAACATCCGCAATCCCGAAGGGATTGGTTATGGCTGTGGCGAAAGCAGGAGTGGTGGCTTCTGTAGCGGCGGTGTTGCGGAAGAAGAGGGTTTTGCCGTCGAAATTGCCGATGAAGAGATCAAGATCACCGTCGTTATCGGCATCAGCAAAAGCCGGGCTCGCGTTGAAGCCAACATTCACGATCCCGAAGGGATTGGTGACAGCTGGTGCGAATGCTGGTGCTGTCGCACGCGGCAGGCTTCCGGTAGGTCTGGTGGTGTCGAGTGAGGCCTCCACCGCAACGGCGATGCCGTCAAGAATGAGGATCCGTTGGTCGTTGTCTCGATAAGCCGCGGGATCGGGACTTTCTCCGCGCAACAGGGCTGAGAAGATTGCGCCTTCATCACCAGCCGTGTCGGCTGAACCGTTGAGGCGCCGATCGATGGCATGGCCGAGTTCCTCGAGCAGCACGGCCTCGATTTGCTCAGCGGTGGCCAGCTCCAGCCAGGCGGCATTGAGGTAGATGCGCTCGCCATCATCCGGCGCTGCGCTGGTGTAAGCAGCAATCAGGCCATCCATCGTTTTGGCATCCAGGATCTGGACGCTGATCCCCAGACCGGATGCTTGGATCGAAGCCAGCAGAGCGGCACTCTTGGCGCTGGTGCTTGGAGGCACCCCAAACACCTGGCGCAGCAGGTCATTAAAGGAGCCTTGATTGCTGATCCAGGACGCCAGGCGACCTTCCACCAACAACAAAGCCTCGCTGAGGTTGGTGGATGTGGAGGTGCCTGTGAGCAGCAGTTGAGTCATCGCTCGGTCGATCCGCTTGTGTTGGGTGTGGCTTGAAGCGACTTGAGCGGGGGTGATTGACATCGGCGGGAACGGCCGATGGCGAGCAGGTCATTGCCGCCGCACAAGCTGTAGGCCAGTGAGAGAAAGGCTTCTTGCGGCCAAAAAGCGAATCCATTCACAGCTGCAATCGAATCAAATTCAGAGGATTGATGGTTCCGTATTGCAGGTTTTGAGGCGTACCTGCAGACATCAATATTTTTAGCGACGCAAGATACGTTTGGCACGCTTGTCGACTTTTCATCAGGGCTTTACAACCGTTCGGAAACGCTGGCGTCTGCAGATTCGGTGCACGAGTTATGCAAGCTGACGTTCCAAATACCTGGAGGCACAGGCGCCTCAGTTCGGCAGGTAGACGACCCAGGGCGATGACTGTCTGCTGCTAGGCCTCGGATGTTGGGCAAACCAGAAAGCCGTGGCAAGTGGCTGATGGAATCCAGTTCTTTGAGGAGCAGGAAGCGATTGCTCGGGGCGATTGAGCTGGATCGATCTGATCGGGGAGAAGTGAACCGATGGCGGCGGTTCCCTCTGGGCTTGAACTGATCCCCTTCGATCAACTGAAGAGCTGGGAGCCCGCCTGCATTTGATGTGCCAGCTCGGGCTGGTCGGTTGATTCAGTCCCGGCAGTCTGGCTGCTGTGACCCCGCCAGCTGCTGATGCCTTCAGCCCAGATTCCGTGCGTCGAAATGGTGGCGCTGATGGCCATGTCGGATCTGGAGCAGCTGGAGGGACCGTGGATGGAGTTGATGCAATCGAAGGATCCGAAATCGGTGGCGCTGGGGTTTCGTTTAGCGCTGGCGCATCTGGTTCAGGCCAGCAAGAAATTGCAAATGGCTGCTGTGATCCAGTCGGCTGAGGAGCAGGGAAAAACTGCCTATGAAGCAGTCAGTCACCAGTGATTGCAGGGGGCTGCAACGTCCTGAAGGAAGATTGCAAGAAAGTGAGCGCACTGCACTCACTTTTGCGTCAAATCAGGCTTGCAACGGATTGCAACCGCCTGCACAGATCTGCAAAAAACCAGTCCCTGACTGAAAAAGCCCCATCAACACTGGGATTAAAAACTGCCTTCTAAGCAGTCGGTCGATGGTTCGAATCCATCAGGGGGCGTTGAGATCCTGCGTAAACACTGAGGCCAGAGCATTGAACCTGGGTCAACGAGTACAAGCCAGTCTTTGCGTTGCCCCTTAAGCGGCCACCGACGCAGGGGACATCGACTCAGAGGAAATCGACTCAGAGGACATTGACTCAGAGGACATCAACGACGACGCCGTGGTCTTCCTCGGTGATGTCTGAATCGGGGTTAACGGCAAACAAGAAATCTGCCAGGTCCAGGCTGGAGAGCAGCGCGTTGGAGTCCGTAGCCAAGAGCTTCTCGACATGATTGCGTTCGTTGCTCAACGCAAGATCAAGCCATTCGATCTTCACGTCTGTTAGCAGTGAACTGATCACGTCATGCACCAATGGTTCTACGAGCAGCTCGTGTTGAAGCGAAGCTCCATGTGAAGGGACGTTTAAGCGGACAACAGGAGTAGAAGGAACAGAGGAGAGCGGATGGAGCTCGATTGATTGGAGGGCGTGAGCTGTGCACGTCCCACGACTTCCGACCAGAATGAAAAAGCATCTAACTGGTCCATGGCATCAAAGTTCTTCCACGTTCATCACGAGTTCCGTGCTGGCAAATCACAGCAATGGTGGGAGACAGCACAGGCCGTCATGGCACCGGGTGGTGGTTGGGATGAGGCAATCGCCAAAAACCTCGAAGCAGGTTTCTATAACCACGCGTTTTGTCCGATTGGTCCTGAAGGGCCTGCTTTTTGCATTTGGGAAGTCCGCGAGGGAATCACAGCAGAGGAGTTTCAGGAGTTCATCGACGGCCCCAA
>WTFZ01000031.1 GCA_011523835.1 Synechococcus sp. CO36386bin_29 | reverse complement strand
ATCTGGCTCAAACCACTGGATCCAGACCGATTGACGCGCACAGACACGCCTTGATAAGAACGATCAAACTGCAAGGAAACAGCGTCGGCATTGTCAACCAGATAACAACCACCGGACGCACGCAGTTCAGCGATTAATTGCTCGCGCAAGACAGCCTGATGCAGATGCAACCGATAAGGGAAACGAGTTTGAGCAGAAAGCGCGTCATAACTTGATCGTTGTTGCGTCGAGCAATCAAGATTCCAAGCCATGATGTCTGAGACAACCTCCCCTTGGGCTAAGAGCTCAGGCCAGCAACCAAATTCAGACAAAAGCTCAAGGGCAGCAGGCTGAAGCGTGGAGGCTCGCGACAATGTTTTTTTGAAATCATGACGCTCGATCAAGACACAGTCATGCCCATGCCGAGACAACTTGGCGCAGAACATGAGCCCTACCGGGCCAGAGCCGACCACCAGGATTCGCATCAATCAGACACACAATGCAGGAAATAATCCGCTGCATAACCAATCGCATAACGAGCACCACAACGGGCGAACGCAGCATGGATCTCAGAGAAATACGCATCAGGATCCAGAAAGCCGGCTTTGGCTGCCCTCATCGCCATCGCATATTCACCACTGACGTGGTACACAGCCACTGGACGACCTGCGCGACGGCAAGCATCCTGCAAGACATCGAGGTAAGGTAGCGCTGGTTTTACAATGGCTATCTCCGCTCCTTGCCTGAAGTCTTCATCCATTTGACGAAGCGCCATCTCTGCATCAGAAAAATCAAACTGATAACTTTTGCGAGCGAACCCGAGGGATGAACCAACCGTCGAACGATAAGGTCCATACAACGAAGAGGAAAACTTTGTGCTGTAAGGCATCAATCCACACGCCAAATTTTTCCTTCTCAAAGCCTCGACCAACCGGGATGTCTGATCTGGCAACGACAGACAAGGAGCGACATAATGGGCACCGGCCTCAGCGAACCGCAAGGCCAACCGAATCGCAGCCTGATAGGAAGACTCGAGATCGACCAGCCCCTCCTTCAAGACAACACTGTGACCAGATGCGAGATACGGGGACAATCCAACATCAGCGATCAACATGACTTGATCAGGCGTCCATTGTGCACTGGCCTGCTCAAGAAAACGAACGACGCAAAAATTCGGATCATCAAGCTGATCCAAACCTGGATGATCATTCACAGCAACAATCAGCCATCGGCTTAAACCTTGCTCGAGCCGCATTTCAACGTGGGCCAGGGCAGATTCAACTGAATGAATCAGGTTGTTTTTCAATGCGGATGGCTTGGCCTTCTCCCCAGAGCCAATAAATAGACATTCAATGTATTCCATAGGTAATGACAGCAAGACCTTTCTTATCGACGGGACACATCAAGCATCAAACGATCAAAGCCACGGAAGCGATCACCAACAAACCGTTGACTCTCTGACTGAATCACAGACAGCGATGAAAAATGATCACAAAATGCATGAAGCGCGGCCTCACCTTCCATCCTCGCAATTTGAAGCCCGAGGCATTGGTGCAACCCAGGCGCAAAACTAAGGTGTGGATTGGGATGACGATCTATTAAAAATTGATCAGGATCAGGGAAGGTCTTGGGATCACGGTTAGCAGCACCCACGAGAACGGACAAAGAATCTCCTGCCTTAACCAGCTTTCCACCAATTTCGATATCCTCCAAGGCAACGCTTGCGTTGGTGGCTTGCGCCGGGGCATCCCAACGCAACACCTCTTCCAATGCGGGCACAACAAGCTCTCGGTTGTCTTGAATTCGAGCAAAAGAATCAGGATTTAATGCCATCACCCAAGCCAATGTACTGACAAGCAATCGAAGCGTGTAAACACTTGCCGAGTAGAAGTTACTACTAATAATCAACAATAATTGCTCGTCCGAGAGATGAACTCCTTCCTGGGGGTCAGCGATCAAACGACTCAACAAGTCAGATGAAGGATTTTTACGCTTGTCATGGATCAGCGGCAAAAAGTATTCTTCATAAAATGCTATCGAGTCATCTCCTCTCTCCATTGTTGATTCTGTTTGTGTAAGCCCTCTAGCACGTACAAATGATCCCACTTTTCGCCCCACCTGTTCCTGCTGGTCCGCAGGGACTCCAAGCAACTCACTAACCACCATCACAGGAAGAAGATCTGCGACCTCATGCACAACATCAAATTGCTTTTGACGCGACAAACTCTCCAAGCGAGAATCCAGAAACGCCTCCGTAAATCCCTTCAATGAAGGGAAATCAATCCTTCGATAGGCATTAATAACATGGTGTCGCATCCTCGCATGATCTGTCCCGTCCATGTAAGGAAGATCATTCTTTTGTCGATCAAAAATATGGCCAGCTCCGAAACGAGAAATCAGTTTATCGAGATGCTGCTGGCGACTAAAGCGATGGTCCTTCAATTGCTCAGCAGCCTCATGATAAGCAATGATCATCCACATCCTGGGCCCTTCGCACCAGTGAATTGGAGCCTCCAATCTCAACTCGGCATACACTGAATAAGGATCATCCCAGCCAGGCAAACAAGGATCTTGCCGAAAACAATCAAGCGCGTTTTTCACATCCATAAATCATTCAAATTCATTGAAGCAATGTCATTGTTTTCCGCCTCGATTGAAAAGATATTCTTAATAATGAAAGACAGCATTCCCTGTACCTAGCTCTCGACTGGCAGCTCCAGGGAAATTGTCCCCAACAACAAACGCCGAAAATCATCGAGCAACCGCTGGGCCATCCGTGCCGTATCCCCGGAGGTGTGACGTTGAGCCGTTGCCTCCAGCCAAAAGGCTGGATCAGCAGTGGATCCAGCCATTGGCGTTCCATACCGCTGCTCCAGGTTCGACAAAACGACCCCAGAGGCTTCCCGCCGCTGACTATCCCTCAACAATTGCAAGAACGCCTGGGCCACGAGTTCACCGTCGTAAGAAGCCTGGCCGATGTCATCGCACAACGCCAGATGGAGTGCTGCCTGCTGGTCATCCAGCCGAGGCGGCAGCACCCCGGGCGCATCGAGCAGGTCGAGGTCTTGGCCAAGACGCACCCAGCGCAGGGTGCGCGTCACGCCGGCACGCCGAGCACTGGCCACCACCTTCTGCTTCACAAGCCGATTGATCAGAGCGGATTTGCCCACGTTGGGGAATCCCAGGGTGAGCGCCCGCACCGGCCGGGGGCGCATGCCGCGGTTGCGCCGCCGCTCATTGAGCTGATCACCTGCACGGATCGCCGCCTGCTGCACCTGCTTCACACCGGTGCCGGCCTTGGCATCGCACCACACAGTGCGCTGGCTGCGGGCCTTGAACCACGCCTCCCAGGCCTCCCTTGCCGCGGGGGTGACCATGTCACGCCGGTTGATCACCAGGAGATGCTGCTTCCCGCTGATCCAACGATTGAGATGGGGATGCCCCGTTGCCAGGGGAATGCGGGCATCGCGCACCTCGATCACTAGATCCACCTTGTCGAGATTGCGCTTGAGCTGCTGCTCCGCTTTGGCGATGTGGCCCGGATACCACTGAATCGGCGGTGAACTCACGGCACCACCAGCACAGGGCAGGGCGCCAGCTGAATCACCCGAGATGCCGTGCTGCCGCTTTCAGCTTGCAAATTCACCCCCCGCGTTCCCATCACGATCACGTCCACATTCAACTCGTCGGCCACATCGCAGATCACGAACGCCGGCTTGCCTTCAC